>NZ_JBFANH010000023.1:0-158516 GCF_040674755.1 Nocardia sp. NPDC049737 | reverse complement strand
GATACGACAAACTCGCCGTCCGCTTCCTGGCTACCGTCCACATCGCCGCCATCGACCTGTGGCTACGGTGACCCGACTTTCGAAACACGACCTAGGTGTCGGCCGGTTTGTGGGTGACGAAGATGGCGGTGCCGGGGAACAACTCACCCCGCAGCGGGCTCCACTGACCCCACTCCCGCTCCAGCCACTCCGGCCAGTCCGGTTCGATGATGTCGTCGAGCAGCAGCCCGGCGGCGACGATCTCACGCACCCGATCGCCGATGGTGCGGTGATGTTCGACGTAGGTCGGCGTGCCCGCACTGTCGACTTCTACATACGGCGTGCGGTCGAAGTAGGGGATCGAGGCGGTCAGGCCGGCGGGTCCGGGGTCGTCCGGAAATATCCAGCGCATCGGATGGTTCACCGAGAACACCCAGCGACCGCCCCGCCGCAACACCCGCGCAACCTCGCGCATCACCTGTTCGGAGTCTGCGACGAACGGGACCGCGCCGAAGGACGAACACGCCAGATCGAAGGATTCGTCGGCGAACGGCAGTGCCTCCGCCCCCGCCTGCACCAACGGCACCTTCGGCCCGCCGCCCGCCATTGCCGCGAGTCCGCGCGTGAGCATTCCCATGGACAGATCGAGTCCTACCGGCTGCGCGCCCTGTCCGGCCAACCAGCGCGAACACGGTGCGGATCCGCATCCGATCTCCAGGATCCGCTTACCCGCGAGCTCGCCGAGGAAATGCATATCGCCCTCGTGCAAGCCCTCTGGGCACCAGATGAACTCGCCCTCGGGGGAGTCGACGCCGAGAAAGTCGGCGTGGGTTTCGTGATACTGGTCGGCATCGGCGTCCCACCAGCGCCGACTGGCCTGCTGGCTGGCGGCCGAACCGATTCTGGTCCGCGCGGTCGCGGTGGTCCCGAGCAGTGCGTTTGCCTGCGTATGGCGATCTTCCGACACGCCGTCAGACTATCTCGGCGTGGCGTCGGGACCGGTTTGCCCGGCCGGACCAAGGTCGCGTACGCTGAACGCGCGAGTGTCTATGGGTACTGCCGTACCGGTGTCATTGCAGTAACAATCTGCGGGGGCAACTGTACAGAAGTAACGCCAACACCCGTGCTGAGTTTCACAAGCGTTCGCGTGCGGTACGTTCATTATGTCCGTCACGTCGCGTCATCGCGGTGAGATCGCAGCGTACCGAAAGTTCCAATGTCCGCAACCGACCACAATCCGTCCGGAGCAAACCGACATATGCCCACCACCGTCACCTCGCCGCAGGTAGCCGTCAACGACATCGGCTCCGCCGAGGACTTCCTCGCCGCCATCGACGCCACGATCAAGTACTTCAACGACGGCGATATCGTCGAAGGAACCATCGTCAAGGTCGATCGCGACGAGGTCCTGCTCGACATCGGTTACAAGACCGAAGGCGTCATCCCCTCTCGCGAACTCTCCATCAAGCACGATGTCGACCCCAACGAGGTCGTTTCCGTGGGTGATGAGGTCGAGGCTCTTGTTCTCACCAAGGAGGACAAGGAAGGCCGCCTGATCCTGTCGAAGAAGCGGGCGCAGTATGAGCGGGCGTGGGGCACCATCGAGGAGCTCAAGGAGAAGGACGAGGCCGTCAAGGGCACCGTCATCGAGGTCGTCAAGGGCGGTCTGATCCTCGACATCGGTCTGCGCGGCTTCCTCCCGGCCTCCCTGGTCGAGATGCGCCGGGTCCGCGACCTGCAGCCGTACGTCGGCAAGGAGATCGAGGCCAAGATCATCGAGCTGGACAAGAACCGCAACAATGTGGTCCTGTCCCGCCGCGCCTGGCTCGAGCAGACCCAGTCCGAGGTCCGCAGCGAGTTCCTGCACCAGCTGCAGAAGGGCCAGGTCCGCAAGGGTGTGGTCTCCTCGATCGTCAACTTCGGCGCGTTCGTCGATCTCGGCGGCGTCGATGGTCTGGTGCACGTCTCCGAGCTGTCCTGGAAGCACATCGACCACCCGTCCGAGGTTGTCGAGGTCGGCAACGAGGTCACCGTCGAGGTCCTCGACGTCGATCTGGACCGCGAGCGGGTTTCGCTGTCGCTCAAGGCGACCCAGGAAGACCCGTGGCGTCAGTTCGCCCGCACCCACGCGATCGGTCAGATCGTGCCGGGCAAGGTCACCAAGCTGGTTCCGTTCGGTGCGTTTGTGCGCGTCGAAGAGGGCATCGAGGGCCTGGTGCACATCTCCGAGCTGGCCGAGCGCCACGTGGAGGTCCCGGACCAGGTTGTCGCGGTCGGCGACGACGCGATGGTCAAGGTCATCGACATCGACCTGGAGCGTCGCCGGATCTCGCTGTCGCTGAAGCAGGCGAACGAGGACTACCACGCCGAGTTCGACCCGTCGAAGTACGGCATGGCCGACAGCTACGACGACCAGGGCAACTACATCTTCCCCGAGGGCTTCGATCCCGACACCAACGAGTGGCTCGAGGGCTTCGACAAGCAGCGCGAAGAGTGGGAAGGCCGCTACGCCGAGGCGGAGCGTCGCCACAAGATGCACACCGCGCAGATGGAGAAGATGGCGGCCGACGCCGCGGCCGAGGCCGCAAACGGTGGCGGCGCGTCGGGCAACTACTCCTCTGAGAGCGGTTCGCAGGCGTCCTCCGGCCAGGCCGAGTCCTCCGGCGGTTCGCTCGCCAGCGACGCCCAGCTCGCGGCCCTGCGTGAGAAGCTCTCCGGCAACGCCTGATTCGTAGAGCAGTAGCGAAGGCCCCGGTCCGATTGGACCGGGGCCTTCGTGTTGCGGCAATCGGTAGTGTGCCCGGACATGGGGAGCAATCCGGGCAAGACCAGATTGCTCGCTGACCGGTGTGCTCGAAACATGGTCTGCGGCACGGCCGGTGGGCGAGCGTACGGCCGAGGTCGACGAGAAGGACTGCGCGGCACCGGTGAACCGCCGATAGCGATCAGTCGGACAATTGACCAATTTCATCGGAATGTCTGCACGCCTTAGCGATAGGGTGCAGGCGAGTCGGTAGCGCGTTGGCAAGATCGAGCCCGACGAATCAGCCCGGACGAGAGAGAACACCACGCATGTGCGCAGCGAGTCCGTTCAGCGGTCTCAACCGTAGACAGTTCCTGGCGAAGGCCGCCGCGGCCGGAGCGGTGGGCGCACTCGCGTCCTGGGCCGATCCGATCATCGAACGTGCCTACGCCGCCGATCCGGCCGGGACCGGCGGCCTCGGCGATATCGAGCATTTCGTGCTGCTCATGCAGGAGAACCGTTCCTTCGACCACTATTTCGGCACCATGGCCGGCGTGCGCGGTTTCGGTGAGGCATCCAAGTCCTGGCAGCAGTACGGTTGGACGCCCGGTATCGGTCCGACCCCGGACGGCTTCGTGAACCCGTTCCGTCTCGACACCACCCGTGGCGCGACACTCGACGGTGAATGCATCAACGATCCGGATCACAGCTGGGGCGGTATGCATCGGGCCTGGAACGGCGGCGCCAACGATCAGTGGATGCCGATGTCCATTGCCAGTGTCGGCCCGGCCAACGCGCCCGCGGCCATGGGTTACTACCTGCGCGAGGACATTCCGATCCACCATGAACTCGCCGATGCGTTCACCATCTGCGACAACTACCACTGTTCGGTCCTGGGCCCGACCGATCCGAACCGGCTGTACTGGATCAGCGCCACCATCGACCCGGATGGCGTGGCGGGTGGACCGCTGCTGGAGACACCCACATTGATCCCGCAGCACGTCTACAGCTGGCGCACCTACCCGGAGAACCTCTCCGAAGCGGGCGTCAGCTGGAAGATCTACAACAACCGCGATGCGGGCCCGCTGTCCTCGGTGATCCTGGACGGCATGCTCGGCTGTTTCACCCAATCTACTGATCCGAATTCCGAATTGGCCCGGCGCGGCCTTGCGCCGGTGTACCCCAACGACTTTCAAGCCGATGTCGCCAACGACACGTTGCCCGCTGTGTCCTGGGTGATTCCGTCGTTGATCAACTGTGAACATCCCGCGCTGCCTGCGGCCTTCGGCGCGTATGGCATCGTGCAACTGCTCGATATCCTCACCTCCAATCCGAAGGTGTGGGAGAAAACCGCGCTGATCATCAGCTACGACGAGAACGGCGGCTTCTTCGACCACGTCACCCCGCCGACCGCGCCCGCGGGCACGCCGGGCGAATTCGTCACAGTGCCGTTGGATCGGGTGAAGGCTTCGAAAGGTATCGCGGGTCCGATCGGTTTGGGGTATCGCGTTCCCGGCCTGGTGATTTCGCCGTACAGCCGCGGCGGGCTGGTCGCATCGGAGACCTTCGATCACACCTCCCAGCTCCGACTGCTCGAGACCCGCTTCGGCGTCGAGGTGCCGAATCTGACGCGGTGGCGGCGCAGCGTCACCGGCGATATGACCTCGGCCTTCGATTTCGGTTCGACCCCGGATACGGCGAAGCCGGTGCTGAGCGATCCGAAGCCGAAGATGGATGCCGCGATCGCCCAGTGCGGTCCGAATATCGCACTGGGGAGCACGACTTCGGGTGTCCCGTATCCGGTGCCGCCCAACCAGATGCCGACCCAGCAATCTGGTTCGCGACGCCGTCCGAGCGGAATCGTGCGAGGTTAGGCTGCGGGTATTCTCGCCCTGATGTCCGAGTCGGCCGTCGAGTTCACCGGGACCGCCTGGGAACGCCGGAAGATCGAGGTGATGAGCCGCATCCAGCGCGTCGCGCTGGATCTGTTCTACGGGCACGGGTATCGCAATGTGACGGTGGAGCGGGTCGCGGTGGCGGCCGGGGTATCGCCGAGTTCGGTCTACCGGTAGTTCGGCACCAAGGAGATGCTCGTCCTCTACGACGAGGCCGATCCAAGGGTGCTGGATGTGCTGCGCACGGCCGGTGGCGGCGATACCGTCGACCCGCCTGCGGTCAGGAAGCTCGCGAAAACCGCGACCATGCTGGCGGCCGCCGCGGTGATCGGCCGGGCGGTCCGTTGCAGTCCATCCGAACCGCGGCGGCATTGTCACCGGTCTCGTCCCAGCATTCCTTCATCCGCCGGATCAGGAATACCTCGTAATCCATTGATAGACAGAACAATACGGCGAATACCAGTATCAGTAGATACATCTCCAGGAATCCGGTGCTGCGGAAGCCGAGCGCGGATTCTCTTACATCGTGTTGGAATACCGCGACCGTCCGGCCCAGTGCGGCCCCGGTAGTCAGCAGGTTGAGCAGAATTGCCATGAGCGCGAGCACAATACGGCGGAATGCCACAATCGGGAATGTCAGCGATACGGTCAAACAAGCGTGATCACCCAGGGAAAGCAGGCGGTAATCCGGTGCGGCACATCAGCGAACGTCGCTGACCGCCGATGCGAACTTCTACATTGTCGAGAGCCGCTGCACGAGAACGGATATCGGAGACCAAGTCGGTGGCGGTCGTCGAATCGAAGGTGACCTTGTGTACCACGATTGCCAGTACCCGGCCATCCGCCTGCTGCGGCAGCACCGTGGCAATGCGCGGTCGCGGGTCAGTTCGGCGATGAATCGAATAGCTTCGGAACGGGTTTCGTCACCAAGCGGGCCCGCTGTCCGGACCTGCTGCCACCACCTCGATCGGTGCGAGCAGCCCGGGACCGAAACTGTCCTCGATGAGTTCGGTCGCCCGGCCGGTCGGTCGATCCGTCGGTGCGGTGAGGCCCATATCGACGCCGTAGCGTATGCCGGTGATCGGGGTCGCCGAGGCCAGTAAGCCGACCCCGATCGCGCCGAACAGCGCGGGCCGTCCCATAACGGTATGCCTCCACCGTGCCCATACGCTCGATGCCGTCGCGGACCGGACTGCCGCGGGCCTGAGCAGGTGCGGCAGTGCGCCGAGATTCACCGCCGGACCCAGCGTCGCCAGCAGTGCGGACAATAGCGTGAGGCCCGCGATCAATGTGGCGATGACGGCGACCACCACCCCGACCGCGACACCATTCAGCATCGGCAGCCCGACCGCTGCCAGCGCGCACAGCGAGATCATCACGATGAATCCCGAGGCCAGAATGATGCGGCCGGTCGTATCGATCGCGCTGCCGATAGCCGCGGCAATGGCCTCGGCGGATCGCCGATCGCGCACGCCGCGCCGGGGCAGCTCCCCGTTGAATCGGCTCACGATGAACATCGCGTAGTCGATCGCGGTGCCGGTAGCGATCATGGTGGCAACCGAGAGCACCAGCGGATCGAAGGGCAGAAAGGTGTCAGGCCGAAGAGCGCGCCGACGGCGACTGCGATGCCCGCCGCCGTGACGGTAATGGGCAGCGTGGCCGCGACCACCGCGCCGAGGGCGAGCACCGCAGTCGCCATGGGTAGGCCGATGGCCTCGGCACGTTGCATATCGGCGGTCTCGATTTCGATGAGATCGGTCTGTGCGGGCGCGAACCTGGTGACCATGACCTCGATGCCGGAATGTAGGTGATGACGGCAGCACGAAGTGACCCAGTCCCGATTGGGCTGGGTCACCGGAGGTTTATGACCAGATGGGCGGCAGAGTCAGCTGGCGGCCGCAGGCACCCAGTACGCGGTCGCGGCGGCGGAGCGTTTTCGCATGGCCGCGAAGCTGTGCCGAGCGGGGCTGATCAAAGCGGTGAACCACGAGCGGCGGTGCTCGGCGAGCGCTGCCGCGACGGCGGGATGCTTGATGCAGTGCATGCCCCCCGCCCTGCCCAGGCGGTGGCGACCCACCTGGTTGATTTTGGTGCCCAATGATGTTCCTTTGCTTGCTGGTATTGGCCTGGATCGCCACGGCGAAGATTAGTCGAACGAAAGTGTTCGGCACAGTATTTTGCACGAGTAATTGCCTCGGCGTGTCGGAAAGTTGTGGTCCGGCGCGGAGAATCGACCGGAAATGTTGCGAGATGGTCTCGGCCCAGTCACGGATCGGGCAAATGGTGTTTCAGATGGTGGAATGTGCGCGTAGGGGGTTGCGTTCGGCGCGACATCGAGGATGCGAGACTGGTCGAATGTTACGGATCGGCCTCACCGGAGGCATGGGAGCGGGCAAGTCGACGGTGGCGCGGATTCTCGCCGATCTCGGCGCGGTGATCGTCGATTCCGATGTGATCGCCAGAGAGGTCGTCGAGCCGGGTACCGAAGGCCTGACGGCGTTGGTGGCGGCGTTCGGTCCCGGCATCCTCGCCGCCGACGGCAGCCTCGATCGGCCGGCGCTGGCGGCCAAGGCATTCGGATCCGACGAAGCGCGTGCCACGTTGAATTCCATTGTTCATCCATTGGTCGGTAAACGAACCACGGAATTGATTTCCGCCGCGCCGTCGGATGCGATTCTCGTTCAAGACATTCCGCTCCTGGTGGAAAATGGTCTCGCGCCGCTGATGAATCTTGTATTGATCGTCGATGTGCCCGCGGAAACTCGGATACGGCGGTTGGTGCAATTCCGGGGCGTTTCCGAATCGGATGCCCGGGCACGTATTTCGGCGCAGGCCACCGATGAACAGCGCCATGCGGTCGCGGATGTGCTGTTGGACAATAGCGGTGAGTCGGGGGCCATTGATTCGGTTGTTCGGCAGTTGTGGGCGCAACGGCTGGTGCCGTTCGAGCGGAATCTGCGCACCGCGACACCGGCGCGGCGCACGGAGTTGCGCGTTGTTCCCGCGAATCCCGAGTGGGCGGCGCAGGCGCAGCGGCTAATCGCCCGGCTGTGGGTTGCGTGTGGTGCGGCGGCCTCGCGGATCGACCACATCGGCTCCACCGCGGTGCCGGGATTGCCCGCCAAGGATGTCATCGATGTGCAAATCACCGTGGCGGATCTGGCTGCCGCCGATGGGTTGCGAGATGCGTTGGGGGCGGCTGGTTTTCCGGTGCGGCCCGATATCGTTGCCGACAATCCGAAGCCGACCGCGGCGGATCCGAAGGGCAGCGATACGGCGTTGTGGGCCAAGCGGTTTCACCAGAGTGCCGACCCGGGGCGGTTGGCGAATGTGCATGTCCGGGTGGCAGGTTCGCCGGGGCAGGAATTCGCGTTGCTGTTCCGGGACTGGCTGATTGCCGAAGCAGCCGTGCGCGCGGAGTATCTGGAGGTCAAGCGCGAAGGTGAGGCCAAGGCGGCCGGGCTGACCGGCGAGGCGGCAACGCTGGCGTATCTGGATGTGAAGGAACCGTGGTTCGACGCTGCCTGCCCGCGGGCCGCGGCCTGGCGCGACAGCGTCGAACGCTGAACTGTACGCGGGCTATCGGATGTTCAGAGCAGTGCGGCGAGCCGATCGTTGGCCGCACCGAGCGGTGCCGCCAACGGGACCATCGCCAGCTCGGCGGTGGTACTACATCCAGGTCAGGGTGATATCCAAGGTGGCGAGCCAGCGGTCCAGCGAGTAGCCGTTGGCGGCGATGCCGTCGATGGCAATGGACGCGTGTTCGATGGCGGCCTGGGCCTCGGCGAGGGTGATCAAACCGGCGGTGTGCGCGGCGAGCAGTTCGTCCACGTCGAGCAGTTCCGTCTCGCGTCCCGAGCGCACCACGATATCGAGGTAGTGGTCCACCGACTTCCACTTCTTCGGCTCGACCTGGGTGAATTCGCCGAGGTCGAGGTAATAGTCCTCATCGCGTCGATGTGCGGGGTGAAAGTGGAAGATCGTCACCCGAATGGAAAGCCCGGGCAGCAGCCACGACTCGATGTAGTGGAACTGCGGATGGTCCGAGGTGCGCGCCATGTACAGGCCCCACGGCTCGGTCCGGTAGCGCTCGACCGGCCGGACGAAGCCCTTCGGGTCCGTGTTCGTCAGGTCCGCGAGGTTGAAGTACTCGACCTTGGGCCTGTGCACGTCCACTGATGGTGCCTGTGTCATGCAAACAGAATCTACCGCCGTCGCCGCGCCGTCGAGTGGTAGGCGAAGGTTGGGCAGACTCTGCCTGGATCGGGCTACATCCAGGTCAGTGTGATCTCCTTGGTGGCCAGCCAGGGCTCGACCTCGTGCCCGTGCGCGGCCAAGCCCTCCATGGCCTTGGTCGCCCGGTCGAGCGCGTGATGCGCATGCGTCGTATCGATCAGACCGGCCGAATGGGCGGCCAGCAGATCGTCCACGCCGCGCAGTGCGGCCGCGCGGGAGTGGCGTACCGCGATCTCGAGGTACTGGTCCATGGACTTCCAGCGCTTGGGTTCGATCCGGGTGTACTCGCCGATATGCAGGCAATAGTCCAGGTCGCGGTGGTGTCCGGTCTGGTAGTGCACGATTGTCACGCGCAACCAGAGTTCGGGCAGCAGCCAGGTCTCCATGTATTGGATCCGGGGACCGCCGACGGTGCGTGCCACGTACAGACCCCACGGCTCGATGTGCACGCGGTCGAGCGGGCGCACGAAACCCTTGGGATCGGTCATGGTCAGCTCGGCGATATTGAAATGTTCGATCTTCGGTCTTAGCTGGGTAGTGGTCATCGGTGATCCCGGTGCGGCGGTGGTGGTTGGCTGATTGACGGGCGGAAGCCCGCGAAAGTCACGTGCGACGTAACCGGCGATTCCGGTCACAGCGGGCGCGGCGGCAAGCAATGGAATCAGAGCGCTCATAGCCTCATCCTCAGGTCCGACAACCAAATTAGGTTACACCCGGTAGAGGCTGTCTGCCGTTGTCATCGGTGGGACGAATCTCGTTGCAGCAACGGACATTTCGGACAGGTAACAGATCGTGCATCAGTGTTGGTTCCGGACAGTGCGCTAGATCGCGGAACGGCTGTCCGATCGTGATGAACCGGCCCGGCGCGGGGGCGGATTCATCGGCTGGGTTCGTGGTGGCTCGGCCGGCTTTGCCGCGACTCATCACGCCGAACGATCAACCACGCGTCGCGGTGTCCTGGCCGAAAGCCGAGTGGGCTGGTCGGCGAGGTGGTCGGTTGCAATGACCGTCCGGATACTGCGCTCCGGTGGTGGTCAGGCTTGGTACGGCTGGGCGGATCCGGCGGGGCCGCGAATCTGTCGGTGGCTGGGCTTAGGCTGGTCACCATGGCATTCGCAACCGAAATCCCGGCGGAAGGCTACGAGGACCGGGGCACCCCGCTGGCACATTCGGAGTTCCGGCCGGTCGGGGAGATCGAGCGGGCCGGTGGGCAGTTCCAGGTCGTCAGCGAACACCAGCCGGCCGGCGATCAGCCCGCGGCCATCGCCGAACTGGAGCGCCGCGTCAAGGCGGGCGAGCGTGACGTTGTGCTGCTCGGTGCGACCGGCACCGGTAAATCGGCCACCACCGCGTGGCTGATCGAGCGGCTGCAGCGGCCGACGCTGGTGATGGCGCCGAATAAGACACTCGCCGCTCAGCTGGCCAATGAGCTGCGAGAGATGTTGCCCAACAATGCCGTCGAGTACTTCGTCTCGTACTACGACTACTACCAACCCGAGGCCTATATCGCGCAGACCGATACCTATATCGAGAAGGACAGCTCGATCAACGACGATGTCGAGCGGTTGCGGCATTCGGCCACCTCGAGTCTGCTCTCACGGCGCGATGTGGTGGTGGTCGCGTCGGTGTCGTGCATCTATGGTCTCGGTACGCCGCAGTCGTATCTGGATCGGTCGGTGCAGCTGGATGTCGGCACCGAAATAGATCGCGACGCACTCCTGCGGCTGCTGGTCGACGTGCAGTACACCCGCAATGACATGTCCTTCACCCGCGGTTCGTTCCGGGTGCGCGGTGACACCGTCGAGATCATCCCGTCCTACGAGGAACTCGCGGTGCGCATCGAATTCTTCGGCGATGAGATCGAGGCGCTGTACTACCTGCATCCGCTCACCGGCGATGTGGTGCGGCAGGTCGATACTGTCCGGATCTTCCCGGCCACGCACTATGTCGCCGGGCCGGAGCGGATGGAGCGCGCGGTCCGCGAGATCGAAGCCGAACTCGAGCAGCGGCTGGCCGAACTGGAGCGCCAGGGCAAGCTATTGGAAGCCCAGCGGCTGCGGATGCGCACGCAGTACGACTTGGAGATGATCCGGCAGGTCGGGTTCTGTTCGGGTATCGAGAACTACTCGCGCCATATCGATGGGCGTCCGGCGGGTTCCGCACCCGCCACGTTGCTGGATTACTTCCCGGAGGATTTCCTGCTCGTCATCGACGAGTCGCACAACACCGTCCCGCAGATCGGCGGCATGTACGAGGGCGATATGTCGCGCAAGCGGAACCTGGTCGAGTACGGGTTCCGGTTGCCGTCGGCCATCGACAACCGACCACTCACCTGGGAGGAGTTCGCCGATCGAATCGGGCAGACGGTGTATCTCTCGGCCACCCCGGGACCGTACGAACTCGGTCAGGCGGGCGGCGAGGTCGTCGAGCAGGTCATCCGGCCGACCGGGCTGGTCGACCCGAAGGTCGTGGTCAAGCCGACCAAGGGGCAGATCGACGATCTGATTCATGAAATCCGACAGCGCACCGAGCGCGACGAACGGGTGCTGGTCACCACGCTCACGAAGAAGATGTCCGAGGATCTGACCGACTACCTGCTCGGACTCGGCGTCCGGGTGCGATATCTGCACTCGGAAATCGATACGCTGCGCCGGGTCGAGCTGCTGCGGCAGTTGCGGCTCGGTGAGTACGACGTTCTTGTCGGCATCAACTTGCTCCGCGAGGGCCTCGACCTGCCCGAGGTATCGCTGGTCGCGATCCTGGACGCGGATAAGGAGGGCTTTCTGCGCAGCACGACCGCACTCATCCAGACCATCGGCCGTGCCGCCCGCAACGTGTCCGGTGAGGTGCACATGTATGCCGATAAGGTCACCGCGTCGATGCAGTTCGCCATCGACGAGACCGAACGCCGCCGGGCCAAGCAGGTCGCCTACAACGAGTCGATGGGCCTCGACCCACAGCCGCTGCGCAAGAAGATCGCCGACATCCTGGATCAGGTGTATCAGGAGGCCGACGACAGCGAGGTGGCCGTCGGCGGCTCCGGCCGCAATGCCAGCCGTGGCCGGCGTGCCCAGGGCGAGCCGGGGCGGGCGGTCAGCGCAGGTGTGTACGAGGGCCGCGACGTCAAGTCCATGCCGCGGGCGGAGTTGGCCGATCTGGTCAAGGAACTCACCGCGCAGATGATGAATGCGGCCCGCGAGCTGCAATTCGAATTGGCCGGTCGGCTGCGGGACGAAATCGCGGATCTGAAGAAGGAACTGCGCGGAATGGATGCCGCGGGGTTGAGTTGAGCGGCGGCGTCTTTCGACGCCGCCGGGCTCGGCATGGCTCAGCTCTGGGTGGCCAGCCATTCGTTGACGCGGCGCTCGGCCTCTTCGCGCGAAACATCCTCGACCTTGGTCAGCACCGCCCAGCGGTGGCCGAAGGGGTCGAGGACAACGCCGAAACGGTCACCGGTGACGAAGGTCTGTGGCTCCTCCGCACTGCGGGCGCCGTTCTCGATGGCCCGCTTGATGACCGCATCGACATCGGGGCAGTAGTGCACGATCGAGGTGTGCACCCATTCGCCATTGGGAGCCAGGACGTTGTTGTCCGGAATGGGCATGCCCAGTTGCAGGGTCGAGTCGCCGATCTTCAGTTCGGCGTGTGCGGGCTGGCCGTCGGGGAGATCGTTGCGGCTGATCACCTCCGCCTCGAAGACGTTGGTATAGAACTCGATTGCCTTGTTGCCGTCGGGGACGGCCAGGAAGCAGGTGATGGAGTGGTAGCCGTCGGCGATGGGGTTCACGGTATTCGCTGTTTCGCTCATGCCGATAAGCCTCGTCGAGGGCGGCGAAATGGTCTTGTAAGAAAGCGACAGCCGTGACCACAGCATCCGACGGGCCGGTTCCGGTGCCCACGCCCGATAACGTGAAGGGCATTCTGCATCCTGACGAGCAGGCCAGACATCGCTCGCTGGCGCGGCTGTCGGCCGGACCGGAGGTCGGAGGGTTCGTCGAGTGGTATTGGTCGGTGCGCTGGGATCTGACCGGTCGGCCGCCGTACTACGCCGAAGTGCTGCCGTTCCCGTGCGTGAACGTCACCTTCGAACGCAGTGAAACTCGCACCGGCGGTTTCGTCAACGGCGTCTGCACGACGAAGTTCGTCCGGGAGCTCAGCGGGGTCGGCGAAACCTTCGGCGCGCGCTTTCGCGCCGGCGGATTCGGTGCGTTCACCGGATTGGATGTCGGCGCATTCCGGGACACCGCCGTGCCGCTGACGGACGCGCTGCCCGAGGCCGCCGGTCTGGCCGAACGCGTATTGGCCGAATCCTCGGATATCAAGCGCCGCAGCATAATCGAGGATTTTCTGATCGGCCGAAAGTTCGCGGCGGATCCCAACTATCGATTGGTGCTGCGCATCGTCGCCGCCATGGAACACGACCTGGAACTTACCCGGGTCGATCAGGTCACCGATCGGTTCGATATCCCTATCCGCACATTGCAGCGGATGTTCCGGCGCTATGTCGGTGCCGGACCGAAATGGGTGTTGCGCCGATACCGGCTCCAGGACGGCGCCGATCTACTCGCACGCGGACGCATCGAAGATCTGGCCGCACTGGCCACCGAGTTGGGTTATTTCGATCAAGCACATTTCTCGCGTGAGTTCACCGCGGAAGTCGGAATGGCTCCGCTGGAGTACGCCAAGAATTCGCTACGCTCCCGTAACGAGGTGACTTCGAAGGTCGTTCCGACGAGAATGTAGTTTGCAGGACCGCTCGCTTCGTCCCATTCGAGCACGAATCGGAATCGGCCCTTCACATCGGCGAGTGAGGAGTTGGTGATGGATATCTTGGTGTTGATAGGGCGAGTGCTTTTCGTGGTGTTGTTCTTCAGTTCCGCGTTCGGGCATTTCACGCAGACCGACGCGATGACCGAATATGCGCAGAGTCGTGGCCTGCCGCAGCCGAGGGTCGCGGTGCTGGCCGCTGGGGTCGTGCTCGCGGTCGGAGGCCTCAGCGTATTGCTCGGCGTATGGGCCGACCTCGGGGCACTGTTGCTGGTGGTCATGCTGGTGCCAACGGCATTCCTGATGCACCAGTTCTGGAAGGAGACCGATCCACAGGCCAAGCAGGGCGAGATGATCCATTTCAACAAGGATCTCGCACTCGCCGGCGCCTCGCTCATGTTGTTCGCCTTCTTCGCACATGTCGACGAACTCGGATTGACCATCACCGGACCGCTTTTCACCGGCCTGTAGACGCGACCGGAATTGTGCCGCAGCTGTCGATATTGTGAGCCGTATAGGCGCGGCCGACTTTTGGCGTCGACGGAGCGCCAGAGGGCAACTGCGGAACCGGGCGGATGGCGTCGGCCCGGCCGGGAACGTTCTTACCGGTCGCGGTCGAGCCGACGTTGCCGTCGTATAGCGGCCGAGGTCGGGTAAATGTGATGAATATCCCAGGGGGGCAAGAACGTTCGGACCGGTTGTGATGGGTCACAAGTCGTGGACCTGGAAATTAGATCCGCCCAGGTCGCAAAGGTCTCGGGGCATTCGTCGGATGAACCCGAGTCGGTAAAGCCGGAACTCCCGCAGTGTGATGTGTTGCGATTTCTGCTATTTCCGGCCGATTTGCCGCTATGGTCGACCCCAGTCGCCGCGCGGGTGCCACGACTCCACGTGGCACCGGCGCAGGCACCCGACACCACATAGTTGGAGGAGAAAGCCGTGAGGGAGCGAAGCGAGCGAACCATGGGCGCAGCGCCACGGACGGTCATGCCGGAGCCGAGTGCTAGCGAGGTGGAGGCATGAGCGCCTACCGGACAATTGTCGTCGGTACCGATGGCTCGGACTCGTCGTACGTCGCCGTTGAGAAGGCCGCCTCGCTGGCCGCGGCCGCGGGTGCGACCCTGGTCGTGGCCTGCGCGTACTACCCGACCGACGATCGCGATGTGGCCGCCGCCGCCGATGTGCTCAAGGACGAGGCCTACCAGGTGCGCGGCTCCGCGCCCACCAACGAGATCCTGCGCACCGCCCGCGACCGCGCGACCGCGGAGGGCGCCAAGGAGATTGTCGAGCGTGGGATCGTGGGCGAGCCTGTCGAATCGCTGCTCGCGCTTGTCAAGGAGGTCGAGGCCGATCTGCTGGTCGTCGGTAACCGCGGCCTGAACACCCTGGCCGGCCGGTTGCTGGGTTCGGTGCCCTCGGATGTGGCGCGCAAATCCCGCTCGGATGTGCTGATCGTGCACACCGTCAGGTAAGCAGCAGAGCCGAAACGACAGCCGCACATTCCTCGGAATGTGCGGCTGTCGTCGCTCTCGTCAATCCAGCGCGCTGAGCACCGATGGCAGGTCGCCGGTGTGCACAACACCGAGCCGCTGCGTCGCTCGGGTCAATGCCACATACAGGTCGTTCATCCCACGCGGCGATTCGTCGAGGATGACCCGGGGTTCCACAAGATAGACCGCGTCGAATTCCAGGCCCTTGACCTCCTGCACCGTCAGCACCCGGACGGATTCCCCCGCCAACTCGGCGAAGTCCGCGACCATCTCATGCGGTGTGATGACGGCCGTGGTACCCGGGCCGGTCTCCGCGGCTACCAATTCTGTTACCGCACTGCGCAATTCGCTCGCATCTACAGCATGGGCGCGCGGGGGCACACCTGTCTCCCGCACCGACCGCGGCACCGCCGCGTCCGGATCGATCTCGGCGAGCACATCGGCCGCGACCGCCATGATCTCCGCCGGGGTCCGGTAGTTCACGGTCAACTCGGTGAGCTTCCATCGTTGTGCCACATAGGGTTCCAGCATCTGCTGCCAGGACGACGCGCCTGCCGGATCGCCGGTCTGCGCGACATCGCCGACCACCGTGACCCATCGGTTCGGTATGCGGCGCATCACCATTCGCCAGGCCATCTCCGAAAGTTCTTGCGCCTCATCGACGATCACATGGCCGTAGGTCCAATTGCGGTCGCCCGCCGCGCGTTCCGCGGTGGTCTGCCGGTTGCGCACATCCTGACGTTCGGCCAGCTGGCTGGCGTCGATCAGGTCGTAGGCCATCAGGATCTCCGGATCGAGGTCGTCCTCGAGATCCTGTGGCGCCGAACCGGTCAGGATGTCGAGTGCGTCCTGTGCCTCGGCCAATTGCGCCCGCCAGCGGCGGCGGGCGCGTTCGCGTTCCTCGGTGTCGTCGATGCCGAGCAGTTCGGCGAGTTCGTCGAGCAGCGGTGCGTCCGCTGCGCTGAATTCGCCGTTGTCCGAGCGCGCCAGTTCGGCTCGGTCGGCCGGATCCAAACTGCTCGCGGCGCGGTCGAGTCGCTTCGGATCGGCAAGCAGGTCCGCCAGCACTTCCTGCGGCGACAGGATCGGCCAAAGCTTGCCGATGGCCGCCTGGATCTCCGGATCGGCGCGCATTTCATCCCGGATCTCGGCGAGATCGGTTCGGCTGAGCAGACTTTCCTTACCCGCCCCGTCGGCTGCGCCTCCTGCCATCCCCCGGTGGCCGCCGGACAGATCCGCGCCCATGGTCTGGGCGAGTTGTTCGGTGAGTGCGTCGATGACCAAAGAGGCGAAGATCGGTCGAGCCAGATTGTGTGGGCGCCGCGAGGAGCGGGCCCGGCCGCGCGCCCTGGTGGCGATCTTGCGGTCGAGTGTGACGGGGTAGCCATCGAAGGCCAGGCGGATCGGCGCGGCGGGCACCTCTTGACGGTCGCGCACCGCCTGCTTGAGCACCTCCAACATGGCCAGCGAGCCCTTGACCTCACCGGCGCGCAGCGAATCCTCGCGGGTGGCCTTCACTCCCGGATACAGATCCCCGATGGTGGACAGCAGCACGCCGGTCTCACCGAGCGATGGCAGCACCTGGCCGATGTAATCGAGGAAGGTGGCGTTCGGGCCGATGATCAGCACACCGCTCTTGGCCAACTGCTGACGATAGGTATAGAGGAGGTAGGCCGCGCGGTGCAATGCGACGGCGGTCTTGCCGGTTCCCGGACCACCCTGGACCACCAGCACGCTCTTGTGCTCGGAGCGAATGATCGCGTCCTGCTCGCTCTGGATGGTCTCGACGATGTCGTTCATATGGCCGGTGCGCGCGGCGTTGAGCGCCGAGAGCAATGCGCTCTCGCTGCCGACTCCGCCGTCGTCATCGGTCACGCCCGCGGTCCGGGCCGCGTCGAGGTCCAGGTATTCGTCGTTGATGGCCGTGACCCGCCGATTGCGGGACCGGATATGTCGGCGCCGGATCACCCCGTCCGGTGTGGCGGTCGTCGCGAGATAGAACGGACGGGCCAGCGGCGCGCGCCAATCCAGTAGCAGCGTCTCGTAGTCGTCCTTCTCGTCGAGGATGCCGAGCCTGCCGATATAGCGGTATTCGCCTTCCTGGCCGCTAGCGACTGCTTGCAGGTCGCTCGAAATGGCACTGCCGTCGAGGTCGATGCGGCCGAAACACAGGCCGTGTTCGGCGGCATCATATTTGGCCAGATCCTCGGAGTAGAGCTGACTGAAGGATTCGCGTTCGGTGCGGGCCTGCGGGGTGCCACCGGTTTCCAGCAGCACGGTGCGCAGCCGTTTCGTGGCGTATTCGCGCATATCGTCGAGTCGTTCATAGAGCACGGACAGGTAGGCCTGCTCCTGGTCGATCTCGCGGTTCCGCTCGGGGATGCCGTCGTGCGCGGCACGATCCTGAGTGAGGCGGTCGGGCAAACTGAACTCCTTGTCACCGCGATGAGCCGGTGCACACGCAGGTCACGGTGCACACGAACGCCATTGAAAACAGAGTTTTCGAGTCTACTGCTCGTTCGGCGGGCTCGCTGTAACCGCAGGTAGCGGGTCCGTGGCCAGGACCGGCGTGAAATGTTGGACGATGGGGAACGGTTCGTAGAAGTGGTGCAGTAGTCGCTTCCAGCGTTGATAACCGGCGGACCCGCGGAAGCCATCGACATGGTCGCTCAGCTGTTCCCATCCCACCAGCAGCAAATATGTGTCGGGCGCCTCGACGCATCGTGACACCGATAGCGACCGGAAGCCCGGCATACTCTCGATGATCGGCCTGGCCTCGGCGAATGCGGCTTCGAAGGCCGCCGCTTCGGCGGGGCGGACGGGCAACAGCGCGTGTTCGATGATCATCGGAAAACCCTTAGGAAGCGTGCGTGTTATTCGGTCTGCGGCCCAGGCTGGTGGCTTCCCGGTGACCGGTCGGTTTGGCACGGTACATCGCCAGATCGGCGTCGTGCAGCACCGCCTCGGGTGTGCGGTTGTCGCCCGCTGCGAGTTCGGTCACGCCGATCGAGGCGTTCACTTCGATCCGGTGCCCGCGCGCGATGATCGGCTCGGCCGTGGTCGAGCGCAGCCGCAGTACCAGCGAGTCGAGATCCACGCGCCGGGGCCGCCCGGCCAGCAGCACCAGGAATTCGTCGCCGCCGAGCCGACCGACCAGATCGGTGCCGCGCAGTGCGCGCTGCAACCGCTGGGCCACGATCTGCAGCACGGTATCGCCGATCGCATGGCCGAGGGTGTCGTTGATCGCTTTGAAGCCGTCCAGGTCGATGAACAGCACGGTGGACACCGGCAGATCTTCGCTGGCGGCCAGCGCATTGGCGAGCTGGGACAGGATCAGCGAGCGATTGGGCAGTCCGGTCAGCGAGTCGTGGGTGGCCTGGAACTCCAATTGCCTTCGACTGGCGCGGAATTCGGTGATATCGGCGAAGGAGGACACCGCGGGTGAATCCGGATCGCCCGGATTGAGCAGCCGCGAACTGCCGGAGAGCCAGCGGCGCTGGCCGTCGTGACGGTCGACGCCGAAGATGTATCCGGTGATCGTTTCGCCGGTCGCCAGGGTCCGCGCGACCGGATGCCGACTCGGCGGTAGCGGCTGCGCATTGGCGTCGAGCAGGATGAGCGGCAGTTCGTCGATGGTGGCGCCGATGAGATCACCGGTGCGTTCGTCGGTGCCGAAGATCCGCACGGCCGCGGGATTGGCCGATTCGATGCGGCCGTTCCGGTCGATCACCACCACGCCCTCCTCCAACTGCGAGACGACCGTGGTGAAATGCTGTTCGGCCCGGCGCTGCGCGGCCTCGGCGGTGCGTTGGGCGGTGAGATCGTGGATGACCACCTGATAGGCGAGATGGTCGTGCCATGCGGTGAGCACCGAAACAGTCTCGACCGGGACGATCTCGCCGTCGACCCGGATCAGCTCCATCTCGGTGGGAGCCGACGCCGCGCCCGCAGTGGTCAGCTGGCTGATGCGGTCCACCATGCCGGGCACCGAGTCGGGATGGACGAATCGGGTCAGGGGCTGGCCGATCACGTGATCGGTACTTTCGGCGGCCAGCATGCGCGCGGTGGCTTGATTGGCGTAGACGACGGTGCCACGCTCATGCACGACGATCCCGTCCGGGGTGTGCTCGACCAGGGACCGGTAGCGCTGAGCCAGTTGCTCGGCGTCGACCCCGGCGTCGACTGCCTTGTCCTGATCCACTCGAACCCCCGATCGTCGACCCACTCATGGCCATTGGAACATGGGATTATTCTGGTCTCGACGTGTACAAGATCACATCGTCGACGCTATTGCTTCGCTCACAGTCCGGGCACTCCATCGGCCGCTATCTGGTGATCTTTACAGAACCCGGACCTGTGAACATTTCTCGAGCCGAACCTCGCTTCGGCCCCGGGAACCGGTGAAGGAGCGATGCCATGTCGGGTACCAACCCGGACAATGAAAAGCACCATCAAGATCATATGACGATCGCCGGGATAGGTGCGGTCAGCGGCTACGGCTGGGGTCGGGAGACGCTCTGGCAGGGATTGCTCAGCGGGAAATCCGCAGCCTCGCTACAACCAGGCTACGGCGTCGGCCGCGATCAGCACGCCTGGGTTTCGCTGATTCCCGATGGCGGCGATCCCATGGTGAGCACCAGCATTTACGGACGCGCCGTGCAGGAGGCGGGTCGCGAGGCGATCGCCGACGCATCCGCGCGCGGGTGGCGCCCGGGCCGAACCGTCGGCTTGCTGCACGCCATCGTGCTCGGCGACGTCGCCAATTGGCGCGACTTCTATCTGGTCGATGACGGTCACCGGCGCTCCCGCGACTACCTGCGACTATTGCCCTCCACACCGATGTCGGTGCTACAGCAGGAATTCGGCTTCCACGGTCCGTCGATGAATGTCTCGGCGGCGTGCAGTTCGGCCAATGTCGCGCTGATCACCGCCAAACTCTGGCTGGACTGCGGTATCGCCGACGACGTGATCTGTGTCGCCACCGATATGTCGGCGACCCCTGAGATGGTCGAGCACTTCGTCCGGCTCGGCGCCGCGGTCAGCGATGCCGAACCGCTGGCCGCCTGCCGCCCCTTCCAGGAGGGCAGCCGCGGCTTCAGTATGGGTGAGGCGTCGGTCGCCTTCGTCCTCACCCGCTCGGTCGAGCGGCCCTATGTCACCGTGCTCGGCGGCGGTATGACCAATGACGCCTATCACGTGGTTTCGGTCGACCCGGGGCATACCCAGATCTTCAACTGTGCGCGCCACGCGCTCATCGACGCCGCTATCGCGCCTGCGGATGTGCGGTATTTCAACGCACACGGCACCGGCACCCGGCAGTGCGATGTGGCCGAGCGAGATCTTCTTCGGCGGATGTTCGACGACCGCCCGCACGTCTATTCGGTCAAGCCGCTTGTCGGGCATTGCCAGGGCGCTGCGGCCGGTGTCGAGGTGGCCGCCGCGGCACTGGCCTACGACCGCGGCATCGTGCCCGCCGCACCGATCGTCGCACCCGCCTACGAGCGACTATTGGACGGCCCGACGCCCTTCGAGGGCGGACTCACGGTCAAGCTGTCGCTAGGCATGGGCGGCAACAATTCGATGGTCGTGCTCGGTCCCGTCGACTGAGCCCACTTACGGAAGCGGCACCGACCAGGACAACTTCGTGCCCGGCATGCCCTCGGTTTCATGCATACCCGCCACCGCGGGTCCGATGGCGAACTGCCCGTCGGACTTCTCCGCCCGCTGCTCCAGATTCCGCAATCCGCTGCGGATCACATGATTCGGGATGCCCCAACCGTCGTCGGTGACCACGATGGTCAGATCATCGGCCACACTGATCTCCACCGAGACGGTCGCCGCGCCGGAATGCCGCACCGCATTGCTCACTGCCTCGCGCACCACCGCCTCTGCGTGATCGGCCAATTCCGCCTCCAGCACCGACAGCGGCCCGGTCACCTGCACGGTGGCCCGCAGTGGCGAATCGGTGGTCTGCTGGCGCACCGCATCCTCGATTCGCTGCTGCAATTCGATACTGCCGCCATTGCCGCCGTGCAGATCGAAGATGGAGGTGCGGATTTCCTGCACCACCTCCTGCAGATCATTGATTACCGTCGAAAGGTGTTGGCGCACTTCGGGAACCTCGGCGCGCGGAACCGCGCTCTGCAAGGTGAGCCCGATGGCGAACAGCCGCTGGATCACATGGTCGTGCAGGTCGCGGGCGATGCGGTCGCGGTCGGCGAGGATATCGAGTTCGCGCATCCTGCGCTGGGTTTCGGCCAGCTGCATGGCCAGTGCGGCCTGGTCGGTGAAGGCGTTGGTCAGCTCGACGAGTTCGTCGGTATAGGGCGGTGCGCCGATGGGACGCACGGTGACCAGCGCGCCGAGGGTGGTGTCGGGTGTGCACAGCGGCAGGATCAGTGCGGGTCCGACCTCGTGCAGTGGTACGCCGAGGTCGATCAGGGCGGCGTCGTCGAAACGCAGCGGTGTGCGGCGGGTGAAGGCCTCACCGAGCGCGGTGCCGTCTGCGTCGACGATCAGTCCGTCGAATCCGCTGCCCGGACCGGACCATTGGGTAATGACGAGCTCGGAGACCGCGGCGAGTTCGAGTTGCGGTATCGAGGTGCTGGCCAGGAACGATTGATGTGAGCCGGTCAGGGTGCGCGCGTGGTCGACGACATGGGCGAGCACCAGATCGGGTTCGGTGCCCGCGAGGAATTCGGTGGCGATATCGCGGGTGGCCTCGATCCAGGCCTGTCTGGTGCGGGCCGATTCGTAGAGTCTGGCGTTGTCGACCGCGATACCGGCCGCGGCCGCCAGTGCCTGGACGAGCACATCGTCGTCCTCGGTGAACGGCTGACCATTGGCCTTCTCGGTCAGGTAGAGACTGCCGAAGATCTCGTCGCGGATGCGCACCGGGACGCCGAGGAAGGTGTGCATCTGCGGGTGGTGTTCCGGAAATCCCACGGACGCAGGGTGTTTCGAGAGTTCGTCGAGGCGCAGTGGTTTGGGTTGGGTGAACACCTCGCCGAGTACGCCGTGTCCGGCGGGCAGTCGCCCGATGCGCTCCCGGATGGTTTCGTCCATGCCCTCGTCGAGGAACTGGGTGACCTGCTGTTCGTGCCCGCGCACCGCCAGCGCGCCGTAGCGGGCGTCGACCAGGCTGGTGGCGGTATGGACAATGGCGCGCAGCGTTTCATCGAGGTCGAGGCCGGAGGTGACGGTCAGCATCGCCTCGACCAAGCCGTCCATCCGGTCGCGTGAATCGATGATCAGCTCGACGCGTTCCTCGACCTCCGACAGCAGCTCCCGGAGCCGAAGTTGCGACAGTGTGTCGCGCACCGAATAGAGGCTGTTGCCCAGCTCTTCGGTCATGACGGCATCCTGTTCTGGCAGGCGCGTAACAGCGCCTACGCCAGTCTAGTTGGTCAATCGAGGACTTTCGGCCCTGTTCGCGGTGGCGTAGCGGTGATGGCATGGTCGCACACCGGGAATAGAAAGTAGGGATGTCCTATGAATTCGCCGTTGCGTTCCTCGGAGCTGTGGGCCACTGCCGCCGACCCCGAACTGGCCGTGACCACCCGGGGTGCGGTGCCGCCCGCGGATGTGACCAGGGCGGTGCGGGGGATCGGCCGCGTATTGCGCCGACACCACCTCGACGCAGCGGCGCGGGTGCGGGTGACCGCGCCGGTGGATTCGGACGAACCCACGTTGGTACAGGCCAACATACGCGTACACGACACCCCCACCCGGGTGCAGGTCACCGGTCCACGCGGCTTCGCGGTGACCTTCGCGGTGGAACGGCTGGACCGGCAGATCGCCCGGCTGGCGACCAAACAGTCACGCGAGTGGCCCGATCCGGCGCGTCCGCCCCTGGCCAGGGTCACCGAGCCGCGCCCGATCGTGCGGAGGAAGCGCTGCGCGTTACTGACCGGTACGCCCGCCGAGGCGACGGCGGTAATGGATGCGATGGATTACGACTCCTACCTGTTCGTCGATGCCGAAACCGGTGAGGATGCTCTGGTGAGCTGGGCGGATCCGTTCGGCATCCGACTGACCAGGCAGCGCACGACACAGCCGCCGCAGGCTCCGGCGCAGCGGCCGCTGACGGTGAATTCCCTACCCCTGATCATGGATTCGGAGTCGGCGCCGACCCTGATCGAGGAGGCGGCGGTAACCCGGCTGTGCCGCAAGGGACTGCCGCTGCTGTTCTTCACCGATGCCGACAGCGGCCGTGGCCGCCTGCTGTACCGCCGCTACGATGGGGATCTCACCATCGTCGTTCCGGTTGAAATCCGCTAGCTCTGACGCAATTTGGAGGCCAGCACCGCGGCCTGGGTGCGCCGTTCCATTCCGAGTTTGGCCAGCAACCGGGAGACGTAATTCTTGACGGTCTTCTCGGCCAAAAACATTCGCGCGGCGATTTGTCGATTGGTCAATCCCTCGCCGAGCAGTGCGAGCAGTCGTCGTTCCTGCTCGGTGAGGCCGGCCAGCGGTCCGTCTTTTTCGGTGCTGGAACGTAGCCGGGCCTTGAGTGCGGCCGCCGCACGGTTATCCAGTAGCGAACGTCCGGCGCCGACCTGTTTGATCGCCTCGGCCAATTCCATGCCCTTGATGTTCTTGACGACATAGCCGCTCGCGCCCGCCAGTATCGCGTCCAACATGGCGTGTTCATCGGTGTAGGACGTCAGGATGAGGCAATGCAAATCGTCGATTTCGGCGAGCAGGTCGCGGCACAGTTCGATGCCGTTCCCGTCAGGAAGTCGGACGTCCAGTACGGCGACATCGGGCCGTAGCGCGCGAATGCCGGCCACGGCGTCGGCGACGTCGCCGGCCTGGCCGATCACGGTGAGTTCCGGATCGCTTTCCAGCAGGTCGACGAGACCGCGTCGGACTATCTCGTGGTCGTCGACGAGGAACACTGTGATCACGCGACCTCCTTTGCGGTGCAGGGGATCTCGTGCGGCCCCCGGCGTTTCGGTCCTACCCGACAAGGTAGCCCTCGGCGGGCCGCATCGGTATGTCGGAATCGAAAATTTCGAGTAATGCCGACTCGAAATTTGCCGACTAACGCTATCGAAACGCCGGGAAAAACCGACCGCCGAAGCCGTTGTGCAAAGCAGGCTGCCGGGTATGCTGAGGCCGAAGTCATTCATAGAGGTCTTTGGCAGCGTGGCCTTGGAGGGCCCCATGCATAGGTATCTCGGACAATGACATATTCGGCGAGACTCGATTTCGGTAATATTTTCGGTCCGCCGCAGAGCTGTCCCGACTGTGGATCGCATGCTATCGCGACCTTTGTCGACCACCGGGATACTCTGTTCCGTTGCCGCGAATGCGGCATGCAATGGCGTTTCGCGCACGGTCGCGCCATTCGGGAGGCCCCCGCGATCGAGTCGGAACCGGGACCCGAAGAAGAGTCGATGTGTCAATGAAGATCGGGCTGATCGTGCCGCCGTGAGTGCCCGTACCGCGCGGATCGGGGAGGCCGAGCTGATGCATGTAGCCGGTCCGGCTGGCGCGCCGAAAGCTGGTGATGATCACCAAGATCCGCGAACCGGAGCAGTGTCGCTACTACACTGAGCGGGTGCGTCCACTGATGGGACCCGACGACCCCGAACCGCGCGAGGAGCCATTGGAGCCTCGGGTAGATGCCGATGCGCTGACCGGTGAGCGGACGAGCCGGGCCATGCAGCCCACGCCGGTCGCTTGACGAGCCCTTGGGGCGAGGGCGCCGATACCGGGGCGCCACGCGCCGTCGCCGGGGTGACTTTGGTCGAGGGCTCGACCTTCTGTATCAGCGAGGACGGCGGTGTCATCAGCCCGAATCGGGCCGAGGGACTGTTCGTGCGCGATACCAGGGTGCTGTCGCGGTGGCGGCTGACCGTCGATGGGTTGGCGCCGCAACCGCTCGCCGTCCAGCACACCGAGCCCTACAGCGCGACGCTGCTGGCCAGGACGCCGCCGCGGCCCGGACGTGCCGACAGCACCGCTCTGGTGACCGTCGCGCGGTATGTCGGCGACGGAATGCGCGAGGACGTGACCGTGCGCAATCTCTCCGGTGCGGCGATCAAATGTGCGGTCGCGCTGGAGCTCGATGCCGATTTCGCCGATCTGTTCGAGGTGAAGGAGGGGCGGATCGGCGACAGCGTGGTGGTCACCAAGAGTAAGTCGACGGCGGGCACAGTCGAGATCAGCCGGACCGATCTGCCGCTGGCGGTGACGGTGACCGCCGCGGGGGCGACCGCGGTCGATCGCGAATTGCGGTGGCAGGTCGATCTGCCCGGGCGCGGCGAATGGTCGGTGTGCATCCAGTACCAGGCGACGCTCGGATCGGCGGTTACGCCGCGGCATCAGTGTGGGAATCCGATTTCGTACAGTGCGCCAGCACTGCGGATGCGCGAATGGTACGAGAATTCGCCGTCGGTGCATACCGACGATCAGACCCTCGCCGCGGTACTGCGGCGCGCCGTCGTCGATCTCGGCGCTCTGCGCATCTTCGATCCCGGTCATCCGGAGCGGGCGGTGGTCGCCGCGGGTGCGCCGTGGTTCATGGCACTGTTCGGGCGCGACTCGCTACTCACCTCATGGATGGTGTTGCCGCTGGACCGGCGGCTGGCCGTCGGCACGCTGCAGAGTCTGGCGGGTCTGCAGGGCACCGAGGTGCGTGCCGTGACCGAGGAGGAGCCGGGGAAGATACCGCATGAGGTGCGGTTCGGGCGGGCGGCGACGACGCTGCTCGGCGGGGACACCGTGTATTACGGAACCGCCGATGCCACACCGCTGTTCGTGATGTTGCTCGGCGAGTTGCACCGGTGGGGACTGGATGCCGAGACCAGGGACGAACTGCTGCCGCATGCGGATCGGGCGCTGGAGTGGATCGAGCGGTTCGGTGACGCGGACGGTGACGGATTCGTCGAGTACCAGCGCGCGGCCGATCACGGCCTGGCGAATCAGGGATGGAAGGACTCCTGGGACGGGGTGAATTTCGCCGACGGCAGGCTGCCCGAGGCGCCGATCGCGCTGGCCGAAGTGCAGGGATATGTGTACGCGGCGTATCTGGCGCGGGCCGAGCTCGCGACCGATGTGGGCGATCACCGGACCGCTGATCGGTTCCGCGTCAAGGCGGCCGCATTGAAGAACGCGTTCAACAAGGCGTTCTGGTTGCCAGAGCACGGTTGGTACGCGATCGGTCTGGATGGGGACAAGCGGCCGATCGACGCGCTGACCTCGAATATCGGGCACTGTCTGTGGACCGGGATCATCGATGCGGACAAGGCCCGCTCGGTCGCGGATCACCTACTGTCGCCGGAGATGTTCAGCGGATGGGGGATCCGCACCTTGGCCACCAACATGGGTGCGTACAACCCGGTCAGCTATCACAACGGATCGGTGTGGCCGCACGACAACGCGATCTGTGCCGCCGGACTGATGCGCTACGGCTTCACCGAACACGCCAACCAGGTTATCGATGGGGTGCTCGACGCGTCGACCCGCTTCGGCTATCGACTGCCCGAGCTGTTCAGCGGTTTCGACCGCGCGGAATTCGACGCGCCGGTGCCGTATCCGACCTCGTGCTCACCGCAGGCGTGGGCGTCGGCGGCGCCGCTGCTCTTCATGCGGAGTATGTTGCGGTTGGAGCCGGGCAGCGGGTCGGCCTCGGTCGCGCCCGCGGTGCCGGATCGGTACCTGCCGCTGCGGGTGAGCGGGGTGCGGGTGGGGTCGGATGTGCTCACCGTCACCGTGGACAATGGGGGTTGGCAGCTCAGCGGATTGGCTGGAAAGCTGCGTCGATCCGACTCCTGACCTGGGCCGATGACCGGGGAACCCGGCGCGCGACGAAACTTGTCGGTGGGTCGTCCTAGCATGGCGCTGGGGATATCACGTCTGTTGGATCGACACGATCGAGAAGGGACACCTGGTGGCGGAACGCCTCACTGTGCGCGGAGCTCGCGAGCACAATCTCAAGAGCATCGACCTCGATCTGCCCCGCGACAGTCTTATCGTGTTCACCGGTCTATCCGGTTCAGGCAAATCCAGCCTCGCCTTCGACACGATCTTCGCCGAGGGGCAGCGTCGCTATGTCGAATCGCTGTCGGCCTACGCGCGCCAGTTCCTCGGGCAAATGGACAAGCCGGACGTCGACTTCATCGAGGGACTTTCGCCTGCCGTATCGATCGACCAGAAGTCGACCAACCGCAACCCCCGGTCGACAGTCGGCACCATCACCGAGGTCTACGACTACCTGCGCCTGCTGTATGCGCGCGCGGGCACCCCGCACTGCCCGGTCTGCGGTGAACTGATCGCCAAGCAGACTCCGCAGCAGATCGTGGACCAGGTGCTCGCCATGGAGGAGGGCATCAAATTCCAGGTGCTGGCGCCGGTGGTGCGCACTCGCAAGGGCGAATTCGTCGATCTGTTCGACCAGTTGAACTCCCAGGGCTATTCGCGCGTCCGAGTCGACGGCGTGGTGTATCCGCTCACCGATCCGCCGAAGCTGAAGAAGCAGGAGAAGCACGACGTCGAGGTCGTGGTGGACCGCCTGCAGGTGAAGCCGAGTTCCAAACAGCGCCTTACCGATTCGATCGAGACCGCGCTGCGGTTGGCCGACGGCATCGTGGTGCTGGACTTCGTCGACCGCGACGAGCACGCCCACGATCGAGAGCGCCGCTTCTCCGAACGCCTGGCCTGCCCCAATGGTCACCCTCTCGATATCGAGGATCTCGAACCGCGCTCCTTCTCGTTCAACTCGCCCTATGGTGCCTGCCCGGACTGCACCGGTCTCGGCATCCGCAAGGAGGTCGATCCGGATCTGGTGGTGCCCGATCCCGAATTGAGCCTGGCCGCGGGGGCGATCGCACCGTGGTCGCGCGGGCAGACCGCCGAATACTTCACCCGGCTGCTGTCGGGTCTGGCCGAATCCATCGGCTTCTCCATGGATACGCCATGGCAGGAGCTGCCGCTGAAGGCACGCAAGGCGGTGCTCGAGGGCAGTTCCGATCAGGTACACGTCTCCTACACCAACCGGTACGGCCGCAAGCGTTCGTATTACGCCGATTTCGAGGGCGTGATGCCGTTCCTGCAGCGGCGCATGGAGAGCACCGAATCCGAGCAGATGAAGGAGCATTACGACGGGTACATGCGGGATGTGCCGTGCCCGGTGTGCAACGGTGCTCGGCTGCGTCCGGAAATTCTGGCCGTCACCATCGCTTCGAACGGTGTGAAGAAGTCGATCGCCGATGTGAGCGAATTGTCCATCGGTGATTGCTCGGCATTCCTGAATTCCTTGACGCTGGGGGAGCGGGAGACCGCCATCGCCGGGCAGGTGCTCAAGGAAGTGCAGGCGCGGCTCGGGTTCCTGCTGGATGTCGGACTGGAGTATCTGAGTCTGTCGCGGGCCGCGGCGACGCTGTCCGGTGGTGAGGCGCAGCGCATCCGGTTGGCGACCCAGATCGGATCCGGACTCGTCGGAGTGCTGTATGTGCTGGACGAACCGTCGATCGGTCTGCACCAGCGCGACAACCGGCGACTCATCGAAACCCTCACGCGCCTGCGGAATCTCGGCAATACGCTGATCGTGGTCGAACACGACGAGGACACCATTCGGGCCTCGGACTGGGTGGTCGATATCGGTCCACTGGCCGGTGAGCACGGCGGTGAGGTCGTGCACAGCGGTCCATATCAAGAACTGCTTACCGACCCGAAATCGCTGACCGGCGCATACCTTTCCGGCCGTGAGCGCATCGAGGTGCCGATGGTGCGGCGGCCGGTCAGCAAGAAGCGCCAGCTCACTGTGGTCGGTGCCAATGAGCACAACCTGCGCAATATCGACGTCAGCTTCCCACTGGGCGTGCTCACCGCGGTGACCGGTGTTTCCGGTTCCGGTAAGTCCACGCTGGTCAACGACATTCTGGCGACCGTGCTCGCGAATAAGCTGAACGGTGCGCGGCAGGTGCCGGGTCGGCACACTCGGATCAATGGTCTCGATCATCTGGACAAGCTCGTGCAGGTGGACCAGTCGCCGATCGGCCGGACGCCACGCTCGAATCCGGCGACCTATACCGGCGTATTCGACAAGATCCGGACGCTGTTCGCGGCCACCACCGAGGCGAAGGTGCGCGGCTACCAGCCCGGTCGATTCTCGTTCAATGTCAAGGGCGGCCGCTGCGAAGCATGCTCGGGTGATGGCACTTTGAAGATCGAGATGAACTTCCTGCCGGATGTGTATGTGCCGTGCGAGGTGTGCCACGGTGCCCGGTACAACCGGGAGACACTCGAGGTGCACTACAAGGGCAAGACCATTGCCGAGGTACTCGATATGTCGATCGAGGAGGCCGCAGGGTTCTTCGAGCCGGTCACCTCGATCCACCGCTACCTCAAGACGCTGGTCGACGTGGGGCTGGGCTATGTGCGCCTCGGCCAGAGCGCACCGACCCTCTCCGGTGGTGAGGCGCAGCGCGTGAAATTGGCGGCGGAACTGCAGAAGCGCTCCACCGGACGCACCGTCTACATCCTGGACGAGCCGACAACCGGTCTGCATTTCGAGGACATCCGCAAACTGCTGCTCGTCATCAATGGCCTGGTGGACAAGGGCAATACGGTCATCGTCATCGAACACAATCTGGATGTCATCAAGACCTCCGACTGGGTCGTCGATATGGGGCCCGAGGGCGGCTCCGGCGGCGGCACGGTGGTCGCCGAGGGCACTCCGGAAGACGTTGCCGAAGTAGTACCCAGCTACACCGGTCAGTTCTTGAAGGAAGTCCTGGCCCTACCCGCCGCGACCGAGCCCAAGGCTCCCGCCAAAAAGGCGGCGAAGAAGGCCCCGGCCAAAAAGGCCACCACCAAAGCGGCGGCGAACAACTCGTCGACAGCAAAGCCGGCGACGACAAAGATTCCGGCACCCAACCCGACCGCCGCGAAGCGCGCCGCCCGAAAAGCCGCCGCCCTGCGCTGATCTCGCCCGCGCACCCGTTGTCTCGCCCGATATCGGCTACTCGGTGTCGACGCTGAGGCAACGGGTGCGGCTCAGTTCTTGGGTCGACGTGCTGCGCGCTTGTCCTCCAGCCAAGCGACCAGCCAGAAGAGAGCGAAAGCTGCCGCAGTCGCATGCATGAGGATCGACGGGCCCGCGCCTGCCAGGAAACCTATCGCGAGCACGGCGAAGAAACTGCCGAACAGAGCCCAGACGCTCGGACGCTGCCAGGTCGGTGGCATGCCGGTCATAGCGCCGGTGCTTTTGCGGTGGTCATGTTATGGAATCGAACTGACCAGTCGTGTTGTTAATGCGCGCCTGGTTGATGCGTGCGTGTACCGGCGAACTGGTTGCAATCTGCCATCGGAAGACTTATCGTGAGCGCTACCGATTGCAAGATGCAATCAGATCTTCGGAGGTTCCAGATGATCGACATCGAGCCGCAGGTCGCGGGTGGGAAGGTGCTGTGGCACTTCACTATGTCGCTGGACGGATTCGTGGCGGGTCCGCACCATGCGATGGATTGGATGACCGGCTTTTCGTTCCGCCCGGGACTGGTCGCGGAGTACGTCGAGACCACGGGCGCGGTGCTCGCAGGTCGCGATGGCTGGGACGTCATCGATGGCAGTCGCCCCTATGGCGGTGCCTGGGAGGGGCCGATTTTCATCCTCACGCATCATCCCGAGGATGCGACGCCTACCGACGGAGTGACCTTCCTGAACGGTGACCCGGTCGAGGCGGTGCGCGTCGGGCTGGCGGCGGCGGGCGGCAAGAATCTGGAAGTGTTCTCGCCGAGCATCGGCCGTCAGCTGCTCGAACTCGGGTTTATCGACGAGATCGACCTGCACGTCGCACCGATCCTGCTCGGCGAGGGCATTCGGCTGTATGACAATCCGGGCGGTGTGCCGATCCGCCTACGCCATGTCGGTGCGGGCGATCCAACCTCGGTGGTCAACCTCCGGTACCGACCCGCCACCAATCCCGGCTAGGAGACTACTAGCCCGAGCGGTTCGCGACGGTGTGGATCAGTTCGGCGAGTTCCTTGTATCGGGACCACATCGGCCAATGGCCGGTGGGTAGATCGATGTATTCGGCGTCGATCTTGGCCAACTCGGCGAACAGTGGTTCCTGACCCGCGTCACGTAGTTGTTCGACCAGGTCCGCGGTGATGCTGTTGCAGATCACCGTCGTCGGGATGGCAAGGCGCGCCGGGGAATCGCTCAGTCGCAGGGGAGCGGCGGCGACTCCGGCGGGTTCGGAAACGGCACGCTCGCGGAACCGGGCCAGGGACACCTCGTCGAGCCCGGTGAGGCTATTGCCGTCGGCCTCCAACTGATCCCAATCCGGCAGCGCGAGTTCGCGAACGGTCGCATCCAGTGCGGTATTGAGGATGAACCCATTCGGTAGCGGAGCGGCGTCGACATAAATGCCGCGGCTGAAGCGTTCTGGGGCGATATCGGTGGCGAGATAGGCGGCCGCCGCACCGCCCGAGTGTGCGACGACCACCACCGCTTCATCCGGTGCGATTTCATCGAGGATGGCCTGCGCCTGCATTTCCAGGGTCGCGCCGAGCCGGTCGTCATCGTCCGGGTCGAGTCCGGGCAGGGTCAGCGCCAACACATCGTCACCCCGGTCGCGCAGATCGGCCGCGACGTCGTCCCATGCCCACGCGCCGAGCCAGAATCCGGGGATCAGAAGTATCCGTGCCATTCAGTGAGCATCGCATGCCGAACCCGGCGGAACGCAAATCCGCAGCAATATGTCTTGGGTCACCGAGATGGCCACGCGCACAAAGCGTTTCATTGTTCACAAGATGAACTACTTCGGGTCGACTGGGATTGCCCCGTGAGATCGACCGGCAACGGCGGCACGGATTGCCCCGCGTCGCTTGCGGCCCACCCGGGTGGCATCTCCGTGATTCCGGGCGGGCCACATCGGCGTGCCTACGAGCTTCGAGCTGGGCCGAACCACCGCGTCAATGCGTTCCGGAGTCGGTCATCTTCGCTACCGACTTCACCTGCCCAGGCCACATATCCGTCCGGTCGGATGAGTAGCGCGTCAGCAGGCGCGTCCGGACAGGTCGCGATCACGGTGTCGACGCGGTCGTTCCAGTCGCCCGCGATATCGGCGAACCCGCTGTGCTCGGTCAATTGGACCAGTACAGCTTGTGCCGAGTGCAGCAGATCGGCGATACGCGTTCGGCCGTCCGAGGTTTCGAGGGTGAGGTCCGGGACCATGCGTCCGGACAGTGGGTGCGGATCGCCGATGTCGTAGCGGATATCGGATCCTGCGAGCAGATGTGCGATATGTTCAGCGCTTTCAGGTGCTTTGAGTAGTTCGCCCATGAACTCGCGCAGCGCGGTGACCTCCGGACCGGGCGCCATCAGTGCGAGCTGGGACAGTGAGTGCATCATTACGCGCTCGCCGACCGGGTATCGCTCGGCGTGATAGGTGTCCAGCAGTCCCACGGGTGCCCAACCGTTCACCTGTGCGGCGAGCTTCCAACCGAGATTGGCCGCGTCCTGCAAACCGAGGTTGAGGCCGGGGCCGCCCATCGCCGAGTGCACGTGGGCGGAATCGCCGAGCAGGAACACATTTCCGTCGCGATAGCGTTCGGCCAGTCGAGTGTTCTGGCCTTCGTTCCGGCGCAAGGCGTGCGGGCCGGATCCAGGCGGTGGCGCGATCGGCAGGTCGACACCGAGCACCCGCCGCAGACTTGCGCGTAGTTCGTCGAGCGTCATCGGCGTGTCCTCCAGTACGGGATCGCCGTCGAACTCCATGGTCGCGACCAACGGGCGGCCGCGTTCGAGCTCTGCGAAGATGAACATGCCACGTTCGAGTCGGTTATGTCCGAAGGGAAGTCGCCCGAGGCCGGGAATCAGGATGCCGCCGTCTCCGGTTCGCAGTTCCTCCGGCAGGCTCACATGTGCCATCCGGACCAACTTCGATGCGTTTGTGCTGCCGGGGAATTCGATTCCGGTGTGTTTGCGGACGAAGCTCTTGCCGCCGTCAGCCGCGACCAAGTATGTGGTGGTCAGGTCGTACTCGCGCTCGGGGGCCGTCACTGTGACGGTCACGCTCCCGTCCTGCTGGACCAGATCGGTCAGCTCATGGCCCCAACGGATTTCGATACCGAGTTCGCGTGCCCTTTTCTCCAACAGGCGAACCAGTTTCGGCTGGGGGAGCAGCAGCGCGTACATCGGATTGTTCGCAACTTCGGCGAATGACACCGGCATCCCACTGAACATATAGCCGGGCACGGGCTGCGGAGCGCCTGGCGCGCCGCCGAATTCGTGGTACAGGCCGCGCATATCCAGCAGCCGAATCACCTGGCCGACAAGGCCGTTCGCTTTCGGCTCGGCGCTGGGCTCGCTCAGTTTCTCCAGCACGATGGGACGCACGCCGACCAGTGCGAGTTCGCAGGCGAGCATTAGCCCGTTCGGCCCGGCACCGGAAATGACTACGTCGAAAGAGCTTTCGGGCATGACAAATACACCTCTTGTTGCCTTTGAAAGTGAGTGTGCGGTGAGTCAGTCGCCGACGGAAGGCGCGGGAAGTCCCGCGGCTACCTCGTCGATGGCTTGTCGTAGCAGTGTGGTGAGCAATACCGGCGGATCCGCGTACACATAGGTCGCGGTAGCTGCCTGGTAGATCGCGCCGATCGCGCCGACGACGAGGCGTGGATACAGATCGCGGGCCGCGTCGGTTCCGGTGCGTGCCGCGATCGCCTCGATCCAGTCGTCGGATACCGCCTTGGACACCGCGGTTCGGGTCTCGGGTGCCTCGAGCAATTCGCGAATGACCGCCAGTTGGCGCGCGGTCGGCGGGTGGTCTCCGGCGCCGTCGGCTTCGAGTGGTTCGAGGACCGCCGAGGTGATCGCGACCCACAGCGGCTCGTCCGCGGGCCGGTTTCGCAGTGCGATCAGACTGCGCTGGATCCGCTCGGTCTGCCGGTAGGCCAGCGCCTCGTGCTTACCGGTGAAGTAGTTGTTGAAGGTCCGGACCGATACGCCCGCGCGGGCGGCTATGTCCTCTCTGGTGATATTGGCCAGTCCGTGTTCGAATGCCAGCTCGAGCGTCGCATTGCTGAGTGCCTTGCGGGTGTCGAGCTTCTTGCGCTCGCGAAGGCCGAGGACTTGCTCATCTGGCATGACACCAGAGTACAACGAAAATTGCCCGGCGGGCAATGTTTCCCGCTGGGCAAAATTTCAAGGAGTTACTACGCGTAGACCGGGCCGGTGTACTTCTCGCCCGGCCCCTTGCCCGGCTCATCCGGATGTGCCGAGGCCTCGCGGAAGGCGAGTTGCAGCGACTTCAGGCCGTCGCGGTAGGGACCGGCATGCGGGCCGAAGTATTCGATGGACGAGGTGACCAGCCCGGCGAGCGCGGTGATCAGACGACGAGCTTCGTCCAGATCGCGGCGTGGACTGTTGTCCGGATCCTCGTCGGCGAGCCCGAGCTTCTCCGCCGCCGCGCTCATCAGCATCATCGCGGCGCGGCTGATGATCTCGACCGCAGGGATCTCGGCCAGCTCGCGGACGTCGGTCGGGTCGGGCTCACTCATACGCACGAGGATGGCATCGTGGTGGTCGGGCGCGGTCGCCGGGGCGGGGCGATTCGGCGATAGCGAGTGGGAATGTTAGACTTTCCGCTGACGACCGCCCCGGGCTTGCTCGGGGCCAATAAGTGGAGCCCGACTCCCACCGTTGCCGACGAGCGATCGTACTGGTTAAACGGTCCGGTCCCCCGTCCTTTCGAGGCGGGTTTCTTGTGCGGGGATCTCTCACGGGATCATCGGACAAGGTCGACGCGAGCTTGCTCGTGGTCGAAGGCCGGTCGACTCGGGCCCCGTGGCGGAATACCGCACCGGGGCTTTTGTGTTGAAAAGGGGTTGCCGTTATTGCGTGCGGTCGTCTGACGACACCGCTTGACCTAGGAGGCCCCATCAGCACTGAGACCCGCATCAACGATCGCATCCGCGTTCCTGAGGTCCGACTCATCGGACCAGGTGGTGAACAGGTTGGGATCGTGCGTGTTGAAGATGCACTACGCGTCGCCCTCGAGGCGGATCTCGACTTGGTCGAGGTCGCGCCGGATGCCCGTCCACCGGTCTGCAAGATCATGGACTACGGCAAGTTCAAATACGAGACGGCGCAGAAGGCGCGCGAGTCTCGCAAGAACCAGGTGCAGACCGTTATCAAGGAGCAGAAGCTCCGTCCCAAGATCGACGACCACGACTACGAGACCAAGAAGCGCAACGTTGTTCGCTTCCTCGAGGCCGGCTCGAAGGTCAAGGTGACGATCATGTTCCGCGGTCGTGAGCAGTCGCGCCCCGAATTGGGCTTCCGGCTGCTGCAGCGTCTGGCCTCCGACGTCGCCGAATTGGGTTTCGTCGAGACCTCCGCCAAGCAGGACGGTCGCAATATGACCATGGTCCTCGCGCCGCATAAGGGTGCGAAGACGCGGGTGAAGGCGCAGGAGGATTCGCGGGCACCGCGTCCCGCCGCCACCGAAGCGCCTGCCGCTCCCGCACCTGCTGCGGGCGCACCGGCCGCCGAACAGGTCGCGCCGGCCGAACCGCAGTAATACCGATCAGAGAACCGGTGGTCCGACGCGGACCACCGGTACGAGACAGATAGAGGAATCCATGCCGAAGATGAAGAGCCACAGCGGCGCCTCGAAGCGATTCAAGGTTTCGGGCCGTGGCAAGCTGCTGCGTCAGCAGGCGAACCGTCGCCACCTGCTCGAGCACAAGTCCACCCGCCGGACTCGTCGTCTGGACGGCACGGAGGCCGTCGCGTCCGTTGACGTCCCTCGCGTCAAGCGCCTCCTGGGTCTCTGAGACTTTCAGGCCAGCCCCGCGCGACCGGGATTCCGGACGCCGACCACCGACAAACATCCGGGCGCCACGCATGCGCCCCCTAGATCGACAAAGGACTGACCCATGGCACGCGTCAAAAGGGCCGTCAACGCGCAGAAGAAGCGCCGTTCCGTTCTCGAGGCCTCCAAGGGCTACCGCGGCCAGCGCTCGCGCCTGTACCGCAAGGCCAAGGAGCAGCAGCTGCACTCGCTCACCTACGCCTACCGGGACCGCCGGGCGCGCAAGGGTGACTTCCGCAAGCTCTGGATCGCCCGCATCAACGCCGCGGCGCGCCTGAACGACATCACCTACAACCGCTTCATCCAGGGCCTCAAGGTCGCCGGTGTCGAGGTTGACCGCAAGATCCTCGCCGAACTCGCCGTCTCCGACGCCGAGGCGTTCGCCGGTCTGGTCGCCGTCGCCAAGGCCGCTCTCCCGCAGGACGTCAACGCACCGGCCGCCTGATCCGCACCTGCGTGACGACACAGCATTCGGAACGACCCGTGGACGCGCTCTCCGAGCACAATCCGCGGGTCGTTTCCGCTGTCAAGCTCCAGCGCGCCGCACAGCGCCGCAAGACCGGGCAGTTCCTCGCCGAGGGCGCGAATTCCGTTGCGGCGGCGCTGGAAACCGGTCGGGTGCGCGAGCTGTTCTATTCGATGCACGCCGCTACGCGGGAGAATCCGCTGATCGCCGGGGCCGCCGCCGCGGGTGTGCGCACCACACTGGTGAGCGAGCGTGCCGCCGAACACCTCGGTGAAACCGTCACGGCGCCAGGGCTTGTCGCGGTGTGCGATCACGTTGACGTGCCGCTGGCAGACGTATTGGCTGAGCGGCCGACGCTGCTCGCCGTTCCAGTGGAGATCGCCGAACCCGGCAATGCGGGGACTCTCATACGAGTCGCCGATGCGGTGGGCGCGAATGGCGTTGTGCTGGCGGGGGATGCGGTCGATCCGCACAACGGCAAGTGCGTTCGCGCGAGTGCGGGCAGTCTGTTCCACGTGCCGATCGCTCGGCATCGCGACATCGGCGAGGTGCTCGATGCCGTTGCGGCCGCGGGCATTACGGTGTTGGCGACCGCAGCCAAGGGGGAGGTCGATTTGGACGAGGCTGACGAATTGTTAGCCGGTCCGGTGGCTTGGCTGTTCGGTAATGAGGCGCACGGTCTTGACCCTGCCGTCGCCGCGCGTGCGGATCATCGTGTGCGAATCCCGATCCACGGCCGTGCCGAGAGTCTGAATCTCGCCGCAGCAGCAGCTATCTGTCTGTACGCGAGCGCGCGGGTCCAGCACACGAAATAGGCTGGGCGCGAACCCGCAGTGGAATGCTCCGGTCGGCTGAGTTCGTACTCAGCGTGCCTGTTGCGGTCGACCTTGTCGGCCTTACGGCGTAGTCGGACAGTTCCTTGCCGCTCCGTCGAAACCAGCACCCGGGGGTGCCCCCCAATTTCGAATACCGCACGCCGACGTTGCCGCCGCTGAGATGAGCAGCCTCCGTACAGCTTCGCCCAATGACTCTGTACAGCGGGTGAAGCCGTCGTTTGGTTCAGGAAGTCGGGTGCCAGCGCGTCGGCTCGGAAATACTCGGGAGCCTGCCGCTGCCGTCACGCACGCGTTCGGGTTCGCTCTGCGGAAGATGGTCGGGCACTGGTTGTTTCGTGAACTTCCTCATGGGTAGGGTTGAAGGTGGCGAGATGCTCTATCGACTGGGGGAGAGATTTTCGATGGCGCCACAAATTCCGGGTATGCCGACGCCGCTACCGGATGACTCGGGACAGGCTCCGCGTGGTTCGCAGCCGTGGTACAGCCGCGCAGACGATATTGCATTCGCGGAGACGGCAACTGCTGCGGTAGTCGCTGCGGATGCCCAAGGGTTGACTCACGCATCGAAACATCTGCGTCACTATCTCGATAACTCCGGCACCGATTTGATTCTTGATCCGGACCAGATCCTGAATGATGATTCCACATTGAAGCGGTTCGCCGAAGATATCGTCGCCAGGTCAATCCTGAAAATCGCCGACCAAGCAGCGGTATCGAACAGCTATGAGAATTCGATTCCCTTCCAGTCGGGGTGGGATGGCTATACATTCGATTCTTCGAGCCAGCGGGACTGGTTTCTGGCGATAGGATCGATGCACGTTGCCGCCAGCGGGGTGGTCACGGTTCATCGTCCGGACAACGGCGCACAGCCTCGTGTCACGGTCTACTACGCGATTCATCTGCATGACCGCTACAACTGGGATGGCCAAAAGTCGACCAAAATCGCTGGAGTCAACGTCACCGACCGCCAGTTGGGTGCGTTGCATACCGCCGGGTTGGCGCAGGAATTCGAGCAGTACGGTTCATCGATCGAAAAACTCTATGAGGGGGTAGTGCCCACCAATGGCTCAATCGACCTGCAGGGGCCGGAAAATCGCAAAGACACCCGCGCCGACCCGACCCGGTGAGCGGCGTTCGATGGCGGGTCCGGGGATGACGCTGCGCGTGCTGCTTTCCGGGATGCTGGCGCTGGTTTCACTGACCTTGGCTGGATGCTCGAGCGCCGTCGATCGTGCGATAGCGCCGGATGTCGAGACGTCGACCAGTCCGGAACTGGTGCGGGAAGCCACGGAATTCGGCGGTTGGACGCTGCCTGTGAATGGGAAGGTCCTCATGGTGCGAAGGGAGATCGTGCGCCATAAGACATACGAGTTGGCCGTGGAGATGTCGCCGGACGAGTTCCGCTCAATGTTGGAGGCGTCTCATTTCACGGCTACTTTCGAGAAGCTGTACCTGGCCTCTCATGAGACGACGATCGCCGGGCCCGATTTGGCGTCGTCGCCGAATGTCGAGAAAGCTCAGGATATGTTCCAATCACCGACTGGAATCGGGATGCTCCGTACCGTCATAGTCGATGAGCGCGATGCGGATATTCGGATCGCGCACATTAGGTTTTTCTGAAGCAATCAGACCGAGGATGCGGTGGAATCGATACTGTGCTCCCACCAGGTATTGTTGCCGAATCCATACTTCACATTGCCCATATCAACTACCACTTTGGCAGGGATCTCGAAATCCGTTGCGTTGTAGGTGGGAGCCGCCTGTCCGGGGCAATAGTTGAGCGCCTTGGAAATCTGGCCGACAGCTGTGGCGATCGAGGTCTTCGTGGATTCGGCCGTCTGCTTCAAGGAATTGACCGCCGAAGTGATCTGGGATCTGAGCGTTTCGTTCATGGGATCGTTGATCCGCAGTGCCCACACTCCCAATGGCATGGTGAAGCCGAGTGCGTTGATGGGCTTGGTGATCGCGCCGCTGATTCCGATCGCCTGGTTGTACACGAGGCGTTCGAGGAGTGCGCCCCCGTTTTCCACGATCTTCGACACCGTCTCGACGCCATTGCTGCGTTCGTCGACCGATCGTCCAAGGCCGCCCGCGCTCGATTCGAAGCTCTGCGCGGCACCTCCCGTCCAGACCCTGCGTAACCATGTGGTTCCGCCAGAGATGTTCTGCGAGGTGACGTAGTCGTTGATTCCGAGAAGCCCGATCCGCTTACCGATGGCTTGCAGCGCTTCCCAGTCCGATACCAGAAAGGATAGATAGTCCGCCGCGGGCTTGATGCCGACCTGGCTCCAGGGGTCGTCGTAGGCGGAGATCAGATCGATCGCTGAGGTAACCACCCGCCGGATGGTGTATGTACCGTCCTCGACATGCGGCAGGTTGGGAAGTTGCAGACCGCTGTACCGGGTGACGCCGTGTGGATCACCCGATCGACCGGACGTTCCTGCGTCTCCGGTCACGTCCGAGGTACCCGCCGATATCGAATCCGCGTACGCCTCATCGGTGGCTCGATAGCCACTCTTGGCGGTGGAAAGATCTGTGACCAGGGCGTTCAGCGTGGTCACGTCACGTTGGTGTGCTCCGGACAGCGTGTTGTGAAAGCCATCCAATGCCGAAGTCAGCGTGGCCAGCAGCCCCGTTGTCCCCGAGGGGAGTACCAACCCCGACAGCTGGGCAGAGGCGTTCGACGAAAAGTTCGTTACCAGGTCCTGGAGATCCAAAGCGAATCCGGCAATACTGGGCAGGTCGACGCTGAACTCATCCACGCCGACCCCGAATCACATTGCGGTACTGCACAATCAAGAATTGCCCCACCCGTGTGGATTACAGGCAACACCTTACTGGGCGCCGCCGCAGGGCGGGCGGCCGTGCAGCGGGCTGACTGCCGGGTTCTACGGGGGCCCAACCGAAGTCAGCGACGGTCACCAGATATCGGTCCAGACGGGCCGTTTGGGAATGTCGAACAATGCGGAATTCTTGTGGACCACAACGGGAACCGAGGAGCCGACGCTCAGTCGCTCGGCCAGTGCTCGCGCTTTGACCTCGCGGAATTGAGGGTAGAGGTACTGCTTCCGCACGCGGGCGTCCGCACCCGAGTCCGGGTGCGGGAACTGAACTTCGACCCGCACCTGCCACAAATCGTAGCTAAGCGTCCCCGAGCGGTGTTTGTATCGCAGATCCGACTCGGCCACCACCGCGGACACCGCGATCCCGGCCCGCCGCAGGTAATTCCGGCGCAGCTGCCATGCGGCGGCTAGCACGAGCATCCACGCAACCATGCCCACCAATATGCTCACTGGAAGATACAGCGCCATGGTGAGTTGCGAACCGGTCCACCGGACTATCGCGGCACCCAGGCTGAGCACGCCCGTCATGAAGGCCACCGCCGCTAGCGCGACACCCAGCGTCCACACCAGCGACATCGGGCCGATCATCTGCTGGGACCGCCCCATACCAACTCCTCGACCAAACCGGCAGTAAGCCACCGAATCGAAGCTATGGCATGAATCGAAGAAGTACCACACTCCTGCGTAGGCTGCGTTGGCGCGCGTGGAGTCCATGCGCTCGTCCGATCCGGCAACTGCCACATTGAGCCGAAACCTATTGTGGGTCTTCGTCGCTATTCACTTCCGCGCCACTTCTGCTTGGGCTTACGCTGGGACACCCGCACTGGCCAGCACACCGCCCACAGCAACACCACCGACGGCACGCCAGCCGCCAGCACCAGCCCGGCCGTGCTCCAACTCATTATCCCTGCCTCCCCGACGAGAACGCGGTCCAACGAGCGAAAGACATTCGCGGAGCCACGGTTTCGACATCCGCGACACACATCACCGCATGGAGCATGAGCGCATCCATATGCAGCGGCGACGGCATGATCACCGCATCCACATCCGCACCCCGAACCTGGTCCACCAGCGGCACTAGCGTGATCTCCGGCGGCCACACCAGCGCGTAGCCGAGCCGCCGCGCCAGCCGCCGCACCTGCGCGGCATCCCTTCCGGCATTCCGGTGACCACCGGGTCTATCCAACCCAGCGCGGTCGGACGCGGCCTCATCGCTGCCCTGCATCGCGGGGTGCGGCCGTCGGTGTGAGCCGTGCGGCGAGCGCCGCGGCATCCGCACCGGGGTTGGTCAGCCCATCCAGCACATCCAGCAAGGTCTGCATGTCGGGGCCGGGCGCCGCCGGTGGCTTGGGACCAGCGAAATAGCGACAGTCCAGCCGCTCGGCGTCACAACGAGTCTCGATTACGCACTCCGGCCCATTGGTCCGTTCGAAGCGGGCGGCTTTCGGTCTTCTCTCGTCAGCGTCGGCGGATGTGGATCGCCACGGCGTGTACTGCTGGCAGATATCCATGTCCGGGCTCATTCCGTGCTGTTCCTCCTGATCGCGTATTGGTAAGCACCGCCGCCGAGGAGCAGTCGCCACCGACCGGGCCGTTTGGCGGAATGGTCGATATGCCGATGCGAACACGGCATCATCCCGGCGGCGGAGCTACGACGAACCATTGGTATGCCCGTGCCGGGGATGCAGCCCCCGGCTCCGGGACGACTGTGTGGCACAGGTTGATTCGCCCATTCGCGGGGACCGCGTCCGCGAATCGTTCGACCACATCGGCTGGTGCGCCGCTGTAGACGGCCGGTCGACCGATGAACGGATCCGGTTGCGGCAGGGCCGAATCGCGGTCCACCGCTCGAGATCGGAGGCGGTTCGGGTCTTGGGTGGTCACCGGCCATCCTGACCGGTGTTCTCCGCACCCGGATCGGCGTGGAGTTCCCCACGGCATGAACCAGCCGCACTCCGTAAAACAGGGTAATGAGCACGACGATCAGAGCGGGCATTGGACAGCACCCCTCGGTTGTCCGGTTTCGGAGATCTGTTGTCAGGCAGAGGGTCTGGTGCAGGTCGGGCAGTCGGCGGGCGAATCGGTGGGGTGCGGATGTCCCGTCTCGATCAGGCGTGTCCAACAGCCGCGCAACATCTCACACGTCCCTACCGTGCAGTCGGCGTGTAGGGCGAGGGAGATCTCCTGATGCATCTGCGCCGGTGCCATCGCATGGCTCGGATACCGGTGCTCGATGGGATCGGCGGCCATATCAGAACCCCTGGTGCGGAACATCAGCCGGGACCAACCGCCCGGCCTCGATCAGCCGTTTCTTCGCCTGCGCCTTGACCGGGCACATCGACGCAGCGCAGTCCAGGTGGGCCTGCATCGTCGCGTGGGCGTATTCGATTGTCATTACAGGCAATTCGCTGTGGTTCGTTATAGGCAGGCCGTGCATAACGGAGACTCCGAACGTGGGTGTGGGTGTCTGGAATGCCCGATAGTCGAGGCTGAAACTACCTGCGCGACAAAGTTATTCACTGAGGCAGCGGGTGCATCCCGGCTACCGGGGTGATTTCAGTAGTACGCTCCAGTGGGACACTTTGGAAGATTTCTACCTGCGATTTGCGGAACTAATTCCCGCACTTCCAGATTGCCACTCATGATCATTCCAAAATGTACGCCAACGACTAGTGAGGCTACGTAATGACCGGTTCGGCTGTACCGCGTCGGATGTTGGGCCGTCAGTTGAAGAGGCTCCGAGAGGAGTCTGGTGTATCGCCAACCGCAGCGGCCAGGGCGATCGAGGTGTCACCTCAGACGCTGTGGCGGATGGAGTCGGGCCAACGCGGGCCGAAGCTGAAGGAGCTCTACGTCGGCGTCTTGTGCGAGATGTACGGCGCGACTGCAGAAGAGAGTGCGGCGCTGACCGGCCTCGTCGCGGAGACGAAGAAGCCGGGCTGGTGGCACAGGTACGGTGATGCCGTTCCAGCTGACTTCAACCTGTTCATCGGGTTGGAGGAGGCCGCGAAGCGGATGACAACCTTCCAGCTGACCCTTGTCCCCGGCCTGCTGCAGACACCGGATTACCGGCGGGCGCTCGCATGGATCGAGTTTCCCGGCCATGCCGCCGCTGCCCTGGAAACGCTGATCGAGGTCCACAGTCGGCGGCAGTCGAGGTTGCGGGACAGTGCAAGCGACTTCGAGTTCCGGGTGCTCCTCGGTGAGTCGGTGCTGCACCATCAGGTGGGCGGTCCTGCTGTGATGGCGGAGCAACTTCGGCATCTTGCGGACGTTGGCCTCTCGTCGAACGTGTCGATTCGGGTGATCCCTCAGCGGATCGGAAGCCATCGGGGCTTGATCACGGGATCGTTTGTGTTGATGGAATTTCCCGTACATCCGACGTCTCGGCTGACCGAGCCTCCAGTCGTATATGTGGAGGGCTATACAGGGGCTCTCTACTTGGATCAAGAAGCCGAAATCACGCAGTACCGCACTGCAATCGCGCAGATCCAACAGGTAGCGTTGTACGAAGAGCAGAGCAGGGAACTGCTACTGAAAGTTGCAAGGGAGTACCAAGCGTGAGCATCGACCTGTCCAGCGCAGCATGGTTCAAAAGCAGCAGGTCAGCCAGTCGTGACACATGCGTGGAAATCGCGCACCTCGAAGGCGGCATGGTCGGGGTGCGGGACTCGAAGGACCCCATGGGACCGGCTCTTGTGTTCAGACCCGCCGAGTGGGATGCGTTCACAGCAGGTTTGCAGAGCGGGGGGCTCGAGCTGTCCTGAGTGGCGTGTCCATGTGAAATCGTAAGAAACCCAGGTGCTTTCGCCTTAGATTCTTTCGTTCCTATAACTCCACGCGCGCGCGTCGGCGACGCTAGGTGGACGCCATCGGCTCGGCTGACGCTGGCCCAACGCCTTTGCGTGCTGGTGACCTGGCCGGTACGGTCTAGACGAGCTTTGGTGGGGGCGGGGTAGCCGGTCCGGTCCCAGGTCTGGGATGGCATTGGCACGAGAGGACGAGATGGCCAGCTGGAGTGGTGTGGTCCGGGGTGTGGTTCTCGGTGCGGGGGTGGTCATGCTGGCTTCGGCGTGCAACTCCGGTGGGGAGTCGAAGGGTAATACGAACACTGCGTCGGCGACGCCGACCATCGCAGCGGATGTACCGGCCGGGTTCGACGCGTGCAAGGACATCCCGCAGGCTCTTATTCAGTCGGAGAAGCTGAAGAACAAGGGGGCTGACACCACAGATAGGCCCGGTGGCATCAAGTGGCGCGGCTGCGGCTGGGTTCAGGCTGGCGGCGACGGATACGCAGGCTCGATCGACACCACCACTATCACCTTGGCGATGGTGCGAGCCAACAAGGACTTTAAGGTCGCTGAGGAGTTCAGCATGGGCGGGCGGGCGGCACTTACCTACAGTCCAAGCGCGCAGAACGATTTAAAGGAGCACTGCATCTTGAATGTCGAGATGAAGGGCGGCAGCCTCGAGGTCAGTATCATCAACCCGCCTTCGGCCAAACTGACTGCCTCCCAGCACTCTTGTGACATCGCTAAGCGCCTGGCGGAGGGAATCGTTCCAGCGATACCCGCCACCCTCTAAGCTTGAATCGATCTCCGGTCGATCCCAGCCGGAGCCCTGGGGAGGAATGCCAACGATGAGTAACGATACGACGATGCCGGCATCAGCCGGGCCGCTGGCCATCGCGATTAAGGATGCTCAGGACGGCAAGCTGACCGTCAGCTTCAGCGACGACGTGCGGGTCAACGCCGACGAATTCGTCTACATCGAACGCGACTGCGAGGCGTTCAAAGAAGAGATAAGGGACCTTCAACGGATCGCGCAATCGATCTCGGACCGTGAGCACTGGGGTCTCGGCGAGACAACGGACGGCATGACCTCGGCCGCCACACTGGTGGCTCGCTTCCGTGGCAAGGCCAAGATCGTCAATCCAGCCACCGACACGGACAACAACGTCTACGACATCCTCCAGCAGCACTATCAGATCGTCGACGACATCCAAAACCTCCACCGCACAATCGCCCAGAAATACGTCGAGCAGGATCAAGAATTCGCCGCTCGCTACAACGAGTTGAAGGCGAATGTAGAACCCAGCCAGATCGGTACCCCGAACCAACTGGGCGTGATTTCGCCCCCCGCCGTCGGTGCCTCGAAATGAGTGATTCGAGTATCCAGGGGCGCGCCGACCAGCGCGATCAATGACGCCCGGACGCTGAACTACCCGCAGCAGCGGAAATGTACGCGCGGCACAGGATTTCGCAACCCACAATGGGGGGAGACAGACCTGTCCATGACGGCATTCGCCCCACTCAATGTCGAGTTCCACAGCCACGCTATGGAACTCGAAGCGGGCGGTCCCAACAAGGCCGCTGTCGAAGGCGACACGCTAACCTACGCACCCGGCGCCCCAAGCTCGCCCACCTCGCTCTATCGCTACCCCAACGTGCATCGGTTACGATTCGCGTCATGAGTGATGGGGGGACATCAACCTCTGGCCAGAACCTTTCGGTGGTGCCCGAGAAGGTGCGGGAGGTCGGCAAGTACGTCTACGAGTTGGCCGAGGCGCTGCGCGCGGCGTTGGATTCCGCTGCGAAGGACGTGGCTTCGCTGACCGATGGCAGCTGGACCGGGGATGCGGCCAACGAGTTCTCCGAGGGCTGGACTGACGTTCGCGATGGCGGCACCAAGATCATGACCGCTCTGACCGGGATGGCGGAAAAGCTCGGCGTCACTGCCGACACCTATCAGGCGCGTGATGAGAGCAACGCCGCCACCGTGAGCACTTCGAGTTTGGATTTGCCATGAGCTCACAGTTTTCGGTCGATCTCGACCATCTCGATGAGGTCGTGACCCGCCTGTCGGGTCTGGCCGGGTTCATCGGCGAGCATCTCGACGAGATCGATGACCGAGTTGCCACCCTGGTCGGCAGCGGGTGGGAAGGCGTTGCCGCCCAGGCATATGCCGATGCCCACGCTCAATGGGTCATTGGGGCAAGGGAATTCGTCGAGGGTGTGAAGGATGTGAGCGACGCGGCCAAGGTGGCCCACGCGCGCTACACCACCGCCCACGACACGAATTACAAAATGTTCTCCCAGGGATAAGACACATGGGTGTACTCGTTATCGACTGGCAGACCTACTACGACGCTGGCAAGAAATGCCACGCCCTGGCCACTGATCTCCGTGCCGCCGACAAACCGGTCCACGATGCGGTCAAAGGTGAATGCGCGGGCATGGCCGGTGACACCGCGGGCTGCGAAGCATGGGGCAAGACCTACGACCGCGTCGCCCAGGAAACGATGCAGACCTGCACGAACCTGGCCGACGCTCTCACCAACTTCGGCAACATGCTCTACGCCGCCGGACACAACTGGGCACTCGGCAATAACTCCAACCCGATGCCCGACCGGCCAACCGTGACTGCGATGTCGGAGTACAAGGTCACTATCCCGACTTCGGTAGGCAACAACGGCGACGGTGTCACCGAGGGAAAGGGCAGTATCCCCGGCTTCTACGACGCCCTGGTCGGGAAGATCCAGGAAGAGTTCGGAAGCAAGCTGCCCAACGGCAACAAAGACAAACTCGCCAAGGCCGCATTGACCTGGAAAACCTTCGCCGAACACAAAACCATCACCGACGCCGCATCCCGGATCACCGAGATCACCAACCTTTTCAGCGACATCCAGGACAAGAAAGGCCTCGAACCCCTCCTCGGCCACCTCACCACCCTCAACGGCGGCGCCACCCAACTTGCCTCGGCATCCCTCAGCCTCGCCACACCCGTCGCCGAATACAGCACCGCCACCTCCGAAACCCGCGACAAATTCCGGGACGCGGTCACCAACGCTCTGATAGCAGCCGGAACCACTGTCGTCATCGGTGTCGCTGCCTCCTGGATCACCGCCGCCCTCAGCGACGTCGCCGCCGGCGTCGGCGTCGTAGCGATCGCCGGCAACACCGCCAGAGTGCTCAAAAGCACCTACGACACCAGCAAACTCATCAAAATAATCGGCACCGCGGCAGCAGTCGCGGGAACCGCGGCCTTAACGGTCACCGCGTTCGACAAAGTCCCCAGCCTCACCGATATCGCCATCAAACTCGGTGCCATCATCGCCATGAAGGTACTCATCGATGATGCCGATTCGGATGACATCAATCCAAACAGCCCTAGCGGTGCGTTTACCACGGCCTCACAGACAACGAAGATCAACAAGATCGCCAGTTACTACGGTGTGCCAGCGAAAGATGTCAGAGAAGCCATCCACAGAATCAAGTCTTACGGGGCATGGCGCGGGGATGGTGCGAATAAGAATCCAGATGTTGTGGTCGATCTGGAATCCGGTGAGGTATACGTGAAGAAGCCGGACGGCACTGCGTCGGACGATAGTATTGGAAATATCCGCGATGAGCTGGACAGATGACGAAGGGGAGATGTGAACTCGGAGATTAAAGAGTACGACGACAGGTGGATAATACAACCTTTACGTGGAAGCCGCATTGCCAATATAGAATGGCGACCCGATGGATTCGAATTCCACCTGGATTCCGGATTCAGGATAGCTGCCGGATACGGTGCCGAACTGTCGCCACGATCTCTTGCCGAAGACGATCCCGACCGTCATGCGATCACCTACTGGCCGAAATCCGAAATCGAACGGACGCTTACAGAGCCAATCGTATCGCCAGTATTCTTCAAGTCCGGCAGCTTGCGAATCGGCTTCCGAAATGGGTGGAACATGTTTGTGTCCGATCGGCGTCCCGAGATACCAGCTGAGGTTTTCTGGGGTGATATTCTCATTTGGAATAGATCAGGTATCGCAAATCAGTCAGATTATCCGGTTGTGACCGTAGATAAATGGTCAGGAGCCAGAATTCAGGCACCTCCGTGGCCGTCTCGGCCAGCTGACCTCGAATTAAACTACGACTCAGATGATATCAACGATTGAGCTGGTCTCAGTCACCGACCGATAGTTCTCCGGCGCCACTACGGTATATATCGACGACAAATATGTCTACGATCCGAGCATAGTGCGAACCCATTCCTATCGAGCGATGGCGGAAGATTATTATGGGAGATAATGACGGCGCTACGATGAAGGAAGTAGGGTAATGAATTCTGGTGACTTTATTACTCGACTGAAGTGGTACGGAGACCTGGAGTGGTATCGCCATGCGGGCGGCATCGGTGATGACGGCACTCCCGCTCCGCCGCTTGTTGTCTGGCGTTTCCCCGAACCTCGGCCAGTTCGTGTTGCTGAACTGTTGCATGAGGCCGCTTTTGCCGACAATCGAGAGATCGACTGGGTGTTCGACACTACCCGACGAAACTGCGTGCTCGTACCTTCACGAGTAATGGCTGAGAAAGAACTTCACGGACTGGCAACCGAAGCGCAAGCTGTAGACCTCTTAGTGAAGACGGATCGAGAGTTCTGCCAGCGTTCGGTACGTGATTTCAAGAGAATCATCGCAGTGTTGGATCAAAATTCTGGCAACTGACTCGATGAGTTCGCGCCGGTACCTCGTTGCCTAACCAAACCTCAACTGCTGGAACCGGACCGCTACTTAGATGATCACAGGATGCACACTCGCGTTGTGGGCCCCAGTCTGCGCGAGGATCTATTCGGGATCTGTTCCATAGATCGAGCGGCACTCCTTGGCGAAGGTGCGGCCGAGCGGGCGCCAGGTGAGTCTGGCGGCGAACGGCATGTCGGCAAAGTACTTTCGGCGTTCGGTACCCCTTGCAGGATGAAGCCGAGGAACCAACTGCCGATCCTTGGGCGCGGCGGCGTGTTCCCGTTCGCCGTGCGCCTCCCGCTTGCGTGCGGTCGTGAAGTAGATGCAGGCGCCAAAATAATCCGCATCCCTCAACCTCGCCACACCCGTCGCCGAATACAGCACCGCGACCTCCGAAACCCGCGACAGATTCCGGGACGCGGTCACCAACGCCTTGATAGCAGCCGGAACCACTGTCGTCATCGGTGTCGCCGCCTCCTGGATCACCGCCGCCCTCAGCGACGTCGCCGCCGGCGTCGTAGCGATCGCCGGCAACACCGCCAGAGTGCTCAAAAGCACCTACGACACCAGCAAACTCATCAAAATAATCGGCACCGCGGCAGGAGCCGCGGGAGCCACAGCCTTCACGGTCACCGCGTTCGACAAAGTCCCCGACCTCACTCAGGAAGCCGCGAAACTGGCGGCCATCATCCTGATGAAAGTGTATATCGACGAAAATGACACAGGTGCTCCGGGGAGTTCAGCTGCGGACGAGAATTTCGAAGGTACGGGGTTTTCTCGCGATGAGATCGCAGAGTTTGCTCGCGGGCATGCGGGCGACGACAACCCCGCGATGGGACGGCCGAGCCTGCCGGAGATCGAGGAGGCTCTGGAAAAGGGAAGGACTTCGCCAGGGAAAGGAAACTCGGTTCGATACGCTTACAATGGTGTCCGGGTAATCGTCAATCGAGACGTGCCTTGGAAAAGCACCACTTAATACCCACAGAGATGAGACATGGGCAATATCGGAGCCGAAGAATACTATGAAGGGTTCTCTGACACGGAACTCGCGGACATCAAGTCGCAGCCCTATCAGGTCGGGCGGCGGTCGTTCACTGTCCTGGAGCTGGTCGCGGCCTGGGCTGCACATGTAGAAAAGATCGATAAAGACCGCGCTAAGCCCACGTCAGATCCGAAGGTCTGGGGCGCTTATGATTTGCTGGCAGCAATGTCTATGCGGAGCTCGCTCGAAAAGTCGATGTCGCAGATGCCCGATTCGATTCGGGGCAAAATTTCCTTCCTGACAACAGAAATCGATAAACAATTTGTTTCTATCACCCAGCCGGATGAAAAGAATCTCGTTGCAGAGTTCGAAGAGGCGGACTTATCGAATAGGCCATGGTGGTGGCACCGAATTCCCGACTCCGGGCCGATACTTGACGAGCTGTCGAACCAATGACTGGCGCCGCGGGTCACCTCGTCGCCCGGTATTCCTTCAAGCGCGGTCACCGTATGACAAGAATGCTGCGAGAGGCATTCATCCAGCTGAAGATTGTTCCGAGATTGCGAAACACTTAAAGAAGGTTGCTGCCGGGGTAGTGCGGTTTACGGCTAGAAGTGTCGCATCCCGTTGATCAACAATCGGGGAAACATGCACTACAACGGGCAGAACTGGTCCGCACCGGCACCCCAACATCCCTTACCTCAACTTTCCTGTCAATCAAGGTGGTTGGCCGCCGCCGGCGGGATTTGCGCCGCAGCCAGGTATGCCGCCGTACCCCGGAATGCCCAGGTCGTCGAATCCCACTGGCTGGTTCGTCGTTGGTGTCGTGGCTGCTGTCCTGGCGTTGGTCGTCATCCGCAAGGGCGAGGGTAAGTCGGAGCTCGACAAGATGAAGGATGCGTTTCCTGGTCTGGTGCAGCCGGTCGGATCGGGTGTATCCGGTACCGGCTACGACGGGCACAAGTGCTACCACGAAACCGCGGGCAGCACGTGGGACATTTTGCGGATATCCGGTGGTGGTCGGCGCAGGTTCTACCTTCTGCGCCCGCGCACCGGATATGCGACAGTTCGGGCTGGAGGGCTTGGCGCCGCAAGCTCGAGGCGGAGGGCTAGGGGACGGCTGTTGTGCCGCCGGGGACTACCGGTAGACCAGCCGCTTGCCACGCCCGGAAACCGCCGATGAGGTCGGTGGCTCGGTGCAGGCCGAGTTCGAGGACGTCGGCGGCGGCGAGGCTGGAGGCGTAGCCCTCGTTACAGACCAGCACCACCGGTGTGTGCTCGGTGAGGCCGGGTAGCCGGTGCGCGCCGGTCGGGTCGAGCCGCCATTCCAGCACGATTCGTTCCACCACGACCGAGCCGGGGATTTCGCCCTCGGCGAGCCGGTTGGCGTGTGGGCGGATATCGACGACCAATGCGCCCTCGGCCAGCAGTGCCGCCGTCTGCTGCGGGTCAACGCGATTCAGTTTGGCCCGCGCCTGGTCGAGCCTTTCCTCGGCGCTCATGATTGCGCCTCCCTAGCGCTCGGCTCCGTCATGACCACCATGGCGGCTGTGTTGAATGTTCGCTCGCTCATACGCCCACGAAATCCGTGAGCGCGCGGTACTCGCGGACCGGTCGAAGCGGTGGTGAATAAGCGTGTACCGAAGCGGCCGGGCGGGTGCTGTGATTGCGCAGCCGGTGCGCGCGTTCAGGTCCGAAGGCGACAGTTTCGCCCGCCCGCCATTGCGCCGTGCGGACCGGGCCATCCGGATGACGGTATTCCTCGCCGAGTTCGCCGATGGATACCGTGAACGAGCCGGACGCACCGCCGTGATCGTGTGGTTCGGTGCCCTGTCCCGGTGCCCACGACAGCAGCCACACCTCGACGCCCATGGTCAGCGCCAGCCGGGTCCACCAACGTTGCTGCGGATCGAACCGAACGATGTCCAGGAGCGGTGTTGCCATGGCATCGGCAACCGACCTGGTCAATTCCCGCAATTCCGCCGGCGCCCACAACGTCCGCTCCGGACATACCGCCTCGCGTATCAGCGGTACATCGACCGAGGGGTGAATATCATTGGTGTGCTTGAGATTCACCGGCAGTGATGTGGTCAAGCGAGATACTCCTGACATGGTCGTGGGGACAAATCGACTGCGCTGCCATCAACCGCGACGAAGCGGTCTCGCGCATTTTCCGGCACCACGACGCCGTTGCCATCGGTCTGGATCACCATGAGCAAAACTGCGCACCCGCAGACCGTGCCGCCACCGCGCGGGACACACCAGCTACTCCGCCTCGGCGCGGAGGCTTTCGAGCATGTCGGTGGCCCAGCAGACCTCGACCGAATCGGGGCCGGCGACACCCATGGCGGCCATCACGGTGAGCAGCATGCCGTTGCCGAGGAAGCGGCAAATCTCCGTGATGGAGGCGTCGGTGAGCTCTTGGATCACGCTGTAGATGCCGCCGAAGCGTTCGCGGACGTTCGGGCCGATGGCCGGATCGGAGGCGGCGGCGAAGGCATGCAGCAGCACCAGGAGTAGTTCGCGTTCGTTGAGGAACGTCTTGTAGCCCTGGCCGAGCGCGCGCATCTTCTCGTCCTGCGTGGAGTCGGGTGTGATGCCTTCGGCGGCGGCCGCGCGGAAGATGACTTCGATGCGGTCGCATACTTGGTTCGCCGCGGCCAGGAACAGTTGCTGTTTGGTGCCGAAGAGGCGGATCACATATGGCTGCGAAACTCCGGCCAGTCGTGCGATCTCATCGGTTTTCGTTGCGGCATAACCTGATTCGGCGAAAGCGGTGATGGCCGCGCGCAATACTTCCGCGCTGCGTTCGGTCGCGGTCATCCGGGTTCGGGCTGGACTCGCCATCGTGCTCCACTTCGTCGTCGGCCGCCTGCCCTTGACATGTTATCAGTCGATGCATACTGTCCGAGCAGTTAGTTATCAGTCGATTACAACAAAGGCTGGACATGTCCGAGACACTCGTAACCGCCGCCCCGCAGGCGCCCGTCGAACCGCGTGCTGGCGGCCGCGCGCTGGCGGCCGTGCTGGCCGCGGTCGGCATCCCGATGTTCATGGTCACGCTGGACAACCTGGTGGTGACCAATGCGCTGCCGGTGATCCGCACCGAACTCGGCGCCTCCCTCGCCGATCTGCAATGGTTCGTCAACGCCTACACGCTGGCCTTCGCATCGCTGCTGCTCACCGCCACGTCCATCGGGGACCGGCTCGGTCGACGCCGGATCTTCCTGGCCGGTATCGCGGTCTTCACAGCGGCATCGGCGGCCTGCGCGCTGGCCACCGAGCCCTGGATGTTGATCGCCGCCAGGGCGATTCAGGGTTTCGGTGCGGCCGCGGTGATGCCGCTTTCGCTGACCCTGTTGTCATCGGCGGTCCCGGAGAAGATGCGCAGTGCCGCCATCGGCATCTGGGGTGGCATCTCCGGGCTCGGCGTCGCGCTCGGACCGCTGATCGGCGGTGCGGTGGTCGAGGGGCTGAGCTGGCAGTGGATCTTCTGGGTGAACGTGCCGATCGGCGTGCTGGCGCTGCCCTTCGCGGCGCGGGTGCTGACCGAATCGCACGGGCGGGCCAAGCGGCTGGATCCGCTCGGGCTGGTGCTGTCCGCGGGCGGCGTGCTCGCGGTGGTGTGGGGCGTGATCCACGGCGCCGATGACGGTTGGACCTCGACCGGCGTGCTGGCCGCACTGATCGGCGGTGCGGTGCTGCTCGGCCTGCTGATCGCCTGGGAGTTGCGGACACCGGATCCGATGCTGCCGCTGCGATTGTTCCGCTCCCGCGCATTTCGGGTGAGCAATACCACCGTCTTCACCTTCTCGGTCGGCGTCTTCGGCTCGATCTTCTTGCTGGCGCAGTACTTCCAGGTAGTGCAGGGCTTCGGGCCGTTGCAATCCGGCATCCGGACCATGCCGTGGACGATGGCGCCGATGGTGGTCGCGCCGCTGGCCGGATTGGTCGTGGATCGGGTCGGCGCGCGGAATCTGCTGACGGCCGGACAGACGTTGCTGGCGGTGGCCCTGGCCTGGATGGCGGCGGTGGCCTCGGTCGACGCGAGCTACCTCGCATTCGTCGGTCCGTTTCTGCTGGGTGGCATCGGGATGGGGCTGACCTTCGCGCCCGGTGCGACCGTGGTGATGGCCAGTGCGAGTCCAGAGGATCGGGCGATGGCTTCGGGCACCAACAGCACCATCCGTGAGGTGGGTGTCGCCATGGGTGTCGCCGTGCTGGCGTCGGTCTTTGCCTCACACGGCTCCTACACCGATCCGCAGAGCTTCGTCGACGGTCTGATTCCCGCCGTGTGGGTCGGCGCCGCGATCGTCGCGGTGGGCGCGGTGCTTTCCCGGCTGTTGCCCAGCCGCATCACAGCAGTGGACTGATCGTCACGGCACTGATCGGCGGCTATGCGCCCGCCCCATGTCATTCGCGTGGGGCGGGCGCACAGCTGCGTTCTGGTATGGCCGCCGTCGCAGGGTGCGCGCCACTTCCGGGCCCTATCACGACGGGCTTTTGGACATGAGTGGTGCGTGCCGGGCATCGAACCGGGCGCAACCTGCGGCGAGGCCTATGCGTGCGCTGTTCGCAATCCTGGTCCTCGTCGCGGGGTACGCGCTGTTCGTCGTCGGAAATGGGAACTGCGGCGCGCTGTGGCGATCAACGAATTGCCGCTGGCCGTAGAGCCGCGCTGGCCGTGGGTGAACTGCGCAAGTTCGAGCTGGCACACGCTCGGCAAGCGCCACAGCGGTAATCCGGATGAATCGGCCGCGGCGCATCGAATACGATTCGACCAGCAGCAATGTGGGTAGGCAATTACGCGGACCCGCCAACCGATCCCCAGGGGAGAGACGAACGATCGTGGCCGACGACAACGATGGAGTCGAGAACGCAGCGCTGAGCGAAGAGGCATTGGCCGCCGCCGCGGCGGAGGCCGAGAAGGCGTTTGCGGCGGCCGCCGATCTCGATGCGCTCGCGGTCGCGAAGACCGAGCATCTCGGCGGTAAGGCGCCGCTGGCCTTGGCCCAGCGTGCGCTCGGCAGCTTGCCGAAGTCGGAGAAGGCGGACGCGGGCAAGCGCGTGAATGTCGCGCGGGCGCGGGTATCGGAGGCCTTCGAATCGCGCCGCACGGTGCTGCTCGCCGAGCGCGACGCGGCCGTGCTGGTCGCCGAGACGATCGATGTGACGCTGCCCGCGCGTCGGGACGCCGTCGGAGCGCGCCATCCGATCACGGTTATCTCCGAGCAGATCGCGGATGTCTTCGTCGCGATGGGATGGGAGGTCGCCGAGGGGCCCGAGGTCGAGACCGAGCACTTCAATTTCGACGCGCTGAATTTCCTGCCCGACCATCCGGCCCGCACGATGCAGGACACCTTCCATATCGCACCGGAGGGTTCGCGGCAGGTGCTGCGCACGCACACCTCACCGGTCCAGGTGCGTTCGCTGCTCGAGCGCGAGCTGCCGATCTATGTGGTGTGCCCCGGCCGGACCTTCCGCACCGACGAACTCGACGCCACCCACACCCCGGTCTTCTCCCAGGTGGAGGGTCTGGCGGTGGACAAGGGTCTGACCATGGCGCATCTGCGCGGCACCCTGGACGCGTTCGCGCGCGCCCTGTTCGGGCCGGATACCCGCACACGTATGCGCCCCAACTACTTTCCGTTCACCGAGCCATCGGCCGAGGTCGACGTGTGGTTCCCGGACAAGAAGGGCGGCGCGGGCTGGGTCGAATGGGGCGGCTGCGGCATGGTGAACCCGAAGGTGCTGATCGCCAGCGGGATCGATCCCGAGGTGTACAGCGGGTTCGCGTTCGGCATGGGGCTGGAGCGGACGCTGCAGTTCCGCAACGGCATCCCGGACATGCGGGACATCGTCGAGGGCGACGTGCGCTTCACGCTGCCCTTCGGTGTCCGGTCCTGAGCTTGTCGATTCCAACGAACCTTCGATCGAGAGAGCGAAACGTCAAGTGCGAGTAGCGCAGTCCTGGCTGACCGAAATCCTGCGCCGGACCACCCCCGACTGGTCGGTGACCCCGGAGGAGCTCGATGCCGGATTCGTCCGCGTCGGGCTGGAGGTCGAAGAGGTCGACAAGCTCGAGCGGGTGACCGGTGATATCGATCGGCCGCTGGTGGTCGGTCGCGTCGCCGAGATCACCGAGCTGACCGAGTTCAAGAAGCCGATCCGGTTCTGCAAGGTGGATGTCGGCAACCCCGATCTGCAGGAGATCGTCTGCGGCGCAACGAACTTCGCCGTTGGCGACCTGGTTGTCGTGGTGCTGCCGGGCGCGGTGCTGCCGGGCGGATTCCAGATCTCCTCGCGCAAGACCTACGGGCATGTGTCCAACGGCATGATCTGCTCGGTCGCCGAACTCGGTATCGGCAAGGATCATTCGGGCATTCTGGTGCTCGAGCCGGGTACCGCCGAACCGGGCACCGACGCCAATGAGCTGCTCGGACTCGACGATACGGTCATCGAGCTGAACATCACGCCGGATCGCGGGTACTGCTTCTCGACCCGCGGTCTTGCGCGCGAGCTGGCATGCGGCTTCGATCTCGAATACGCGGATCCGGCGGTGCGGACACTGGCCGATGACGAGCAGGACGCGTGGCCGGTCCGGCTCGAACCGGAGTCCAAGTGCACCCGTTTCGCGGTGCGCCGGGTCATCGGTATCGACCCGAATGCGGTGAGCCCCTGGTGGTTACAGCGTCGGCTGCTGCTGTCGGGTGTGCGCCCGATTTCGCCCGCGGTCGATGTCACCAACTATGTGATGCTCGAGCTCGGCCAGCCGCTGCACGCCTTCGATGCGGCCAAGCTCACCGGCGGTCTCGTCGTGCGCACCGCCGACAACGGTGAGACGCTGCGCACTCTGGACGAGGTCGAGCGGGTGCTCGATGCCGAGGATGTGGTGATCGCCGACGATTCCGGTGTGGTCTCCCTCGCGGGTGTAATGGGCGGTGCGACAACGGAAGTCGGCGCGGAGTCGACCGATATCGTGCTGGAGGCCGCCACCTGGAATCCGCTGCTGGTCTACCGGACCGCGCGCCGGCACAAGCTGGTCTCCGAGGCCGGTAAGCGTTACGAGCGGGTCGTGGATCCGGAGATCAATGTCGTCGCGCTCGATCGCGCTGCCACGCTGCTGGCCGAAATCGCCGGTGGCACAGTGCAATCCGCCCTCACCGATGTGCGTGTGCCGGTGCCTGCCGCGCCGCCGATCCGGATCGATATCGATCTCGCCGATCGGGTGGCCGGCGTGGTGTATCCGACCGGCACCTCGGCGCGTCGGCTCGCGCAGATCGGCTGCACGGTCGAGGTGGGTGTCGATGAGGCCACCGGGCACGGACAGCTCGTCGTCACGCCGCCGAGCTGGCGGCCGGATCTGGCCCAGCCCGCCGACCTCGTCGAAGAGGTGCTGCGGCTGGAGGGGCTGGAGCAGATTCCGTCGGTCATTCCGACCGCGCCGGCCGGGCGCGGGCTGACCGCCGCGCAGCGCCGTCGGCGCGCGGTGAGTCGGGCGCTGGGCTTCGCCGGATGCGTCGAGGTGCCGCCGCCGCTGTTCCTCGCCGCCGGGATTTTCGACATTTGGGGCTTGGACGCCGACGATCCGCGCCGCAACACCACGCGGGTGCTGAACCCGCTCGATGTGGAGCGCGCGGAATTGGCGACCACCCTGCTGCCGGGGCTGCTGGAAGTGGCCGCGCGCAATATCTCTCGGGGTGCGCGCGATCTCGCGATCTTCGGGATCGCGCAGGTAGTGCTACCAGGTCCCAATGTGCGTGCGGTGGCGGCGTTGCCGGTGGATCGCCGTCCGACCGATGCGCAGATCGAGGAGCTGATCGATTCGCTGCCCGCGCAGCCGGTGCATATCGGCGCGGTGCTGACGGGTCGACGGGAACCGCGCGGGCCGTGGGGTGCCGGACGTCCGGCGGAGGCCGCCGATGCCTTCGCGCTCGCCGACGCCGTCGCCGATGCGGCGGGGGTGAGCATCGAGCGTCGCCCAGGGGTCTACCTGCCGTGGCATCCGGGGCGGTGCGCCGAGCTGGTGGTCGATGGTCAGGTCATCGGGCATGCGGGTGAATTGCATCCGGCCGTTTTGGAGCGGGCGGGTCTGCCGCCGCGCACCTGTGCCGTCGAACTCGATCTCGATGCGCTGCCGTTGCGCGAATCTCGGCCCGTCCCAGTGGTTTCCCCGTTCCCGGCGGTACTGCAGGACGTCTCGGTGAGCGTCGCCAAGTCGGTGCCCGCTGCCTCGGTCGAATCGGCGCTGCGCACTGGCGGCGGTACGTTGCTCGAAGATATCGCCCTGTTCGATGTGTACGAGGGCGCGCAAGCGGGGGAGGGACGCAAGTCGCTCACCTATGCCCTGCGTTTCCGTGCCACCGACCGGACCCTGACCGAGGACGAGGCGAGTGCCGCGCGTGACTCGGCAGTCGCTGCGGCCGCCGGCGCGGTCGGCGCGGTGCTGCGGGGGTAGTCGACTGAAATCGGCCCCGGATGGAAATCCCGTCCGGGGCCGGTTTGCGTTGTGGCTGAGGGCATACCGCGCGGGCGGCCGAAGAAGGTCGAGTGTCGCTCGCGACCGCTGAGTTGCCGATGCCACTGTGTCGCAGCTGCACTCGCATGTCGCCCGCTGAGCTGACGCAGACCTTCGATGCGGTCACACACCGACGCTCCGCATGACACGCCGAGCTGAAAGTCACAAGCTCTGCGCGAACTCGGATTTGGCGCGGCGGTCGAATTTTTCGTCCGCGATAAGCCATGGATGGCACTCCTCTGGTGCCGCTTTCGTAGGTCGAGGCGTCACCGCATGGTCAGGTCGGGGATGGCCAGAGGGGTTGGTCCTGATCGCCGGTTGACGCCCGCGGTGTTGTGCGGCTGAAACCGGGGGGACTGCTCGCGGGCCGATTTGCTCGTCGAGTGTCCAGCGCAGAGCCGATTCGTCGCGCGGCAGGTGGGGGATACCGTTTGATATGGTAAGGATCTCCGGACGGGTCGAGAGGGTGGGGATGGCGCACCGAGTGACGTTGATGCTGCGATCGATGGGCGGTTGAGCCATGGGATTCGGCATGTTCGAGTGGAGCGCAGGCGATCTCGGCTCCGCGATGCTCGGAAGTCTCACCGATTGGATCGCGGGCGAGGAACGTCAACCGGGGGTCGATCCGGCCGCCGTGCAGACCAAATACAACCAACAGCGCGACGGTGTCCGCAGCACTGCCAATGGCATCGGCTTCCACGGTGACTACCGGCCGCGTTCGGTCAAGAACCGCGACGACTTCGATACTCCGACGACCTCCCAACTGCGTGAAAAGGTCGACAAGATCGACATCACTGCCGTCGACAACCTGGCGACCGCATGGAATGAGATCGGCAAACGCGCCGAGACCTCGCTGAACACCTTCAACAAGGCGATGGAACGCGCGACCGATGAAAGCATCTGGAAGGGTGCGTCGCGCGATGCCGTCGCCAAGGCTGTCAGCGACTACAGCACCCAGGCCATGCAACTCGCCAATGCCGCCAAGCTGACCGGCAGCAAGGTCGCCGAACTCAAAACCGGCCTGGAACCGACCAAAGCCCTTGTGCCGCATGCTCCCGAGCTCCGGTCGAATGTCGAAAACGCTCGGCACTGGGTAGCGGGCCGTGGCTGGCGCGATAACGACGAGGCCGAGAGCACCGCGCACGCCGAGGCGGTTCGCGTGCTGCGCACCGTGTACGCGCCGGTCATCGAGGAGACCGACACCAACGTCCCGGTCATTCCGAAACCCGATAACCCCACCGCCAAGCCGGGCGAAACTCCCACCGTGGGACCGGGTTACAGCCCTGGTGGCAGCCAGCCCGGTACTTCCACCGGCGGCACCGAGCCGACGGGAAAGCAGGAGCCCGCGAGCACCGAGGATGGCCAGTCCACCGACCCGTCGAATACCCAGTCGACGGATAGTTCGACGACACCCACTGCCAGCACCGAGCCGACCACGACAAAGCCGGATACCACCGCGACCAACCCGTCGTCGACGACAATGCCGACCACCACAGGCTCGTCGACCGGTTCGGGCAGCCCGAGTGGCATACCCGGCACGACCAGCCAGTCCCCGGGCCGAACCGTCACCGGCGCACCCACCGGCACCGCTACCTCCGCCGCGGCGGCAACGACCACCGCCGCGACCACGGGCCGCAGCGGTATGTCCGGCATGGGCTCACCCGGCAGCCGCGGCGGCAAGGACGAGAACGAGTCCACCAAGGGCGTCCCCGACTACTTGATCAACCAGCAGAACGGCGAAGAGCTCATCGGGCTCGACAGCGCGCCGAAGACGGTCCCGCCGGTCATCGGTGAGTGACCGAACGCGACGAGGGCACCAAGGACACAGCGTCAACGATCGCAGCGGAGCCGAGCGCCAGGGAGGCGGAGCTGTGATCGCCGGAAAGACAGGAAGACCGCATGACAACCGCGCGGCGGTGGCGTTTCACCGCGCTCGAATTCCGAGTGCTCTGGGAGTCGACCGGACGGGATGTGCTCCCGTATCCGCTGCGACATCGCTCCACCGAGGTCTTCCAGGAAGATTCGAATCGGTTGCGTCGGGCCGCGGCCGAGGTGGTGGTCCCACAGTTGGACGACGATCTGGTGCGGTCCGTCGAGGTGCTGCTGGCACCGGAGGCGCGCGTGGAGGTGGCGGGGTTCCACGGTCCGCGTAACGAGTGGAAGATTCGCGCACACGGTGGCGTGCATTTTCAGCACGCCGCATTGGCGATCCAGGAGCCGGGGCCCGATCACGAGCACGGCGGAGATGTGGACCTGCTGTTCCTATCGGCCGATGACCTGGCCCCCGCCGTCGTCGATGTATTGCCGGAAACCCGTCCGGGACAAGGCAAACCGATGCAGGTGCCGGTCGAGGAATTGGAGAAGCCACCGCCCGTGGTGCGCGACGCGTGGCGTCCGACGATTCGCGAGGAGTTCGACAAGTTCTTCCGTCGGCCGACCACTGCCACCGTGCATGTCGGCGTCTACCCGCTCGGCAGTGTGGACAATCGGCATACCAAGGGCCGCAAGGACTTCCAGATCACAGATTTCGAAAATGATGGGCGCTATGTAAGTTTCGGCAGTCGCACCGTCATCGTGAAGCCGACCGATCGCCAGCGCATCACCTCGACACTGCGCGAAATGATCAGCCGCACAGTCGAAGAGGTCCGCAACGGCGATCACCTCGCCCGTTGAGTGCCCACGCCCGGTCGTGCCGGGCGTGGGCCCGCCGGATCAGCTGGTGGCCTCACCCAGGATTCCGAGCACCACGTCCGAGGTGTAGAACGGCTCGAGTCGTTCCCGAATCAGCTTGCCCAGCACGCCATTTCGCTTCGCGCCCTCGATAACGGCGGGGCCGTAGCGCAGGATCTCCTTGGCGATATCGTCGCCGGACAGACCGAGTTCCGGCAGCATCGCGGCCAGCGTGTAATCGCCGTATTTGGTGAAGAAGACATCCACGCACTCGTCGACGAGCAGCCCGAAATACTCCTTCTCCCTGGTGGTGACCGCGATCTCGTAGCAGAGCAGCACCAGTTCGTTCAGATCCTTCTGGGTCAGGTAGTCCCGCAGACCGCTCACCGGCTCATCGGCGTGCAGATCCCAGAACTCCATCGCGGCATCGTGTACCGGAGCGTCGCGCAACATCTCCCGAATGGCATTGTTGGTGCGCTTGAGCGCGAATACCGCGCCCTTGCCCGCCATATCGCCGATGAAGGTGCTTTCGGTGGCCTTCTTGGCGGTCTTGGCCGCCGACTGTCCCATGGAGATCAGCGAGGAGACACCCGGAATCTTGCCCGCGATCTGCCTGTTCGCCTCCATGAAATCGGAGATCAGCTTATCCACGAACTTCGAGGCGACGGTGGCGACCAGCGGGCTCTCGGTGAGCCGCTCCAGGATGCGCTCCTGTGCCTGGTGCATACCGAAGATCTTCTCCAGCAGTGCCTCGACCGGTTCGCGGTCGACGACCTGCCCGAGGGTGTAGTCGTTGTTGGCGGCGATATTGTCGTAGATCGAGTCGGCGAATACCCCGACCATATCCGCGATGACCGGACTGCCGCCGATCAGGTCGATGACGGTGCGAACCGTCTCCTTGGCCTGGTCGATGCCGACGATATCGCGGAAGATGAGGGTGTCGGCCACCTCGATCACCGATTCCACGTCACGAGCGACGACCTCGGTGAAGCGCTCGCCGCTCACCTCGGCCAGCAGGAATTCCACTTGGGCATCGAGTAGCCGTTCGGCGATCTCACGCGGCTCGCTCATCGAATATCACCATCACATTCGTAGTCCGTCGCGCTCGGTCAGCTTACGGATCGTTCATTCGACATCATTGCCGTGCAACGATTTCCGTATCTGAGCCAGACGCTCACGCGCCGCTTTCTCGCGCGTCTCCCATTGTTCGTCGGCGCTGCGGCCCGCAGGAGTCTGCCGGTCGAGTTCGCCCATCCCCTGCGCGGTACCGAAACGCTGCTCGACCTTATCGCGAACTGACTCGAAAGTAGGTACGCCGCCGGACGAATATCCGCCCACCTCGGACCCGGACGGGATACCGGTCGGCGGTACCGGTACTGCCGGTACCGGAGAAAAGCCTCCGACCTGCTCGGATGCGCCGACGCCCGACTCTTGATCATGCGGTTGCGGCGTGACCGTGGTGGGACTCACACCCGCATCGGGGCCCGCATGACCGAGGCCCGAGGCTTCCGCGACCGCGGTGTGCACCCACGAGAGCCGAGGCCGCCCCGCGGTGGCGGTACCGAGCACTGCCAAGAGTTCGTCATCGGACAGTGCCGCGAGGCGCGCGGTGATCTCACCCAAATCGCTCATATCGCCAGGCTACGCACGAGCGCCGTCACGGGTTGAGCAGATCACTCGCCCAAGTGCGGATCAGATCCGGCCAACTGACCCTGGCCGAGATGATCAGATCGTTGTGACCGCCGCCGGGAAAGACCACCAATCGCTTCGGTTCGGGTGCGGCCGCGTACAGCCGCTCGGCGTGCCGCAGCGGCAGCAGTTCGTCCTGGTCGCCGTGCATGATCAAGATAGGTGCGCGCAGCTTGCGGATGCGGCGCAGGCTCGGATAGGCGTCCGGGACGAACGGGCTGGGCAGGAATGGATATACCGAGCGGGCCGCGTCACGCAGACCGGTGAAAGTGGACATCAGAATCAGTCCTGTGGGCGGATGCTCGGTCGCCAGTTCGAGCAGCACCCCGCCGCCGAGCGATTTCCCGAGATAGAGCACTCGATCCGGATCGACGCCAGGCTGTTTCAGCAGCACCTCCCGCGCCGCGTGGGCATCGAGGTAGGTGCCGTACTCGGTGGGGCGCCCGGTGCTGCGGCCGTAGCCGCGGTAGTCGAAAGTCAGTACGTCCAAACCGATTTGGGTGAGCAGCGCATAGATCGGCACCCGGTCGCCGATATTGCCCGCATTGCCGTGCGCGAACAGGACGTGCCCGATCGAGCGGGCGGCGGGCAACCACCACCCCTGCAGTATCTCGCCGTCCGTCGTGCGGATGGACAATTCGGTGTAGTCCATCTCGAGGACCGACGGCGTCTGCACGATCTGCCGATCGGGCATGAAGGTCAGCGCATTGAGGATCGGACTGGCCGGATGTCGCATGCCATCGTTCTTACCCGGTACCCGCCACCTCTGCGCGCCGACGCCCCGAGCGGACTACACCTCGACGATGTCGACGCCCTTCCAGAACGCGACCCGATCGCGCACCTGCTCGGCCTCCGGCTTCGGATCCGGGTAGTACCACGCGGCATCCGGATTCTTCGCGCCTTCAACCTCGACCGTGTAATAGGACGCGAGCCCCTTCCATCCGCACACGGTATGCGTATCGCTGTCCCGGAAGTACTCCGTCTTCAGTGTTCCCGCCGGAAAGTAATGATTGCCCTCGACCACTACGGTGTCGTCGCTCTCGGCCAACACCGTGCCGTTCCATACCGCTCGTACGCTCATCGAATCTCCCACCGTCGCACTGGATTCCGCCGCGCAGACACCACGGCTACGGTGTGTAACCCAAACCACACGCACCGTATTCCCCGCCACCGCTCGCTATCAGTCAGCCGCGCACCTCCGACCAGTCCCGGCGTTGCGCGCAAAAGGTGCGCGGTCAGCCGAGAAAGCGACGCCGCGCGCCGCTGACCGCGCGCCGCTGACCGCGCGCCGCCGACCGCGCAACGCCTGGCGTCTGTGCCTCGAATCGGATCGGTCACCGCCGTGGAAACCCCTCCGTGACCGGCATATCGCCATCGTGGTCATCTCTTCCTCTCAAAACGCTGGGGTGACGAGCTATTCGCCGGCCGTGGTGGCGGGTTGATCGGCGGGCGCGGGCAGGTGAATGTTGGTGGCGGCCCAGGTACCGAGCAGGGTCATCGCATCAGCCGACGGGGTGGCCGGTTGCACGGTGTAGAAGTTGACGACCAGCCCGGGGTCGGCGGGCAGCGGCATGGTTTCGTAGCCGATGCTGATGTCGCCGACGACGGGGTGATGGAAGGATTTGGTGCCGGTGTAGTGCAGGCGCACATTGTGTTTGGCCCAACGGACCCGGAATTCCTCGCTGCGGGTGGACAGTTCGCCGACCAGGTCGGAGATGCCGCGGTCATAGGGGTCGCGGCCGGCGTCGGTGCGTAGCAGGTTGACCGCACCGTCGGCCATGTGGTCCCAGCCGGGGTAGAAGTCGTGGGCGCGTGGGTCCAGGAAGCAGAACCGCACGAAGTTCACCGGCTTGGAGACGTCCGGGTGCAGGGGGTCGGGGTAAAGGGGGCTGTAGAAGGCGTAGCCGAGTTGGTTGCCCGCGACCAGGTCGTGGCGGGCGTTGCGGACGAAGGCGGGCCCACTGTAGGTGTCGAGCAGGCTCTGCACGCCCGGACGGACGGTCTTCGCGGCGCGGCGCGGGCGTCGTTGCGGGCTGATCAGGGCGTTGCCGTGCAGATCGAACAGGTGGGAGCGTTCGGCGTCGTCGAGTTCCAGCGCGCGGGCGATGGCGTCGAGCACCGACTCGGAGACGCTGTTGACCTTGCCGCGTTCGATCTGGGTGTAGTAGTCCACCGACAGCCCGGCCAGGGTGGCGACTTCCTGGCGGCGCAGGCCCGGGACGCGGCGCTTGGCGGCGTCGTAGACCGGCAGCCCGACCTTTTCGGGGGTGATCTTGGCGCGGCGTGAGGCCAGGAACTGGCCGATCTCGGCGGCGCGGCTGCTCGACTCCATGTGATCGAGGCTAGGCCCGTGGCCTGCGTGTTTGCCAGGTGCTGTGAGAGGGGTGTTGCCAGCACCCCTCTGATCTACACCTCCCACAACCGCGCTGCGCCGCGTTGCATGGATTGCGGAGCCGACAGCTCCGAGTCCCGCAATTCTTCGACATCGACGAGGTGAGATGAGCACGCCGACCATCGACCGCCCGAGCACCCGTTTGCCTGTGCTGGTGTACGTGCTGGCCGCCGGGATCTTCCTGATGGGCACGACCGAGTTCATGATCGCCGGCCTGTTGCCCGACGTGGCCGCCGATCTCGGGGTCGACATCGCCCGGGCCGGCCTGCTGGTTACCGCGTTCGCGGTCGGCATGATCATCGGCCCGCCGGTCATGGCGCTGGCCACCCTGCGGCTGCCCGCTCGGGCCACACTGGTCGGTGCGTTGGCGGTGTTCGCGGCCGGGCACGTGGTGGCCGCGGTCAGCGACTCGTTCACCGTCGTCACCGTCTCCCGGGTGGTGACGGCGCTGGCGACCGGCACGTTCTGGGCGACCGGCGCGGTCGTCGCCGCGGCGGCCGCGGGACCGGGGGCGAGCGCGCTGGCGCTGGCGGTGATGTCGGGCGGGTTGAGCCTGGCGGTGGTCGCCGGCGTTCCGTTGGGCACCTTCGCCGGGCAGCTCACCGGATGGCGTGGCCCATTCTGGATCCTCGCCGCACTGGCTGTTCCCGCCATCGTCGCCGTGCTGCGCTTTGCCCCCGCGACCTCCCACCGCGTCACGGACGAGGTGTCGGTGCGGGCCGAGGTCGCCGCGGTACGTCCGTGGCGGGTGTGGGCGGTGCTGGCGGCGATCACCCTGGCCCAGGCCGGGTTCCTCGGCGCCTACAGCTTCATCAGCCCGCTGCTGACCGACCGCGCCGGTATTGCCACGGCGCTGGTCCCGCTGGTGCTGGTCGGATTCGGTATCGGTGCGCTGGCCGGTACTGCGCTGGGCGGTCGGCTCGGTGACCGGTGGCCGCTGGGCACCATCACCACCGCGATCGCCGCCACCTCGCTACTGCTGCTCGTCCTCGCTGCGACGGCGAGCCACTCGACGATCGTCGTCGCCCTGGTCGTCGCGCTGGGTGCGTCGGGTTTGGGGGCGAACCCGGTGCTGATCGCGCAGACTATGCGGTTCGCCGGGCACGGCTCCCGGCTGGCGTCCTCCCTGGCGACCGCGGCGTTCAACCTCGGCACCGCCGCCGGTTCGGCACTGGCTGCGACCACCCTGTCCACCGCCCTCGGCGTGACCGGACCCGCGGTGCTGGGCGCGACGATCACCACGACCGCGCTGATCCCGATCGCTTTCCTCGCCGCCAACCGAACTGGTCCGCGCAGCGACAACACGCCGACGCGACCCGGCCGGCAGCCCCAGCGGGTTCTGACCGGAGTGAGCTGAGCATGCGCCGCACCGCAACCGACAGGAGCTACCCGTGCACCCTGATCGCCGTGAGCGCGATAGCGGCCACGGCGGTGATCACCGCCTGCTCCGACGCCCCGGAAACAACTACCCCGGCCCCACCCGCGCGTGCCTCGCAACCGGCGACGACACCGCCAGGTCAGGAGGAAACGTTCATGCAGATCCGACTGCGTATCGGTATCAGCGAAGCCACCGCGCGGCTCCACGACAACCCCACCGCCCGCGATTTCGCCTCGCTGCTACCGGTCACCCTCACCATTCACGATCTCGGCGGCCGGGAGAAGGCCGGGACGCTGCCGCGTGAACTCGCCGACGGGCAGGGCCAATCCGGTTACCGCGCCGGGCAACTGGGTTACTGGGCGCCCAGCCACGACCTGGCCATCTACTACCGCGAAGACGGTTTCCGCATCCCCGCCCCCGGGATCGTGATGATCGGCGAGATCGAGGGCGGTCTCGACGCGATCACCGCCGCCAACGCCGGCACCACCCTCACCATCACCGCCGCCTGAGCACCGAACAGAAAGGGCATCCCTCGTGCCACGCGGCATGTCAACGCCATCTGCCCGGGAGCCATCGAAACCCCGATGGTCACCCAGATGTACGTCGTCGGCGTCGCACTGCCCGTCGACGGCGGCTACATCGCCCGCTGAACCACCCTGAATCGAGAGGACACACCCCATGCGTGGAGTTGTCATGTACGCCCCCGGCGATGTTCGCGTCGTCGACCGCGAAGACCCCAAAATCGTCGAACCCACCGACGCGATCATCCGGCTCACCGCCACCTGCATCTGCGGCTCGGACCTGTGGCCCTACCGTGGTGTCGAACCGGTCGATCACACCCTCATGGGGCACGAATACGTCGGTGTCGTCGAAGAAATCGGTTCCGACGTGCACACCCTGAACGTCGGTGACTTCGTCGTCGGCTCCTTCGTGATCTCCGACAACACCTGCGAGATCTGCCGTGCCGGATTCCAATCCCGCTGCGTGCACGGCTCATTCGTCGCCGGCACCATCGGCACCCAGTCCGAACTCGCGCGCATCCCCTACGCCGACGGCACCCTCGTCGCCACCCCCGCCATGCCCGAACCCGACCTGATCCCGTCGCTGCTGGCCGCGTCCGACGTGCTGGGCACCGGCTGGTTCGCCGCCGACGCCGCCGCGGCCGGACCCGGAAAGACCGTGGCCGTGGTAGGCGACGGCGCAGTCGGGCTGATGGGTGTCCTGGCTGCCAAACAACTCGGCGCCGAACGGATCATCGCCATGTCGCGTCACGCCGATCGTCAGGCTCTGGCCCGCGAGTTCGGCGCCACCGACATCGTCGAAACCCGCGGCGACGAAGGTGTGGCCGCGATCAAGGATCTCACCAACGGTCTCGGCGCCCACAGTGTCATCGAGGCCGTCGGGAGCCAGGAATCGATGATGCAGGCCATCAACTCCGCGCGCTCCGGTGGACACGTCGGCTACGTCGGTGTCGCCCACGACGGCGTCACCCTGCCCGCCGACCAGCTGTTCTTCGCCGAAGTCCACCTTCTTGGCGGCCCCGCCCCCGTGCGCCGGTTCCTGCCCGACCTCATCGACCGTATCTGGAATCGAACGATCGACCCCGGCAAGGTCTTCGACCTCACTCTCCCTCTGGACAACGTCGCGGAGGGTTACAAGGCGATGGACGAACGCCGCGCGATCAAAACCCTGCTCACTGTCTGACCACCGAAGAAACCTGCACCAGGAGTACCACCATGACCACCATCACGACCGTGCGACGACATCCGCGCCGCTGGACCCGCATCGCCGGCGCCGGTATCGCCACCCTCGCAGTTCTGGCCGCCTCGGCCTGCTCCGGCGCCAACTCGGCCACAACATCCGCCACGCCTGTGACACCGATCGCGGGCCTGGCCCCCGGTGACCTGTCGCGCGGCGCGGACAACTTCTACACCAGCGACCAGGTCACCATGCAGCCGGTGACGTTCAAGAACCAGTACCAGATGGACGTCACCGGCAATTTGTTCGTCCCCAAGAACCTCGCCCCCAGCACCCGGGCCGCGGCGATGGTGGTCGGGCATCCGATGGGCGCGGTCAAGGAGCAGAGCGCCAACCTCTACGCCACCAAGATGGCCGAACAAGGCTTCGTCACCCTCGCCCTGGACCTGGCGTTCTGGGGCGGCAGCGGCGGTGAACCCCGCAACGCCGTCGCCCCTGACCTCTACACCGAAACCTTCTCCGCCGGTGTCGACTACCTGCGCACCCAAGACACTGTCGATCCCGAACGCATCGGTGCTCTGGGAATCTGCGGCAGCGGCAGCTTCGTCATCTCCGCCGCCAAGATCGACCCCCGCATCAAAGCTGTGGCCACCGTCAGCATGTACGACATGGGCGCAGCCAACCGCAACGGGCTCAACCATTCCGTCACTCCCGAGCAGCGTCAGGCGATCCTCGCTCGAGCCGCCGCACAGCGTGATGTCGAATTCACCGGTGGCCCCACCGAATACACCAGCGGCACCGTTCACGAGCTGACGGCCGAATCGACCCCTATCGAGCGCGAGTTCTACGACTTCTACCGCACCCAGCGCGGAGCCGTGACTCCCGAGGGCGCCAGCCCGGACACCACGACCCATCCGACGCTGTCGAGCAACGCGAAGTTCATGAACTTCTACCCGTTCAACGACATCGAGACCATCTCTCCGCGGCCGATGCTGTTCATCACCGGCGAGAACGCCCACTCCCGCGAATTCAGCGAAGAGGCCTACCGCCTCGCCGGTGACCGCAAAGAACTGGTGATCGTGCCCGGCGCCGGCCACGTCGACCTCTACGACCGCACCGAACTCATCCCCTTCGACAAGCTGACCAACTTCTTCACCCAGAACCTGCCCTGACCGGGACAGTTCATCGTGGGGCCCGGCGTGCCAGCAACACCGCGCGCCGGCCCCGCCGTATCCGGATACCGCACCGACTACAGCTACCGCCACGGGAGGAAGCCATGGACCACCGCACCAACCACCGTGATCGAGAATTGGCCTTCGTACTCGGCCTCGCCATCGCGATTGTCGCCACCACCACCTACCTCGACTCGATTGGCACGCTCAGACCATGCTGAGCTACCCCGCTGGATGTTGATCTCCGGCACTGATGCACCGCAAATCGTGGAATGCGGCCCAGGACCGACCAACACCTCCTGGGATGTAGTAACCCTCGACCCGGAGTACCTCAGGAGACAGCAGACGTAGGTTGCGTGGTCAGAAGAGGATGTCTCGGACCCGAATCAGCCGGTGGCCGGTCGGGCCGAGACGGGCCCCCTCAGCGTCGATGTCGATCTCCGCGAGCCCGCAACCCGCGGTGGTCCAAGGACCACGGCATTGGTAACCCACGAGAGAAGTCCGGACTTGTTCAGTCTGGTCTTCGGATTGGCCGTATAGGCCTAGTGCAGATAAGCATCGCCGACAGTGCACCGCTGGGGCGCGCGGCGGGCGCTGGCCCTTATACGCCGAGGCCTGCCTTCAGGGACGGCCAGGCTTTGGGCAGGGCGGTCTTCCAATACGGCCATGAGTGGACGCCGACGGCGGCGTAGTCGATGGAGAGGTCGGCGCCGAAGAGTTTCATGGCGGGCGTGAGAGCGAGGGTGCAGTCGTGCGATACCTGTTCGATCTCGTTCGCCCGGAGCGGGTCGTTGGGCCACGACCAGCGATCGTCGAACGGGGCATCGTCGGGGCCGGGCACGCCGGTGCCCATGTACAGGTGGACCGGTTTGCCGCGCAGCGTGTCGAGGTGTTTGCTCGGATCGTGCGCCGCCCACTCCGGGTTGCCCGCAGAACCCCACATGTTGTCCGGGTTGCCGCCCTTCGATTCGACCACGGGGCGCACCGAGAGCTGGCCGACACCGTCGGTGGAGTAGCAACCGCTGAAGGCTGCCAGGGCTCGGAACATGTCGGGGTGGCGCACGGCGAGAATGGCCGCCGCTCCCGCTCCCATCGAAAGTCCGCCGACGGCGTAGACCCCGTTGCCTTTCAGTTCACGGTCGATCAGCGGCGGCAGTTCCGAGGTAAGGAAGGTCTCCCACTTCTGGTGTCCGATTTTGGGATCGTCCTGCAACCAGTCGGTGTAGTAGGTTCCGCCGCCGCCTACCGGCATCACCACATTTACCGGTTTGTCGGCGAAGAACTCCTTGGCGCCGCCGCGCAGCGTCCAGGTGCTCGCCGGCTGAGATTCCGACGCACCGTTTCCGTCCAGCAGCAGCAAAGTCGGCCGGGATGCCGACTGGTTCGCGGGCACCAGCACGTCCAGGTGAATGGTCCGCTTCATCGCGGGGGAGCGGACGTACATCTGCCACTGTTGCGGGGAGCTGCGCTCGATTCGCTCGACGACGGCTTCCGCATTCGCCTGCGGAGCAACGACGATCAGCGGTGCGACCGCGAGCGTCACGGCCGCGGCGACAGACGCTATCCGCCGGTACCCCAGCCGTTCTCGCAATACCGACACGCGCAAACCCATATGCAACCCTCATCGACGGTTGGCCCCCTTCGGAGGCCGTGAATTTTTCGCTTCGACAATGTCATGAAACGTCATGTAACCGGCGTCATCGGATTCCCACCGTTGGTGAGCAATCAGCCGGCTACGTAAATGGGCTTGTGCTGCAACCAGATTCGTCTGTTGTCGACGCCTGCTGACGGTGCAGCCTCGGTTCGTTGTGTCGAACCGAGGCTGCTGAACCGTATTTCAGAGGTGGCCGCGGTCGGCTACGATCCGGTCGTCGAGGAGGGGCTGATGCGTGGTGGTTTCGGTTCGGGCCAGGCGCGCACGTCTCCCACGGTGACGGGAAGAGTGTCGGACACGTCGATAGTGAACCGGAATACTTTTCGTGCGCGTAGGCCGTTTTCCGGGTCGAAGAATCGTAGTCGGACATCCCAGCAGTCGCTGTTCATCCGGCAGAACGGGCTCTTCTCTACACCGATGGCGTCCAGTGACATCTCGGCGGCGAGTGCATCGGCGATAGTGTGGACAGATTGGAAAACATTGGTGGCGGCGAAATTCAATGCGCGGTCGCGTGAGGCAGTGCCGAGATTGCGCAGATCGTAATACACCCGAGTAAGAAATTCACGTAGATTGCGATGGACTTCGTTCTCGGTGACGTTGTTTCTCCGCGTGGCCACGATGCCGACGGCGGCATCGAGAAGAGTGTTGATCTTCCAGCCGTACATACCCCGAGTCTGTTCGATCTCGAGCACCGGAATCGCCTGTCCGGAGAACAGCCGTACTGTGCGGTCGGTGAGCCTGCCGGGGACGGAGATGCGTTCGATGTGGTCGGTATCGTTCTCGGCGAGGACTTCTCCCGCCATCAGCCGGGTCAGCGTCTGATAGACCTCAGCGGCGAATGGCCCGGTGGGCTCGACGGCGTAGATCGGTGTGAGTTCGAGATTCACGGTCCAGATCAGTGAGCGGGCCTCGGTGGGATATGCGGCGAGATGGTCGACCATCTGTCGAGAGTCGTACGGGTCGGCGGGAACGGCGACACCGTCGAGCCGCACCGGCGCCATGAGCTGCTTGAACGTATCCCGGCGGGCTTCGGTGCCGAAGTCGTAGCCCAGCGTGCCCAGCGCATACACCGGCCCCGGCGTGCGTGACGCCACGGCCGAAACCACTGCACCCGATCCTGCGGAGTCGTGCACGATCCGCGTCGCACCGGGCACGTTCAGTTTGCCGGCCAGGCAGCGGGCCGGTTGGTCGTCCGTGTCGGCATCCGCACACGGCAGCGCCGAATCCAGCAACGCCTGACGGATTGCGAGCGGGTCGATTCGATCGTCGCGGGCCAGTTGCAGACTGGCCAGTAACGCGGCTACTCCGGCGACTATCGGCGCGGAGCAGCTGGTGCCCTTGTGTCGCTTGACGCCGCTGTCGTCATCGATGCTGGCACCGGGCATGTTGCCGCCCGGGGCAATGATGGCGTTCGGCAGGTACTGCGGCCCCCAGTTGGTGAAACCGTAGACCTTTCCGTCGTCGTCGTGGGCTCCGACCGCGAGGACGGTAGGCAGACTCGCCAGAGAGCAGCTGTGGTTTCCACTGTCGTTTCCCACAGCGGCGATGACCAGCACGCCGTGCTGTTCGGCGTGTTCCACTGCGGCGCGCAGCAAACCGTCGACATCACCGGAACGACTGGGCAGACATAGTTCCAGGACGATGATGTTCGCGCCCGCACCAACGGCGGCCTCGATCGCTCTCGCAGCGTTGACCGGATCGACGGCGTGGGCTTCATCGGAGAGCGCGGGGACGATGATGCAGGTACATTGCGGCGCCAAACCAGGTGCGGGGCTTGCGTGTTGGCCGACCAGCACGCTTGCGACCCAGGTGCCGTGTTCCGCCCCTGCCCGGCCTTCTTCGGTGGAGTCGTCGCCGCGGTCGTGCCAAGAATCGGCTACCTCGACGATGGCGGCGCCGTCGAAACACGGGTGCGACAACTCGATCGGTCCGCCGTCGACCAAGGCGACCCGCACGCGCGGATCGCCCGTGGTCAACGCCCACAACTGCGGAATTCCCGCTATGTCGGCCAGGTCAGGCACCGCATCCTCCGTGACTGGACTGTTGTGCTCGCGAGTACGACGGCCACGCCCAATACTGCGGGTCGCTGAAGTTGGCGCCGTGCATGAGCTGGATGCGGATGGAAATCAGCTGCTGCGCTGTGCCGTGCACGACATCGACCGTGCGGTGCGGCTGCACGAGATCCGGCCGCGGGACCGGTGGTGCTTGTGGCGGCAATCTCATGGTGGACTCCTAGCTAGCTGCCGGATTCGGACCATGCGCGCATGTCACCCTGGGTGACCGGCATGAGATCGGATACGTCGATGGTGAATCGGAACACCTTGCGGGCGCGCCGCGAGTTCTCCGGGTCGAAGAACCGCAACTTGACATCCCACGAGTCGGAGTCCATCCGGCTGTAGGGGCTTTTCTGCACATCGATGTCGTCGAGCGCCATCCCGACGGCGATGGCGTCGGCAAAGGTGTGCGCGGCCTGGAACGCGTTGGTGGCGGCGAAGTTCAGCGCCCGATCCCGCGATGTCGAACCGAGGTTGCGCAAGTCGTAGTACACCCGGGTCAAGAACTCCCGCAGCGAACCACGCACCGCGTCCTCCTGTGCTTCGCCGGAAGCGTTGTTCGCTGCGGTGAGCGCCGCATCGATCAGCGCGTTGACCCGCCACCCATACAATCCGCGGACCTGTTCCACCGAGACCACCGGCACCACTTGGCCGGAGAACAGCTTCACGTTGCGATCGGTCAATCTGCCCGGTATCGAAACGCGTTCGATGTAGTCGGCGTCTGCCTCGGCGGCGACTTCACCGGCAAGCAGCGTGGTCAACACGCCGTACACCTCGGATCCATACGCCCCCAGTGGTTCCAGCGCGTAGATGGGGGTCAGCTCGAGGTTCAACGTCCAGATCAGCGACCGCGCCTCGGACGGATGCGCGAGCAGATGATCCACCATCTGCCGCGAGTCGTACGGGTTCGCCGGAACCGTACTGCCATCGATGGTGACCGGCGCCATCAACTGTTTGAACGAGTCCCTGCGCGCCTCGGTGCCGAAGTCGTATCCCAGCGTCCCCAACGCATACACCAGCGGCGTCCACGTCACCTTCACCGACTCGGCCGACTGGGTTACCGCTAGCGCGGGCGCTACGTCCATCGTGGTCGGGTCCGGCTGCGCCGCGACAACTGGGGCATCCGAGGTCTGCGTACCGCGCACCGGCGCCGTATAGCCGGCGACATGGGTCGTCGCGCACGACAGGACCGCATTCGCCTCGGCGTCCGCATGTGTCGAGATGTTCTCCTGCATGGCCATGGCTCTCCCTATGTTCAACTTTCCCGACAAATACCGGCGACACATCTGCTCGGCCCCCACGCATGGGTCCGCGGTGGCCAGCAACAACGTTCGAACGGCGTGCGGGTCCGGCCTTTCGCCTCGCCGCAGTTGCAGGCTCAACAGCAACGCCGCCACACCCGACACGATCGGTGTCGCCATACTCGTGCCGGTCGCTCGTGCGGCGCCACCACCGGGCACCGCACCCAATATCTCCACACCCGGCGCCAGGATCCCGTGCTCGGCGTACTCCACGCCGAAGTTGCTCGACTCCAATGCCATACCGTCGCCGTCGAGTCCGCCGACCGCGATGACGGACCCGAGAGCCGCAGGAACATGCGCGCACTGACACCCGTCGTTTCCCGCAGCCGCGACCAGCAATACGTTCCGCTCCGTGCACAACTCCACCGCGCGCCGCAGGAGGTCCTCCGCCTCCCCGGACGCCGAGAACTGACCACCGCTGAGATTGATCACATGCGCCCCGGCGTCCACCGCTGCTTCGATGCCACGCGCCAAATCCAGCTGCGATGTCGACTTGCCGTCCGAGAACACCGGCACGACCAGCCCGCAACATCCCGGAGCCACCCCGGGCACGGGTCCGTCGTGACGACCGAACAGGACACTCGCCACATGTGTGCCGTGCCGAGTCTTCTCCCCGTCGAATCCCGCACGCGGCCACGGCCCTGACAAGCGAGCCATCGACGCACCTGTGAACGCAGGATGATCCAGATCCGCATCGCCGTCCACAACGGCGACACAAATCTCCTCGGCCCCTGCGGTTTCCTTCCACAACTCTCCCAGGCCCGCGATCTCCGCCAATTCCACCATTCTCGAAATCCCCTGTCCGGAAGCCGACTAGCGCCGCGAATTCACCGAGCGCGACGCCGCCCGCCCCACACCATTCCCGGACCGGACGGCGCCGCCGTTTCCGGCGCTAAATCACTCCGCGTCGTCTGCGAAGAGGTGGTACCAAACTCCATCAACCCACGACTGCTCTACCGCGGTGTCATCACCACGGACGGCGCGGATCGGTTCCCGTTCGACGGGTTCCGACAGTTGCGGAAGAAACTGCGACATAACACATCTCCTTCTACTCGGAAACACTCTTTCACTCACTCGCCACCATCAGCGATGACGAGAGTCATGTGCCTATCGCCGAGAGCATGTTTGAAATGCCCGCAGGAACATCGCAGTCGGGCATGTGCGCTTCTACTCGTTATTGCGCGCGTCGTTATTGCGCGCGTACGAGGCGTATGTGATTCGAGTCGGCGATTCCGCTACTTACTCAGGCCCATACTCGCCCGCGGCGGTACGTGCTCGGATCATTCTCGGCCTCGGCGCCGGACATGAACATGCTCACCCAGATCGCGTAATCGGATAAGCCCGTCTGCAATGGGTGGGGAGTGGTGATCGCGGTGAACGCGTCCCCCGCTCCTGACTGCGAACTCCCTCGGCTGCCATGAGGCGAGTCTGTCGAGGTCCGCTTGGCGGCGGACTTGCGGGCCCGGGTGGATATTCTGGCGCGTCGAACCTTCTCCGGCATGTGCAAACACCTCCGTGGTCCAGCCTGTTCATAGGCTCTGTAGTCCAGAGTGATCACCAGGTCCCGCATTTCGAGTTTAGGTCGTTCGTTGCTCGCAGACGGCAGAATCGACGAACTCGTCGTCTCGAACTACACTCACTGCCAATGGATTACACGTGATCCCTGCGACGCGGCCTCATCCTGGTGAGCGCCCCGGCAGTTGAACCGTCAAGTTAGGGAGTGGCTTCGGGTTTGCTGAGAGGGGCAGTTGAACTCGCCGTTCTGGATGCCAGCGGTGAAGGCGTCCCACTCGGTGGGTGTGAAGACGAGTGCTTGGCCGGTCGGGTTTTTCGAGTCGCGCACCCCGACCTTGCCCCCATCCCTGCGCAATCTCCACACATGTGTCGTTGCCGGCGCTGCGGCTACTCTGGTATGCGGCCGTGCCGATGTGTCACTGGCGCATGAGCTGATGCGACAGCATCGGGTCTGCCGGGTCGATCTGTGCATCTGGAAATCGGCGGCGTACTACACACTGGTGGCCGCAGGTCATCTCGCGCCGCAGACGCTGACGCCGCGCGAGCGAGCCGCGGCCCGAAATGCCGCCTTCCCGCCGCTGGACGCGCAACCATCGGTGTGTGGCGCCCCGCCGCTACGGACGCTGCGGGAGGTACTGGAAAGGTTGTCGGAGCTGGCGCTGCCGGTGCCCGGCGCGAATGGCACAGCAGACCAGAGGAATTGACTCGCTACGGGGGCCGAATATGTGTGAGCGTCGTGCCGAGGTCGACGGGTGGGCGGCCATCTGGAAGATCGACCACTGGAGTATCCGAATTATGCTCGTGCGCAGCCTTATCGATAGCGCGCGTCCATTGCTGAACGTCGATGTGGAGGCGGCTGCGCCCGACCTGGCCGATATGCGTGAGAAATACCCGAACCTGTCCCGGTTGTGGAATGCGGTGCGGCACGGGTACTGGGCGGAAGTGATTACGCCTCAGGAACATTCGGAGGGGACTATTTGATCGACTGAACGAGCGGTGGCGCTATGGCTTATCCGCCCATCGATTCGGTACTGGTGTTGAAGTACGCGGAGTTGGTAACGTCTTGGCCGGTAATACGTTTGATTGATAGGGCCATTATCTCGCCCATGTCTTTGACTACTTCGATGTGTTCACGAATGATGGCGTCGATAGAGTTGGCTTCGCCGGTCGCTTGGCCTTTGAACATCTTGACCAGATCATCGGCCATGTGGAAATCGCCGAAGCCGGAAACGTTTTGCGCCTGCCGAGTGTACCGTGCCATATCCTGGAGGTCCTGCATTCGCTGATCGCACGCCGTGAGGCATTGCCGCGCTGCCTCTTCGCTGTCCAGATACAACTCACCGCTACGTGCTTGTTCTGCGAACCGCTGCCATTGTGCTAATTCGGACTGACTCATGAGAACCCCCTGTCATTTCGGCAGAACTGGAACGATCGACGCACCGATGCGAGTCAGAAGTGTGCAAGGGTCGTCGAGGTTGTCCACGCCCGCATAGTTCAACAGTCCCAGTTGCAGGACGCCCTGAGACGCGGGGAACACCACATCGCAGCCCAGATCCTTGGAAGCGCCGTCGACTCGGAACTGTCGACCCTGACGGCCACCGATCACAACATCCTGGAAATCGACGTTTCCAGCTTTGTGCTCGAACTCGTCGACGGTTCGTCCCGTTGAGTAGACAGTGAGCGAGTACGTTCGTCCGTTCCAGGCACAGATTTCCCACCCCGACTGGTGGACCCCAGCGATGCCGCTCTCTTTGGTCGCAGGCTTGAGCCCCGCCGCCACCACCGTGTCATCTGGGATCTGCGTGCACGGATCGAACAGCTTGACCGATGCCGCAATCGTCTCACTGCTGGCGCTCGGATTACCGCTCGTCGAACTCCCGCACGCGACCAGCCCCGGCAGCGCGGCCGCCGCGAGCAGCATCAATTTCAATCGGTGCGCCATCCCCACCCTCTCGACCTGCGACTATCCGGAGATCTTGACCATATCAAACGGTATCCCCGGCATTGGTGGGTGCAAGGTAGGCGTGCTCTGAGGATTCAGTGCAGAATCACGCACACCGAAACCTCGGCGAACCCGATTGCGACGGGCGTCACGTCACACCGTCCAGCGGCCCGCTGTGAGCGGATCGATACCGCGGAAACGCTGGATTACCAGCGTGTATACAAATGCTTCCGATGTCCGTTTTGTCCGGCTTTCGCGTTGACACTTGCCATATCCCCGGAGCAGGCTGCTGCGTGACTTTCCGTGCGCTAGGGGTGTAGCGATCACGGCTTGGCCGTCGGAGGAGCAGGGTGGTGCGTTTACGTCAAAGGTCGGAAAAATCCGGTGGCACACCGGATATGACTGCCGATCCCGGAAGTGAACGCAAGGTTGCCGGGAACAGAATAGTGCGACCGCGCACGATTCGGGGGCAATTGGCCCGAATCCTCGTCGTCTCATTGGTTTTGGTGCTGGGGCTGCTCGGCGTGACGGTCGCCCGGGAGGTCAAGGCGTTCCGCGAGAGCGGTGACACTGTGCACGCGGTCTCGCTTGCGCTGGCCGTACAGGATCTGGTGCAGCAGGCGCAGCGCGAACGCGGACTCAGCAATGGCCTGCTCGGCGGCGATATTCGCCTGGTTCAGACCGTGGCCGATCAGCGGGCCGACACCGATCGGGCCATGCGCGCACTCGAGGAGGCGGCCGCCGGGAATACGCCCGGCGCGACTCAGGTGCGTTCGGCACTCGGACAATTCGACGCGCTCGATGCGACCCGTGCGCAGGTCGACGCCCGCCGCACCAGCAGGCAGGCCGCCTTCCAGTTCTATACCGACGGCATCTCCGCGCTGAATCGCCTGACACTCGGGCTCGATCAGGCGCGCGACGCCGAGGTTCGACACGGCCTACAGGCTCTGTACGCGCTCGGGGAGGCCAAGGAGCAGACGGCCAAGGAGCGCGGATTCCTCAATGGCGTCTTCGCCGCCGATGAGTTCCGCAATGGCGAGTATGTCGAGTTCCTCGATATCCGCGCCGCCAAGATGGCCGGACTGACCGCCTTCGCGCGCGACGCGACCGCAGCACAACAGGCCCAACTCGATACGGCCCTACGTAGCGAAAATGCCGTCAAGGCAGGCGAATCGGAGCGAATCGCGATCGCGTCGAGCGCCGGTCCGCTGGTGCGTTCGGTGGATTCGAGCACCTGGTGGGCGCAGATGACGGCGGTCATCGACGAGCAGCGCACGGTGCAGCAAGGGGTCGGTGACGATGTGCAGCGGCGCGCGCAGGCGCTGCGCAGGGATGCGTTCCTGACGCTCGGCGGCTTCCTGCTCGCGGCACTGATCGCCATTGCCGCCGAGGTGGTGCTGGTCTTCGCCAGTGTGCGCGCCATCGTGCGTCCGCTCGCCGAGCTGGCGGCAGCGGCCGATGATGTCGCCAATCACCGACTGCCCGAGGTGATCGCGGCCTGGCAGGCATCCGATGACACCCATCCGGATCCGCCGGCGCCGGTGCGCACACCGCGCGGCGCGAGTGCCGAAATCGCCGCCGTGGCAGGGGCATTGGACGGCGTGCAGACCACCGCCTTCGAATTGGCTTCGCAGCAGGCGCTGGTCCGCCGGAATACCACCGAATCGATGGCGAATCTGGCGCGGCGCAACCAGAATCTGGTTCGCCGCCAGCTCGGCCTGATCAGTGAATTCGAACGCGAGGAACTCGATCCCAAGGCGCTGTCCAATCTGTTCGAGCTCGATCACCTCGCCACCCGCATGCGGCGCAATGCCGAAAGTCTGCTGGTGCTGGTCGGTTCGGCGAGTCCGCGGCGTTGGGCCGAACCGATCGCGCTCACCGATGTGATCCGGGCCGGATTGTCGGAGGTCGACGACTATCGCCGGGTGGTGCTGCGGCGGGTCGACGATATCGCGATCACCGGCGCGGTGGTCAGCGATCTCGCGCACATGCTGGCCGAGCTGATCGAGAACGGATTGGCCTTCTCCCCACCGGATATGGAAGTGGAGATCTACGGACGCAAGCTGCCGACCGGATATCTGCTCGCCGTGGTGGACCACGGTGTCGGGATGCCGGTGGATCAGTTGGCGGAGGCGAATGCCCGGCTGCGCGGCGAGACCGATTTCATTGTCGCGTCGACGCGGTATCTGGGGCACTACGTGGTCGGTCGGTTGGCGCGACGGCTCGGGATCGATGTCGAGTTGAATGTGTCGCCGGTGAGCGGAATCGTCGCGCGCCTGCTGTTGCCCGCGGGAATTATTGCGGGAGAAAAGGATCGGCGTGCGCCAGCCGCTGGACAACGGGGCGAGGCGGCTGCGGGGCCTGCGGGTGGGGTGCCGGGAGCGCGCGGCCATACCGGTTCGGCGGTGGCGGGGTTTGTCGGTTCCTCCGTGGTCTCCCGAGCAGGGGAGGACGATCGACGGGCACCTGCGGGCGGGGAGCAGGGCGAGGCGGCTGCGGGGCCTGCCGGTGGGGTGCCGGGTGTGCAAAGGCATACAGAGTCGGCAGCGGAGTTTGTCGGTGCCTCGGGGGGATCCCTTGCGGGTGAACCTATTTCGGCGATAAGGCCGCTCGGCAGGCCAAGGCACGGTGCTCCGGTCAACGGTGCTCGGGTCGACGGTGCTCAGATTGACAGTGCCTGGGTCAATAGTGCATGGGTCGACCGTGCCGGGGTTAATGGTGCATGGGTCGATGGTGCGGGGGCTAACGGTTCTCGGGTCGACGGTGCCGGGAGTGACAAGGCTCGGGTCGACGGTGCCGGGAGTGACAAGGCTCGGGTCGACGGTGCTGGGAGGGACAAGGCTCGGGTCGACGGTGCCGAGGGTGACGGTGCTCGGGTCGAACGTGCCGGGGTTAATGGTGCATCGGTCGATGGTGCGGGGGCTAACGGTTCTCAGGTCGACGGTGCCGAGGGGGACGGTGCTTGGCTCGACGGTGCCAGGGGTAACGGTGCTCGGGTCGACGGTGCCGGGGGTGACGGTGCTCGGGTCGACGGTGCCAGGGCTAACGGTTCTCAGGTTGACGGTGCCTCGTTACCTGGCGGGCCGACGCATGATGTGCAAATGACCGGCGGGTCCGACCTCGACGGCGTCGAACCTCGGCGAGCGAGGTCCGGTGGACCCGCGCATTCCCGACCGGGATTCGCATCGCCGACATCGACACCCGCGCTGTTCGCCCACTTCCATTCCACGCCGGGCGATTCCGGCGACCGTGTCGGATTCACCGGCGCCGACGTCGAGGGAGCCGTACCGAGGGGCGATCGGGCTGCCTCCGAGGGCATCTCGAGGGGCGATTGGGCGGCGTCTGAGGGCGTCTCGAGGGGCGATCAAGCGGCTTCTGGGGGCCCCCGGTCCGGCGATTGGGCTGCGGCCGGTGTTATCCCGACGGGTGACACTGCAGTGGCGGGGAGCAACGGATCGCTGACGGGTCTGCCAAGGGTGGATGGCACTGGGAGCGACGATGCCAACGGTTCCCAGACAGGCTTGCCCGTCAACGGATCGGGGACTGATCGTTCTGCCAACGCCGTACCCACGCCCGATCGCCAAACCGATGCCGTACCTACGACCGAACGGCCGCGACCCGCCGTCCACTCGTCAACGAGCCATTTATTGTGGCAGATACCCGAAACCGCAACAGCGGCAACGGAATCTGATGCTACACCCGCGGCTGTGCCGCGAACCAAGAACGGATTGGTCAAGCGCAACAAGCGAGCACGCTCAACCACCAACGGAAGCGGCAGGGCACCAACGGCTCTCACCCCGGCCCCGCCCAGCGCTCCGGTCGTGGAACGCTCACCGGCCGAAATCCGCAGCATGCTCGCCTCGTTCCGTGCCGGACACGAGCGCGGCACTCCCACCTCGCCGCGAATGGAGGCGTCCGAAAACATCCCGCGCGCCACGGATTTGGCGCAAACCTCGGCTTTACCCACGACCGCAGAGGAGCTTCGGTGACTACCCATATTCAGACGGCGGACCCGCACACCTTCAATTGGATGCTGGCCAACTTCGTCCGCAATACCGACGGTGTCCGCGATACCGTCGCCGTCTCCTCCGACGGTCTGCTCATCGCCATGTCCGAGGGTCTGGACCGCATCGGCGCGGATCGACTGGCCGCGATGGTCTCCGGACTGTCTAGCTTGGCCCGAAGTGCTTCGCGCAGTTACGCATTCGATGGTCTGAAGCTGATCATGATCGAGATGAAGCGCGGTTTTCTGCTGGTCTCGGCACTCGGTGACGGCAGTTGCCTCGGCGTAATCGCCGACGGCGGTTGCGATGTGGGTCTGGTCGGGTACGAGATGGCCGTGCTGGCCGAACGCGCCGGTGCGCTGCTCGACCCCGCGCTCATTTCGGAATTGCGCGAGTCGTTGCGCAGATGAGGGATCCATACCGGCCGCGGTTGCCGGACCCGCGGATGATCCCGGTGAACCAATCCTTCGGTTGGCACGGCGCCAATCGGCCGCCGAAGGGTAGTCCGGATGTGCAGGCCCCTGATGACCGTTTCGTGCGCCCCTTTGTCGTTACCGCGGGCCGCACCACTCCGTTGATCGACGGGCTGCGCATCGAAACGCTGGTGCTGGCAACGCCTGCCGCACTGTCGGCGCCGCTGCATTTCGAACAGCGCACTGTTGTTCGGCTGTGCCAGCAGCCGCATTCCATTGCCGAAATCGGGACGGCGCTGCACGTTCCGGTGGGCGTCGCGAAGGTGATCGTCAGCGATCTCGCGGCCGCCGGGCATGTTTCGGTCCGGGACGCCCCCGAACTTTCCACCGCAGCCATCGAGAGGATCAGGGACCTTGTACGGGCACTCTGAATATCGGACAGCACAGGTCGAGCGGCCCATGCCCGCCTCGGTCAAAATTGTGATCAGCGGCGGATTCGGTGTCGGCAAAACAACATTCATCAGCGCGATCTCCGAAATCGAACCCCTGGTGACGGAGGCGGCGATGACCGAGGTCGCCATCGGTGTCGACGATCCGGGGCGACGCGCGGACAAGACCCAGACCACAGTCGCTCTCGATTTCGGCCGCATCACCCTCGACACCTCGCTGGTGCTCTACCTTTTCGGCACTCCGGGTCAGGATCGCTTCGTCTTTCTGTGGGACGACCTGGTCGACGGCGCGCTCGGCGCGGTGATCGTGGTGGATACCGGTCGGATCGAGGACTGCTATCCGGTGCTCGACTACTTCGAAGAACACAACACGCCATTCGTGGTGGTGGTCAACCGTTTCGAACAGGGCGAGCACTTCGAACTCGACGAGGTCCGTGAGGCACTGGAGCTCGACGAGTGCATCCCGATCCTGGAATGCGATGCGCGAGAACGGGCTTCGGTGAAGGAGGTGCTCGTCGCACTGCTCGAACAGGTGCTCGTGCAGCGCCTGTCCGCATCGCGACCGCACGTCCGTGAGGTCGGCTGAATCCGTAGCCTGGCGCTGGTGGATGACGAAGGAGCCGATGCCGGGTGTGGCCTTGTATCGCCTGAACTACGTCGCGATCATGCTGGACTGGGCGCCGATAGTGATCTGCGACGATGTGTCGATCGGGCCGGGGTGTCGGCTGCTTACCACGCTGCATCCGATGGCCGATCAGCGCAGGTAGCGCTGGGAATCAGCAATGACACAGTGGTCGGGGCGGGCAGCGTCGTCACCCGGGATCTGCCGACACGCGTGTTCGCGGCGGGCAATCCGGCGCGGGTGCCGCGCGAGTTGTGAGCGCGCCTGTGGGTGATAGTCGCGTGCCTGCGGGCGGGTCGGTCGGTGATGACTTCGGCTACGCCGCCTAGCTCGGCATGCCGCTGCTCGACCCGACAACGTGATTCGGACTGGCCCCCGACAACCAAGGCCGAGGCCGCTTGGCCGAACCGCTGCGGCCGAGTTGTCTGCACACTTGCTCCTGATCGGCGGCGAGCACATTCACGCAGAATTCGCTTGGCGGGTTCGGTACTGCGGAATCCGGTGCAACCACGAGGGCTGAGCGGTGATATCCAACGAAGCGGCGTGATGGCGGCCGAAGCGGACGAGAATCTTCTCGGGATCACCGATGAATTCGGCACGCGCTCGGCGTCACCCTTTTATACCGCTCGAACCAAGGGAGATAGCAATGAGCAACGGCAAGGATTTCACTCTGACCCACGTCGCGGTGCTGGTCGGCGACCAGGACCAGGCGCTGGAGTTCTACCGCGATGTCATCGGCTTCGAGGTCCGCCAGGATATGCCGTTTCCTGGCGGTCGCTGGCTGACCGTCGGACCGGCGTCGCAGCCCGGTATCGAATTCATTCTGGAGAACCCGGAGATGAATCCGAACGAGTCCGCGCGCGAAGCCGCGAAGGCGCGGTTGGCCAGCGGTGCGCAGGGCACCCTGATCTTCACCACCGAGGCCGTCGACGACACCTTCGCCCGGCTGCGCGAGGCCGGTGTCGATGTGGATCAGGAGCCGATCACCCAGCCCTACGGCGTCCGGGACTGCGGTTTCCGCGATCCGTGGGGCAACCACCTGCGGTTCTCCCAGCTGCTCGGCTGATTCCTCGAACTCGCCGATGCCGACGTCGATCGGCCTCGGCGAGAACCGGCGTGCTCGGCGTCACCGCGAAGGCCTGATCTTGGCGCAGTAGTGTCGAGTCATGAGCGAGCGCATCGAGCGGATCAGCGACACCGCGCCCTCGGGCGTGACAGTGCCGAACGCCGGCGAGCGACTGTCGGAAACGCCGACAGCACCGGAGGCGACCCGGCCGCTGCGGGACGATATCCGGTTCCTCGGCGGCGTGCTCGGCGACACCATCCGCGATCACGAGGGCCCCGAAGTCTTCGACCTGATCGAGCGGGTGCGGATCGAGGCATTCCGGGTGCGGCGCGAGGAGGTCGGGCGCAGCGCGGTGGCGCAGATGCTCGACGGCGTCGATATCGCGGTCGCGTTGCCGCTGATCCGCGCGTTCACCTATTTCGTGCTGTTGGCGAATCTGGCCGAGGATATCCAGCGCGACCGGCGGCGCTCGGCGCATGAGGCGGCGGGGGAGCCACCGCAGGATTCCTCGCTCGCGGCGACCTACCGCAAACTCGACGCGGCGGCGCTGGACGGCGCCGAGGTCGCGGATCTGCTCGCCGATGCGTTGGTATCGCCGGTGATAACCGCACATCCGACCGAAACCCGGCGCCGCACCGTCTTCGATGTGCAGACCCGCATTACCGAATTGATGCGATTGCGGCAGCGCTATACCGAAACCGAGCGGGCACGCGCGGATCTGGAGCTGCGCATCCGTCGCCAGGTGCTCTCGCTGTGGCGCACGGCGCTGATTCGATTGCAGCGCTTGCGGATTCAGGACGAGATCTCGGTCGGTCTGCGCTACTACGACATCACGCTTTTCGACGTAATTCCGGCGATAAACGCGGAAGTTCGGGCGGCGCTGCGATCCCGCTGGCCGGGCGCGGAATTACTGCCGCGCCCGATCCTGCGCCCCGGATCGTGGATCGGCGGCGATCGTGACGGAAATCCTTATGTGACAGCGGATGTCGTGCGTCAGGCGGCAGCACAGGCATCGGCGGTGGCATTCGGACGGTATCTGCACGAGCTGGTGGAGCTGGAGAAGTCGCTGTCGCAATCGGCGCGGCTGGTGTTGGTGACACCGAAGGTGGCCGCACTGGCCGAGGCCGGTTATTCCGATCCCGCGACGCACTCGGATGAGCCGTATCGCCGCGCGCTGCATCGGATTCGGGCGCGCCTGTCGGCATCGGCCGTCGCCGCGCTCGGCGAACTGCCCGCCGACGGGCTGGATATGGGTGCACCGGCCTATCCGACACCACAGGCGGTACTCGACGATCTGGACGCAGTGGACGTCTCGATGCGGGCCAGCGGCGACGGTCTGCTCGCCGATGAACGCTTGGCCGCGCTGCGATATGCCATCGAGACATTCGGATTTCATCTGCAGGGCCTGGATATGCGGCAGAACTCGGAGGTGCACGAACAGGTCGTCACCGAGCTGCTGGCCTGGGCGGGAGTGCATCAGGACTATACGAGTCTCGCCGAGCATGAGCGGGTGGAGCTGCTCGCCGCCGAGTTGCGCACCCGCCGTCCGCTGCTCGGCCCGCATGCGCGGCTCAGCGAACTCGCCGCCAAGGAGATCGACATCGTCCGTGCCGCACGGGACGTCGTGCAGACCTTCGGCGTCGAGGCGGTACCGAACTACATCATCAGCATGTGCACCTCGGTCAGCGACATGCTGGAAGCGGCGCTGCTGCTGAAGGAGGGCGGGCTGCTCGATCCCGGTGAGCCGGACGGGCCGCCGAGCTGTCCGGTGAATGTCGTGCCGCTGTTCGAGACCATCGAGGATCTGGGTGCCGGTGCGGCGACCTTGGCCGCGGTGCTGGATGTCCCCGTGTATCGAGAGCTGGTGGCCGCCAAGGGAATGCGGCAGGAAGTGATGCTCGGATACTCCGATTCCAATAAGGACGGTGGGTATCTGGCCGCCAACTGGGCGCTCTACCGTGCGGAGCTGGATCTGGTCGAGGTCGCGCGCAAGACCGGAATTCGCCTGCGGCTCTTCCACGGTCGCGGTGGCACAGTCGGTCGCGGTGGTGGGCGCAGCTATGATGCGATTCTCGCCCAACCCGTCGGCGCCGTGCAGGGTTCGCTGCGGTTGACCGAGCAGGGTGAGGTGATCGCGGCCAAGTACGCGGAATCCGGTGCGGCGCACCGCAATCTGGAGTCGCTGATCGCGGGCACCCTGGAGTCGACGCTGCTCGATGTGGAGGGGCTGGGTCCCGCTGCCGAGCCGTCGTATGAACTCATGGACGATCTGGCGGCGCGCGCCCGTGCGTCCTATGCACGGCTCGTGCACGAAACACCGGGATTCGTAGAGTATTTCCGGCAGTCCACGCCTGTTGCCGAGGTCGGCGATCTGAATATCGGCAGTCGTCCTGCCTCCCGCAAGCCGACGAATTCGGTGAGCGATCTGCGCGCCATCCCGTGGGTGATGTCGTGGAGTCAGGCCCGCGTCATGCTGCCGGGCTGGTACGGAACCGGTGCCGCGCTCGAGGACTGGGTCGGCGGCGATCCCGACCGCTTGGCGATTCTGTCCGACCTCTATCGCCGCTGGCCGTTCTTCCGGACGGTGCTATCGAATCTGGCCCAGGTCATGGCCAAGAGCGATCTTGATATTGCGGCCAGGTACGCCGAACTAGTCGATGATGTGGCCTTGCGCGAGCACATTTTCGGCATGATCCGGGACGAGCATGCCCGCACCATCCGCATGCACGCGGCGATCACCGGCAATGATCACCTGCTCGCCGACAACCCGTCACTGGCGGAGTCGATCCACAACCGCTTCCCGTATCTGGAGCCGTTGAACCAGATGCAGGTCGAGCTGCTGCGACGACTGCGCGCGGGCGACGACACCGAACTCGTCAAACGCGGCATCCTGCTGACCATGAACGGACTCGCCACCGCACTGCGCAACTCCGGCTAGGTTGCCTCGGTAGCTCCCGCGCGCCTTTTGTCACGCCGCGCGCGAAATCGCGGGGCGAAACCATGCGCGGCGCGCGAATCAGTGCGTGGGACCGTCGGGCGGCGAGACGGTGGCGGCGGTTAGAGGATGGCTAGGGCGTCGATCTCTACCAGCATTTCCTCGCGGGGGAGGCCGGTGAATACTGTTGTGCGGGTTGGTAGTGCGTTGCTGGTGGTGTTGGTGGTGACGAAATCGCCGTAGGCTTCGTTCATGGTGGGGAAGTCCTCGCGCTTGGTCAGGTAGACGCGCAGCATCACCACGTCGTCGAAGGTGGCGCCGCTTGCTTCTACGATCGCCTTGACATTCTGCAGGGTCCGAATGGTCTGGGCGGCAACGTCACCCGGGAACAGGTACTCGTTGGTCGCCGGGTCCACCGGGCCCTGACCCGAGACCTGCACGAAGGGTCCCTTGCGCACGCCCTGGGAAAAGGTGTGCGCGGGTGCGGGCGCATCGGTGGTGTGGACGGCGATCTTCTCACTCATGAGTGGCCTTTCGTTGCGGTGCGGCCGGGAGTCCAGCCGAGTTCGGCAGAGATGGCATCGGCCGCCGCGCGGACCCGCGGCAGCTCCGCCAAAACCTGATCGTGGTCGAGCAGCATGTCCGGCACCGACATCGAGACCGCGGCTACCACCGTCCCGGTGCCATTGCGCACCGGAACGCCGATGCAGTTCACGAAGCTCTCGTGCTCTTCGTGATCTTCCGCATAGCCCTGTGCCGCAACGAGTTCCAGCTCCGTCAGATAGCGCTCCGGAGTGCGGATGGTGCGATCGGTGAACGTGCGGTAGTCGAGGCGCTCGGCGATCACGAGCCATTCGGTGCGCGGCTGTGCGGCGACGAGCACCTTCCCGACCGCCGTGCAGTGCAGTGGCGCAGGTCGGCCGATGCGGGAGTACATTCGCACGCTCTGGATCGCGTCGAATTTGTCGATATAGATGGCATCGCCGGATTCATACGTGGCCAGGTGAATCGTCTGGCCGGTAGCGGAATTCAGCGCGCTCAGATGCGGGCGGGCGAGGGTGCGGACGTCACGCTGTTCCAAGGCGCGGTTGGCGAGTTCGAAAAGCCGGGAGCCGAGAACGTATTGGTGTTGGCTGTCATGGGTGACGAAGCGCTGCGACTCCATGGTCTGCAGCAGCCGCAGCACCGTCGACTTGTGCACGCCGAGTTCACCGGCCAGCTGATCGAGCGAGCGGGCGTCCTCCCCGAGCGAGAGCAGGATGGTCAACGCGCGCAACAAACTCTGACTCATGACTGCGCCTCGCTGGCGCTCTGCTCCGGCATGACCGAGAAATGCTCGGCTACGTCCATTGATCGCTCGCTCATGACGCCACATTCTCTGCTACGACATCTCTGCTGTAATGCACACGCCCCCAAGCGGGCTGGTCGAGCATCGCCAATGCTTCCAGCGCACCGGGCGATGGCAGTTCCGCGACATCCCCTGTGCCGGTCAGCGCGGCGGCGGCACACAGATGCCCGAAGCGCAGCCGCTGCTCCAGCGGGCGTCCGTGCAGCAGGGCGGCCAGATATCCGCCCGCGAAGGCATCACCGGCACCGATTCGCTCGGTGATCTCGAGTTCCAACGCGGGCGCTTCGACGCGCTCGGTTCCGGAGAATCCGGTCACCGAATGCTCATTGTTCTTGACCACCAGATGTTCCGGCTCCGGGAACAGTGCCCGCAATCGGTCGGCATCGTCGGTGCCGAAGACCGCATCCGCCTCGTCGGCGCCGAGGAATACCACATCGCAGCCGCGTACATGACGAGCCAGCACCTCGGCGGCCTGCTCGTCGCGCCCCGCCCACAGGGTCGGACGGTAATTCAGGTCGAAGCTGACGAGCCTGCCTCGGCGGGGCAGTGCGACAAGGCTTTCGGTGAGGCGGGTCGCGGATTCCGAGAGCGCGGTGGTTATTCCGGTGAAGTGCACGAGGTCGCAGCGCTCGAGTAGTCCTGCCGCCGCCGTCAGGTCGACGGTGGACAGTGCGCTGGCGGCGGAACCAGTGCGGTAGTACTGCATGCGGCTGGTCCCATCGGCCAGATCGGTGGCCTTGCCCGAGCCGCTGCCGCGCTCTTTCACATAGATGGCGGTGGGGCGTGCGGGATCGATGACAACCGCCGACACATCCACGCCACGTGCCGCGAGATGTCGGGTCAGATACCGGCCGAATCCGTCAGCGCCGACCCGGGAAATCCAAGCCGCATCCACATCGAGCTGTGTGAGCACGGTGGCCACGTTCGCCTCGGCGCCGCCCGCGGTTCGCTCGAAGTTCTCCGAGTCCTCCAGCGGGCCGGGACGCGCCACCAGCACCGCGAGCCCCTCACCGATGGTCACCGCCCGTGGGCGGGGCGACGTAGTAGGCCACGTCACATCGATCTCCCTTCTGCCCTTGCGGCCACCGGCCATCCAGTGCAGAATAACCACGCAAAACACGATATGCAACCAGCGTTGCGAATTATGCAATGTACTGGCGGTATGATTCGGCGGACTCGATTCCGCGGGAAGGAGCGACATGGCGATCGATGAGAAAGCCGTTGCCGCACTGGCGGATCGGATGCTCGGGCCCGAGCACAAGGGTCTGCCGCCCGCGGCGTGGGGCCGCACGGTTCGCGACTTCCTGGACTCCGCGCCGCACCTCGACGAGTTCGAAACCCCGGTATTGACCGTCGACCGGGCAGCTGTCGCGGCGAATGTCACGGTGATGGCGGATTGGGCGGCCGCCGCGGGTGTGCGGTTGGCGCCGCATGGGAAGACCACCATGGCCCCGCAGCTATGGGCGCAGCAATTGGCGGCCGGGAGTTGGGGGATCACATTCGCGACCGTGTGGCAGGTGCAGGTGGCCCGGTCGTTCGGTGTCGGACGGATCGTGCTGGCCAACTCGCTCGTCGATCCGGTCGGATTGCGCTGGGTCGCCGCGGAATCGGCGCGGGATCCGGAGTTCGAATTCTTCTGCTGGGTCGACAGTGTCGAGACCGTCGCGCTGATGGAGCAGCATCTGCCGGACGATGCGCGCATTCGGGTGATCGTCGAACTCGGTGGGCCGCACGGGCGTACGGGCGCGCGCACCGTCGAACAGGCACATGCGATTGCCGAGGCCGTCGACCGCGCCGAGCGGCTGACCCTCGCCGGTGTCGGCGGCTACGAAGGTGCGCTCGCCCACGATCGCACCCCGGACGCGATCGCCGCGGTCCGCCGCTACCTGGACGAAATCGCCCGCCTACACCGCGAACTCGCCGCGGGCGGAAGCTATCCGGAGGATGCGATCGTCACCGCGGGTGGCAGCGCCTTCCCCGATCTGGTCGTCGAATGTCTGGCTGGACTCGCCGATGAGCAAGGCGTTCCGACCACAGTGGTATTGCGCTCCGGTGCGTACATCATTCACGACGACGGCTTCTACGCGGGGATCTCGCCGCTGGCACCGCCGCGCAGCGAACGACCGCTGCGCTCGGCGATGCACGGGTGGGCGCGGACCGTATCGCGACCCGAGGCAGAACTCGCGCTGCTGGATGCCGGCAAGCGCGATCTGCCATTCGATGAGGGGCTTCCGGTCCCGCAATTCGTTGCGGGACCGGAAGGTTCGTTGAATCCGGCGGCGCATGTCAGTGCGCTCAATGACCAGCACACCTTCCTGTGGCTGCCGGACGGTGTGGCCGGTGACCTGCCGGTCGGCAGTGTGGTGCGGCTGGGCCTGTCGCATCCGTGCACGGCATTCGACAAGTGGCGGCTGATCCCGGTCGTCGATGATGCCGATGCGGAACGTCCGCGCGTCGTGGACCTCCTGCATACCTTCTTCTGACGAGTGGCCATGACGGACTTAGTGTTTCGCGATATCGACGTCATAGACGGCACGGGTGCGCCACGTTTCCGCGCGGATGTCGGCATCGACCGAGGACGGATCAGCACGATCGCGGACCCGCGAACGATCACCGAGGCGGCCAGGTTCATCGATGCACCGGGTTCGGTGCTCGCTCCCGGCTTCATCGATATGCACGCGCACTCCGATCTGCATCTGCTCACGCAGCCCGGGCATTTCCCGAAGATCAGCCAGGGCGTCACGACCGAGGTCATCGGACAGGACGGGCTTTCGTATGCCCCGATCGATACCGCCGCCCTGGCGGTGCTGCGGCGTCAGATCGCCGGATGGAATGGTAATCCCACCGATCTGGACTTCTCTTGGCGCACGGTCGCGGAGTACCTGGACCGGCTCGATCAGGGCATAACGCCGAACGCCGCCTATCTCGTACCGCAGGGCACACTGCGGCTGCTGGTTGTCGGTAGCGAACAGCGGTCTGCGACGGTGGCGGAGATCCGGCGAATGCGGGACTTGCTCGCACAGGGGCTGCGTGAGGGTGCGGTCGGTATGTCGAGCGGACTCACCTATACGCCCGGAATGTATGCGGACACAGGTGAATTGGCGGCGCTGTGCGAGATCGTCGCCGAATACGGCGGGTTCTATGCGCCGCATACGCGCTCCTACGGTAAGGGCGCGTTGGCGGCGTACGCCGAGATGATCGGCCTGGCTCGCAGCACCGGATGCGCACTGCATCTCACCCACGCGACCATGAACTTCGGCGTGAACCGCGGGCGCGCGCCGGAATTCCTGGCTTTGATCGATGCGGCCAGGGCCGAGGGGTGCGATATCACCCTGGATACGTATCCGTATCTGCCCGGCTCGACCACACTTTCGGCGCTGCTGCCGAGTTGGGCGATGTCCGGTGGTCCGGATGCGGCATTGGCTCGCATCGACGATCCCGCGATGCGTGCGCGAATCGCGTTGGACGTGAATGTTAATGGTTCCGACGGCTGCCACGGCGTCACGGTCGAATGGGAGACCATTCAGGTCAGCGGTGTAGCGAATTCGGAGTTGGCGGAGTGCGTCGGCAGGACCGTCGCGCAAATCGCGGCCGATACCAGTCGCGAACCGGTCGCGGTTTTCTTCGACCTGCTGCGCCGAGATCAATTGGCCACCACCATCCTGCAGCACGTCGGGCATGAGGAGAACGTGCGCGCGATCATGGTGCATCCGGCGCATATGGGTGGGAGTGACGCACTGCTCGTCGGCGCGCGGCCGCATCCGCGCGCCTGGGGCACCTTCCCGCGCTATCTGGGCCATTACGTCCGCGAACTCGGCGTGCTCGGGCTCGAGGAGTGCGTGCACCACCTCACCGGACGGCCCGCCGAGCGGCTGCGGCTGAGCGACCGCGGACACGTATTCACCGGGTATGCAGCCGATCTCGTGTTGTTCGACCCATCGACGATCGCCGATGCCGCGACCTTCGAGGACCCGAAGCAGCAGGCACGCGGTATTCAACACGTGCTGGTCAACGGCGAATTCGCCATCGAGAACGGCGCGCCCACCGGCAAGCTCGCCGGACGTGCGCTGCGCATGGATGCCACGCGGAAGGAGACATATTGACCACCATGAGCGCTCTGGAGGTCATACGCGCCGACCGCGTGCTGAGTGTGGTGCGTGCGCCGGAGATTCCGGACCCGCTGGCACTTGCGGATGCGTTGGCACGCTCGGGGATTCGTACGTTGGAGCTCACCTTCACGACACCGGGTGTGCTCGATTACTTACGTATCGCCGCAACGGCCCCTGATGCGGTTGTCGGTGTCGGAACCGTACTGCATGCCGATCAGGCCAAGGCCGCGATAGATAGCGGCGCACGGTTCCTCGTAACACCCGGTGTGCGTGCGGAGGTCGCGGCCGTCGCGGCCGAGCGCGATATTCCGGTCGTCATGGGCGCTTTCACACCCACCGAGGTACTCACCGCACTCGACCTCGGCGCCGCCGCGGTGAAGATCTTCCCCGCCAGGGCGCTCGGTCCAGGCTATTTGAAAGACCTGCGCGGCCCCTTCCCCGATGCGGCGCTCATTCCCTCCGGGGGCGTCAATGCGGGCAATGCCGCCGAATTCCTCGCCAACGGAGCCGTGGCCGTGACCGCGGGTACCGATGTCGTGGCCCCATCCGACGTCGCCGCGGGCCGATGGTCCGAAATCGCCTCGCGCGCGGCGTTATTCGTTCGATCCATGAATTGAGAGGTACCCACATGGGCACCACTGTCGACTGGCTACGCACTACAACACCCGGATTGTTGGTGCTGTGCGGTCTCGCGATTGCCGTACTGCTGCTCGCTATTATCAAGGTCAAGCTGGAGCCGTTCATCGCGCTGCTGCTCACCGGACTCGGGCTGGCGCTGGCCGCCGGACTACCGGTGTCGAAGATCGTCGGTACGGCGATCAAGCCCGGTGATTCGCTGCTGGAGACCGGTTTCGGCGGCATCCTCGGGCATATCGCGGTCATTATCGGCCTCGGCACGGTGCTCGGCGCGATTCTCGAACGTTCCGGTGGCGCGGACGTTTTGACCGGCAAGCTGTTGAGCATCTTCGGCGAGAAAGGCGCACCGGTCGCCATGGGTCTGCTCGGGCTCATCTTCGGCATCCCGGTCTTTTTCGATATCGGCATCTTCGTGCTCGCGCCGCTGATCTATGTGGCCGCCAAGCGCGGTGGTCGATCGCTGGTGCTGTATGCCATGCCGATGTTGGCCGGTCTGTCCATGACCCACGCCTTCCTGCCGCCGCATCCAGGGCCGGTCGCACTTGGTGGTCTGCTCGGGGTGAGCCTGGGCTGGCTGATAATCATGGGATTCATCTGCGGCATCCCGGGTTTCATTGCCGCAGGCATCGTGTGGGGCACCTACATCGGTAAGCGGGTGCAGGTCGAGGTGCCTGCCGAATTCCTGGTGCGGCCGGAAGCCGAGCCTGCGGCGAAGGGCGAAGGTCCGGGCACCGCAACGGATCCGGAGGCAGTACGCACCGAGACACGTCCGCCCGCAGTCGGTCTCATCGGCGGCATTATCGCGATTCCGCTGGTGCTCATTCTCGGCGCGACCTTCGGCAGCCAATGGCTGGACAAGGAGTCGCGACTGCTGCAGGTGCTCACCTTCCTCGGCACGCCCGCCGTCGCGCTACTGATCGCGGTGCTCGTCGCCTTCTATCTGCTCGGCGTGCGGCGCGGTTCCAGTGTGCAGGAACTCAGTACGCTCACCGCGGAATCGCTGAAGCCGGTCGGCATGCTGTTGCTGGTGGTCGGTGCGGGCGCGTTCTTCGGAAAGGTCATCTCCGCCACCGGCATCGGCACCGCGCTCGCCGACACCATGTCGGCCGCCGGACTGCCGGTGATCGTGCTCGCTTACATCATCAGCTGTGGTCTGCGCGTCGCCCAGGGCTCGGCTACCGTCGCTATCGTGACCACCGGCGGTATTGTCGCGCCGCTGGTCACCGGGCACGGATACTCGCAGATGGCCATCGCACTCATCGCCATGGCGATCGCGGCGGGTTCGATCATCCTCAGCCACGTGAACGACGGTGGCTTCTGGATCATTTCGAAGTACTTCAACCTGACGGTGAAGCAGACGCTGCAGACTTGGACGGTGCTCGAAACCGTGCTGTCGGTGGTGAGTTTCGCGGTTGCGGCGGTGCTGTTCGCGATTGTCGGCTGAGCTCGCATCAGCCCGGCATCGTGATCGAATCCCGTTGCCGGGCTGACCAATTCGTGGCAATGGCGGGCTGTCGCGTCCAGGGTCAGGGCGTAGCGGGCCGCCATTCGGCTGCGGTCTGTAATGGCCGCATGCGTGGTGAAAGCCGTCGAGTCGTCCACCGGTCGGGGCGTATGGGGTGCTGTCGCGCAAGGGGAGTCGGGTGCCGGTGGTCGCGGGGCGGGCGGCCATGCGACTCAATGCCGTTGTCGGTGCAGGTGAAAGCGCCTGTGGCGGTGTTCGATCGGCGTTGTCGAGCGAATCAGTCGAAGTTGCGGAGGGCGGTTGCGCAGCGGTCGGCTTGGGCCCGGATGGCAGTGACGAGTTCGGGTGGGCCGCTGAGCAGTGTGAAGTCGATATCCACCGAGGTGATCATCCAGACCAGTGCCTCCGGCGTATCCGCGCCGACGTGCAGATGACAGCTGTGGTCGTCGACGGCTTCGATGACGCCCATGCCGGGCCAGACATTCGCCGCGGCATCCTCGGCGGACTTGTGCAGCAGGGCAATTGCCTGATGCGGCCACGCCCGGGACGACAGTTGTAGCGAAAGGTGCGCCGCGACATCGCCTTCCGGGAGCTCACGCGGAGTGAAGCTTGGGCCGGTGGGTGTTCGGGGCGAGACGCGGTCGGCCCGGAAGGTGCGCCAGTCACCGCGATCGACATCCCAGGCGACGAGGTACCACCGCCTGCTGAAGTGCACCAGGCTGTGCGGCTCCACCGTACGACGGGTGGTGGCGCCGCTGTGCGCGCGATAGTCGAAGCGCAGGCGTTCGTGCCGTTGACAGGCCTCGGCGACGGCCATCAAGGTGTCCGGTTCGACCGTTGCGTCCGGTGTCCCGACCCGAACCATCGCGCCACGCAGCGTGCGGACGCGGTGGCGCAGTCGCGGCGGCAGCACCTGCTCGAGTTTGCTGAGTGCGCGCAGCGATGCCTCCTCGATACCCGCGACGGTGCCATCGGAGGCGCTGCGCAGGCCGACCGCCACCGCGACGGCCTCCTCGTCATCGAGCAACAGTGGCGGCAGGGCAGCCCCGGCGCCCAGCCGATAGCCCGCGGTGCCCTGTGTGGCGTGCACCGGGTAGCCGAGTTCACGCAGCCGATCCACATCGCGGCGGACCGTGCGGCCGGTGACGCCGAGTCGTTCGGCGAGTTCGGCTCCGGCCCAGTCGCGGTGGGTCTGCAGCAGGGCGAGCAATTTGAGCAGGCGCGCCGAGGTCTCCAACACGAAATCCAGAATGTCAGATTCTTAGGAACGTGCCTGTCCTAAGGGGGTCATAGCGTCGTTTCCATGAGCACCGAACAGGACATCCGCCCCTTCCGCATCGAGATCCCGCAGGCCCGGATCGATGACCTGCACGCCCGGCTGGCGAATACCGCGTGGCCGGATGAAATCCCGGGCGGCGGTTGGGATAAGGGCGCATCCATCTCGTATATGAGGGACCTCGCAGAGTACTGGCGGTCCGAATATGATTGGCGCGCGGTCGAAGCGCGACTGAACGAGCTGCCGCACTTCGTCACCGAGATCGACGGACAGCAGGTGCATTTCCTGCACGTCTGCTCGCCCGAACCCGATGCCGTGCCGTTGGTTTTGAACCACGGCTGGCCCGGCTCGTTCGTCGAATTCCTCGATGTGATCGGGCCTTTGAGCGACCCGCGCACGCACGGCGGGGATCCGGCCGATGCATTCCATCTGGTCATCCCGTCGTTGCCCGGATTCGCCTTCTCCGAGGTCGGGCCGAAGGTCGGGGACGGTTCGACAGAGCAGTTCGCGCAGGTGGTGGCAAAGTTGATGGCCCGGCTCGGCTACGACCGGTACGGGGCGCAGGGCGGTGACGCGGGTTTCTTCGTCTCGACCGAACTGGGGCGCATCGCCACCGACCATGTGCTCGGCATCCATGTGAACGGTCCGATCACACTGCCGTCCTGGAGCGATGACGGAACAGAGCCGGACTACAGCCCCGAGGATCGGGCGAAGTTGGACAAACTCACTGGGAGCGAGAGCTACACCCGGTACGGCTATGCGATGGTGCAGGCGGGCCGCCCGCAGACCCTGGCCATCGGCATGCACGATTCGCCCGCCGGGCTGCTGGCCTGGATCGTGGATCTCTTTCAGCGCTGGACCAATCCCGCGCTCGAATTGCCCGATGCGGCGGTGGATCGCGATGCGCTGCTGACCAATGTCAGCCTCTATTGGTTCACCAGGACCTTCGTCTCCTCGATCCGGCTGTACGGGGAGGGGGACTCGTGGGGGATGCCGCTGCGGAATTCCGGCGTGCCGACTGCGGCAGCGGTATTCGCCGGTGACAATTCCATTCGTGTGCTCGCGCAGCAGCAGCACAACATCGTGCGATGGACCGAATACGACCGGGGCGGTCACTTCGCGGCAATGGAGGCGCCGGATTTGCTGACCAACGATGTGCGCGCATTCTTCCGCTCGCTGCGCTGAGGTTGCCCACACTCTTTGCACTGGGTGGGTGGGCTCAGGAAACTCGCGGGCCTCGATAGCGCTCGGCCATCGCGAAGGCCGTGGCAGCGAGCCGGTCGCGGAATTCTGGCGGGTCGAGAACCTCACAGAATTGGCCGAGCGGCAGGATCGCACTCGCTAGAACCTCGTAGGACTCCGAGGGAATGGTTGCTTCAACCCAGCCCTCGGCGTCCGGTTCGGTTGCCGATGCCATCGCCTCGACGACCGCGGCGGGCTCGATCATCAACCGGAGCAGCGGCAGCTGGGCGGCCGCGATCCGGCAGCGAGCCCGCACTCGAAGCATCGATCGGGCGAAATCATCGGCGGATTCCGACCAATGCGCAGCGAGGTTGAAATCATTTGGCCGCGTGAAGGATTCGCCCGACGGCACAGCCGAGGTGATCCGGCTGACCCGATAGGAGCGGATGGCCGATCCGTCGCGTGCGACGAGATACCAAGTTCCGGCCTTCAACACGAGGCCGAGCGGATCGAGGCGGCGTTCGACGGCGCGATCCTTACGCCGATAATGGATATCGAGTCGCCTGTCGTGCCACAACGCATCGGCAACCGCTGCCAGCGTTGGTGTTTCGTCGGGGCGGCGGAACCAGCCCGGCGCATCCACGTGCACACGTTCCGCGATTCGTGTTGCCCGGCCGCGCAATTCGGGTGGCAATGCGGCCAGCACCTTGAGCTGCGCGGTCGCCAATACCGTGCCTAGTCCGAGATCAGCGGCGGCCGCAGGTTGTCCTGCGAGCAGTACCGCATCGGCTTCCTCGGTGGTGAGACCGGTCAACCGGGTGCGGTACCCGTCGACCAGCCGCACGCCACCGGTCCGACCCGGTTCGCTGTAGATCGGCACGCCCGCCGCCGACAGCGCCTCGATATCGCGATACACCGTGCGCACCGACACCTCCAGCTCGCGCGCCAGCTCCGGCCCCGTGGTCCGGCCGCGGGTCTGCAGCAGCAACAACAGCTGCACCAGTCGACTCGCTCGCATGATTCGAGATTAGCCATAAAACCTGACAGAAGATGTCATGTTTGGCTCGTACCGTCGACCGCATGACCACATGGAGCCAGTTCACCGAAGAAGCCCCACGCATCGCGACCGTGTTCACTCGTCGCCACCAGGCCACCGGCAATCTCTGCATGCTCGGTACCCTGCGCTCCGACGGTTTCCCGCGCATCAGCCCCGTCGAACCGCGGATTTTCGAGGACATGCTGGTGATCGCGGGCATGCCGAACACCACCAAGTTCAAGGATCTCGCCCGCGACCCCCGCTTCTGCCTGCACACCGCGACCGTCGACACACAGGTCGGCGACGGTGACGCAAAGCTCTTCGGCACGGTTATCGACCTCCCGGACAAAGACGTGCACGCCCGCTTCGCACAACAGTTGTTCGACGAATCCGGATTCGACATCCGCGACCAAGAGTTCGACCACTTCTACACCGCAGACCTGACCAGCGCCTCCACCGTCGAGGTCATCGACGATCACCTGGACATCACCATCTGGAAGCCGGGACAGGGGGAGCGGGTGGTGCGCAAGCACTGAGCGGTAGGTGGCTTGTCGGCGGTGATCAGGGCCGACCAGTTCGGGGAAAATCACCGCCGGGGCGATCTCGGTGGGTGCTGCGGGTCCGCGTGGCATTAATAACCGGCGCGTGGTGCAGCCACGCGGACTGCGCTGGCTACGTCTCTGCGCTGCGAGCGATGGCGAGGAAGCCGAACTCGGTGCTCTCCCGTCAGCGCGGGGTGAGCTGGGCTGCGATCGACGCGGGAACTGGAATGCCGCGACGATGCAGGTCAGCTGTGAAGCGTTGTACCAGTGGATCATTCGGCGTGCAGGTCAAGGCCACGACGTTCCGGGTCAGACGTGGTTTCATACTGGCTACCGCGCCGCTGAACGACGCGGTCAACGCGGTGGTCGGGACCAGTGCGACGCCGAGTCCGGCGGCCGCCAGCTGGGCTGCGGTGGTGGCCTGACGGGTTCGGGTCGCCGCGGTGAGGGTGACGCTGTGGTCGGCGGCGATCTGGTCGAGCCAGACGCCGAGGCCGTTGTCCGGGTGATAATGCACGATCGGTTGGGCCGCGATATCGGCGAAAGTCAGTGCCGAACTTGTCTGTTCGGTGGTCGGCAAGACCGCGACGATCTCCTCCGTGCCGATGACATCCAACTGTCCGTCCCAATGCGCAGGCTGGGGACCGATTGCGATATCCACCTGCCCCGACGCGGCCAGTTCAGCCAGCGCGTCGGCGCTCGACAGTTCCGTCAATGCGAGGTGGATGCCTGGGCTTCGCCGATGCCAGGCACGCAGGACCGGCGCGAGCAGTCCGGCCGTCATGCTCTCCGCGCAACCGATGCGAAGTTGTCCCTCGGTGCCCTCAGCGATGGCGCGGCCGGTGCTGACGACCCGCTCCGCGGCGGTGAGCGCGGCCCGCGCGTCCGCGACGATCGCCCGGCCTGCCGCGGTCGGGCGTACGCCGCGCGGTAGCCGCTGCACCACCGGCGTGCCGATTTCGCGTTCCAGGGCCGCGATCTGATGCGACAAGGCGGGCTGCGACATGTGCAGGCGCGCGGCGGCTTCGGTCACGGAGCCGTAATCCAGCACGGCGACAAGGCATTCCAGGGCGCGCAATGTTGCCATTCGGAGATTCTATCGAAAACTGAGAAAAGATTCATGGCGCGATGGGATTGCGGCGGTGCCGGACCACGTTCGATCTCGGTGAAAGGCAACAAACACCGAGGAGGCAAAACATGTCGGATGCGATGAATGGGAAGAAGCTGCTCGTCATCGGAGGACGTTCCGGAATCGGGCGGCAGATCGCCGCGGACGCGCTTGATGCGGGTGCGCATGTCGTGCTCGCCGGACGGGATCGCGAGGCCGTCGATCGTGCGGTTGCCCGGATTGTGGACGACTATGCGACCAACGGCGCTCACGATCCGTCCGGGCCGAGTGCGTCTGTGGTCGGCGCGACGGTCGACCTGACCGATGAGGATTCGATCCGCGTGCTCGCCGAGCAGATCGGCAACCTGGACTACCTGGTCTCGGTGGCGGCCGCACACGCCAACGGTCCTGTGACGCAGCTGGATCGAAGCGCCGTCGATCAGGCATTCGACGCGAAGGTTATCGGCCCTCTCCTGCTCGCCAAACACTTCGCCCCCAGAATTCACGGCGGGGGCGCGATCCTCCTGTTCTCCGGCGTCGCGGCTTGGCGGCCCGCGCCGGGACGGGCGGTCATGGCCACCACCAACGGCGCGGTGAGCTTTCTCGCCGAAGCCCTCGCAGTCGAACTGGCACCCATCCGCGTCAACGCCCTCTCCCCAGGCATCGTCGACTCCGGCGCATGGGACGGACTGGGCCCCGACAAGAACCAATTCCTCGCAAGTATCGCCACCACGAACCCCGCCCGCCGAGTTGGTCACCCATCCGACATCTCCGCCGCTGCCCTCCTAGCCCTGACCAACCCGTTCCTGACCGGCACCACCCTGCACATCGATGGCGGAGGTCGTCTCGCATGAACCGCCTCTCACTCGACATCCAACACGCGAACCCCGACGCCCGAACCATCGAAGATGGCACTACGAAGACAACCTGATCTTCCTCCGACAGTCCGGACTGATTACAAACGTCGGCGGGTAGCCCCGGCCCTCATTCGGCAGTCGCGCCGGGCGAGACATTGTCCGGCGCGGCGACGCCGAGCACCCGCTCAGCCCACGCAGGCCTAAAGACCCCATCGGTTACGCCGCGAACCACATCGCTGTCTGACAGGATCTAGGCAGTGCTCAACGCGAGGGGACCGCAAAGAGGAATCGGGTGCTCGCGGTTCGCACGCACCAGATCCGACACGACCCGATCCTGCAGGAGCTCGATCAACTCAGCCTCGCCAATCTGCAAGCCGCAGTGTCGTATCTATTCGCCGAGGATTTGAAGGCCGCGACAGCGGGGAAGAAACCGTATGTCGTATTCCTCGACGCGTACGAAGCGTTCATTCACGACGATGCGGTCGTATTCCATCGATTGGGAGTTCCGCGCTCTTCGGTGACCCGTTGTACGACGTGGCCACTCATCTGCACAAGCATCGGAAGCGGTACCCGTTCTATTGACGATCCCCGCAGGCGCGCTGTCAATTTGGTGATGCCTCGAACATCAGCTGGTGGTCGCCGATGCGAATTCGGTCGCCGTCGGTGAGGGCCGCGCTGCCGCGGATGCGCTGGTTGTGGATGTGCACGCCATTGGCGGACCGCAGGTCGCAGACTATGTAGCTGGTACCGGTGTCGACGACGACGGCGTGGTGGCGGCTGATGGCGGCATTGTCGAGCACGATGTCGTTGTCGGGCAGACGACCGATCTTGGTGGAGGCGGATCGGAGCGGATAGTCGCTGCCGGTGGTGAGATCACGCAGGTGTGCAGTGGTCGAGCCACCTTGTCCGGCGCTCCGGTTCTCCAACGTCTTCATATGGAGCGTGGCGGTGGTCATCGCGGCCTGTATGACGTCGAGCGGTTGTTGACGCAAGATCCGTGTCTCCAGATCACGGATAGTGTGTCCAGGGTCGATGCCGAGATCGTGCTCGAGAATGGTGCGTAGACGTCGGCAGGCGTCGAGCGCGTCAGCCTGTCGGTGGGCCAGATACAGCGCGGTGATGAGCTGCGCCCACAGCGGTTCCCGATAGGGGTACAGGGCGGTGAGCGTCTGCAGTTCCACGATGACCTCGTGGGCGCGTCCGCCCGCGATTTCGGCTTCGGCGTACGCGGTGTGGGCGAGCAGCTTGTCTTCGTCTAACGCCGTAGCGAACGTCGTTACGAACTGGAACTCGTGCAGGTCGGCCAGCACCGGACCGTGCCATTCGTTCAAGGCCGCGGTCAGGTGTCGGCTGGCCTGCTCGAACTGCCCGACAGCCGCAGCCTTAACGCCAGCGGTCTTCGCGGCGGTGAACCGGGCCAGGTCGTAGTCGGCGTCGGCGACGGCGAGCCGGTAGCCGGGCGCAGCGGTCGCGAGTGCGGCCCGCGGGTCGACACCGTGGTCGGCAAAGATCTTACGGAGGTCGGAAATGTAGGAATGGATGCTGGCACGCGCCTTCGGCGGCGGACAGTCTTCCCACGCGGCGCTGGTCAGGGCGTCGATTGCGACCGGACGGTTCCGGTTGAGCACCAACATCGCGGCCACCGCGCGCAGTTTCGGGGTGCCCAGCTCCACCGTGCTGTCGCCGATAGTCAACTGCAAGGGCCCCAATACGCGAAAGCTCACACCGGTGTCGGCCATCGCGTTCGACTCCTTCAGGGGTATCGATGTGCCCACCTCACTTGATTATGAGCGTGATAGCGAGCCTGGCAGGCACTTTCCCAGCGTCCCGCCCGAAACTTCCCGTCGCGTGACGGCTGGCCCAAGCCGTTAGGAGTGACACCGCGGTGCCGGTGCTTGCTGGTTCCGCCCGCCGTCGCGGGCGGGATCTGTGCGGTCGCGTACGGGCTGGGGCCTCTGCCGCAGGTCCGGTCGGCACCCGTGGCTCGCCTGGGTTGCGGGGGCCGGGCCCGGGCCCGGCCCCGCGCTTACGGGTGGGTCAGGCGGCAAGGAGTTTGTGGTATTGCGGGCAGTAGGTGTCGACCGAGGCGACGACGAAGACCGCGGATTGGCGGGTGGTGAGGTCGGTATTGTGAAGGATGTCCTTGCTGACGGCGACCGGGGTTTGGCCGCCTGCAATGGCGCGGCAGACATGGTGGGCGTCGCCGATTGCGGCCGCGAGTGAGGCGAATCCGATGCCCTCTTGCCGGATCAGGTTCAGGAATCGAGCGTCACTTGTGGTGCTGGGGGCGCTGGGAGCGGCGGTGGCTGTCGCGGCGACGGCGACGCCACCGATGCCAGCCGTGGCGGCGATCAGGGCGCTGGCGATCGTGCGGGACAGGCGGTGTCCGAACATGGTTATGTCTCCTTGTGCTGGTCGGGTGTGCCGGTTTGGCAAGACCAGAGTCGGGCCGCCGCCTGGACGAATTCTGGACGAATTCTGGACGAATCCTCGACCTCCCGGCTGAGCAGCCGCGCACGAGTCAGGGCTCGACGCTGATTCGGCCGACGAGAGCCGACCCGGCTGGGAGGCGAGTACGGGTTTATCGGGATGGCCGGCCAGTCACCGACCAGCTTGCAACGAATGCTGCTGGTCGGTGGGGGCGCAAATGCCCACCAAGGATTCGTCAAGGCGAGCCTCTGAGCCTGGAATTGCCGACACCGACAACAATCCGACTCATCGAAGGCGCCAGCTTCCGCGCCGACCCTGACCTTGCCGGATGGACCTGCTCCAGGCGGACTCACCCATCGTCGGGGTCGCGCCCGGCGTCATCATAGCAAAGTGCTATCATGGACATTTGAGCTGAGTTCGTCGTGGCTTCCGTCTTTGTGGAGGGCTGCCGTGAATAGAGACGATATCAACGGCGCTAGTCAAGTTTCGGCCGGTTCGGCGGTCATCGTTGGGCTCGGAGATTCTGATCTATCCCCTGTCGCCGGCAGGCTCGCTGACGCCGGCTCCTTGTGTGGGCGGCGCAGGAGAATGGGCGGGCCCTCGCGATGAGCGCCGAGAGCGAATCCCGACTGGGAACGCGGTTCGGACGGTATCAGGTGTTGCGGCTGATCGGTCGGGGCGGAATGGGTGAGGTGTATGAAGCCTATGACACCGTCAAAGACCGCAACATCGCGTTGAAACTGTTGCCGGAGGCGCTGGGCGCCGACCCCGAGTATCGAGAGCGGTTCCGGCGCGAGTCGCACGGCGCGGCGCGGCTCAGCAATCCGCACGTGGTGCCGATCCACGACTGGGGTGAGGTCGATGGCCGCCTCTATATAGACATGCGGCTCATCGACGGTCCGGATCTGCGTAAGTTGTTGACCGGTTACGGGCCGATGTCGCCGGCGCGAGCGGTTTCCATCGTGCAGCAGGTGGCGTCCGCGCTGGATGCCACCCACGCCGATCATCGGGTGCATCGCGACATCAAACCCGAAAACATCCTGATCACTCGTGACAATATGACCGGCGACGATTTCGCGTACCTCGTCGACTTCGGTCTGGCGACGACCCCTACTGACCCCCGGCTGACGAACACGGGTCACGCCATCGGCACGTTCTCCTATATGGCGCCCGAACGGTTCGAGAACGTCGCGGTGACCAATCGCGCCGACGTGTACTCGTTGGGCTGCGTGTTGCATGAATGCTTGACCGGCGAGCGGCCGTACCACGCCGACTCGTTCGCCACACTGATACGGGCGCTGATGTTGGAGCCCTCGCCGAAACCATCCGCGGTTCGTCCTGGTCTATCGCCTGGATTCGATGCGGTCGTCGCGCGCGGGATGGCCCGCGATCCAGCCGACCGCTACCCGAGCGCCGGCGACTTGGCGTTGGCTGCAGCCGCCGTGTTGACCGAGCCTGAGCGCGCCCACCTGGCCACAATCGCCCAGGAAGCTCCGGCCGAGCATCACGAGGCAGTGCCGACCAAGGCGCCGGATGACCATCGCAGCGAACCTGGCGTGGAGCACCCAGCTGGTCAACCGCCCGCAGCTCCCACCACCATCCGATATCCCGTGCCGGGCGTCCCGGCCGGGCCGTCGAATCTGGGCGACTCTCCGCTCGACGGCACCCCATGGCCGCCCTCGGCGGCAGGTCAGGCCGCGGCAGGATCGGTCTGGCCCCAGGCCGATCAGGTGCCGTCTCCTCCTGTTCCGTGGCCCGCCCCACCCGGACGGCAGGCGTTCGCGGGCCCCCAGCCCGCCGTCCACCGATGGAAGGTGCGAGCGCTGATCGCGCTCGGCTCGGTGGCGGGCGTCGCAGCACTCGCATTGGGCGGGTGGGGGCTCTACTCTGTCATCAACCCGCCAACTCCGACTTCCGCGAACCCCGCACCGCCCCCGGTGTCGATACCGGCCGCATCATCACCAGCCCCTTCGTCCGCGCAGCTCACTCCCGCCGAAAAGAACCTCTTGCAATTGCTGCCACAGGGCTACAGCGCCAGCAACTGCCGACGGGGCAAGGGCGACGCCACCAGCGTGGCCGCCCTGTCATGCAATGCGAATCCCACCGGCACACCGAACGTCGGCGGCACGCCGGAAGCCCACTTCTATTTGTATCCGAACCTTGCCGCTCTCAACGACGCGTACCAGGCCACCATCCGAGGCGCGGTCGTCCCCTGCCCTGACGGCAAACTCGATCGCTCGAGCAAGGTAACCCACAACGGTCAGACCATCTACACCGGCAATCTAGCCTGCACTCGGAGTACCGGCAGCGCACTACCGGTACCGGCGCTGGAATGGACGGACGAACGCGACTTCGTCTTGGCCATCGCCTTCGCCGGCGACTCCACCGGCGCGGTCCCACTGTTCGACTGGTGGAAGAAGTACGGCGTCATCGGTGGGAGTTGATACTCGGCAACGCGAGTTGGCCGCAGAGATCCGGTACCACCATTAGGGCAGAGTAAGTGAAACCGCTCATCGCTCTAGTTAGCCGAGGCGAGGTTGTCCCGTTGTCGCCGTAGGAAGGTCCGTTCGGCGGTGTTGGGCGTACGGGTGATGGCGGTGTCGTAGGCGCGGATCGCCTCGGTGTTGCGACCGAGTCGGCGTAGCAGATCGGCGCGGATCGCGTGGTACAGATGGTGGTTCGGGAGGTCGATTTCGTTGAGTAGCGCGAGCGCCGCATCCGCTCCCGCGACCTCGGCGACCGCCACTGTCCGGTTCAGGGCCACCACCGGACTCGGTGCCACGGTGGACAATTGGTCGTACAGACGTAGGATCTGTTGCCAGTCAGTGGATTTCGCGTCCGGAGCGTCCGCATGTACCGCATTGATCGCCGCTTGGATCTGATACGGACCGGGTTGGTTGCGGCGCAGGCACTCTCGGACGAGTGCTTGGCCCTCTGCGATGAGGGCGCGATTCCAGCGAAGGCGATCCTGTTCCGGCAGTGGTACGAGCGAACCGTCCGGCGCGGTGCGCGCGTCCCGACGTGATTCGGTGAGCAACATCAAGGCGAGCAGCCCACGCACCTCCGGCTCATCGGGCATCAGCTCGATGAGTAAGCGCCCCAGGCGGATTGCCTCGCTACACAGCTCGGCCCGCACGAGGCGATCGCCCGAGGTGGCCGTGTGACCTTCGGTGAAGATGAGGTAGATGACGGCGAGGACCGCGCGGAGCCGGGCGGGTAGGTCCGCATCGCGGGGGACCCGGTACGGGATGCGTGCGTCGCGGATCTTGCCCTTGGCTCGGACGAGCCGCTGGGCCATTGTCGATTCGGAAGTGAGGAAGGCGTGGGCGATTTCGGGGGTAGTCAACCCGCCGAGCAGTCGCAAGGTGAGCGCGACCTGTGCGTTGAGCGACAGGGCCGGGTGACAGCAGGTGAAGATCAGTCGGAGCCGATCATCCTGCACCGCAACGGAATCGGGCGGTTCGTCGTCGGCGCGCAGGAGGGCGGCCACGACATGACGATCGTGCCGCGTTGCCTCGCGGCGCAGTCTATCGATGACGCGATTGCGGGCCGTAGTGATGATCCAGCCCGGTGGGCTCGGCGGCAGTCCGTCCGTCGGCCAGCGCTGCACCGCGGCCGTAAAGGCATCCTGCACCGCGTCTTCGGCGACGGTGATATCGCCGAAGACGCGAATCAGGCTGGCGACCGCGCGACCGTAATGTTCGGTGAAGACGTCCTCGATCACGGCCGGGGTGACCTCAACCATCGGCGAGCGGTCTGATCTCGATCGGCAGGGTCACCACCGCCGCCACCCTGCGACCCCATTCGAGTGCTTCATCGAGATTCGCCACCTGGATGATGGTGAATCCGCCTATGTGCTCCTTACTTTCGACGTACGGCCCATCGGTGATGAGCACGTCGTCGGCGCTGGCACGCAGCACGGTGGCGGTGCTCGGCGGATGCAGTCCAGCGGCGAAAACCCATGCGCCCGCGGCCCGCATCTCGTCGTTGACGGCTTCCAGGTCGCGCATGATCTCGTCGAGATTGTCCGGCGGCGCGACGTCGTCGGGCTGGTAGATGCTGAGCAGGTACTGCTTCATCGCTTCTCCTCATCCCGCTGATAGGTGACGATCACCACGCCGGTGGTGGTCGCGACGCTGTCGACGAGTCGCAATTCGCCGAGGCCGACCCCGTCGAACAGCCGCTGCCCGCCGCCGACCACGATCGGGTGGATCAGCAGCAGAAGCTCGTCGACCAGATCATGCCGCATCAGTGATCGCAGCAGGTCGCCGCTGCCGAGCACCACGAGATCCTGACCCAGGTCGGCCACCGCGGGGACGGCGTCGGCAAGCAGCGTGGAGTTCTGCCAGGGCAGCGGCTCGGTCAGCGTCCGGGACGCGACGAACTTCTCGGTCTTGTTAAGCACCTCGGTGAACGGATTGTCGGTCTGATGCGGCCAGAAGCCGTAGAAGTCCTCATAGGTCCGCCGCCCCAACAGCAGCGCTCCGTGGTGGGTCGCCATATGTTCGCCCATCACCTGGGCCTGCACCGGATCGTCGTGGCGATGCGCCCAGCCGCCGTACCGGAAACCGTCCCTGACGTCCTCGTCGGCCCGGCCGGGGGCCTGCATGACGCCGTCCAGGGTGACGTGCTCGACCGCGATGATCTTGCTCATGAGGAAGTCCTTCCTGTTGCTGGCCGGTCCGCTACCGGCTTCACCTCCTACACGAGCGGCTACCCGCTGAATCGACATCGCGGACAGAAATCTTTCGGCGGTTTCTTACGACCCCGTGATCGCCTGGATTTCGCGGTAGCTGGGAATGCCGGAGCGAATGGCCCCGCCGTCGCGCACCGCCCGCGCTACATCCACGATCCCGGCCAGCGCCGCGCGATACAGCAGCGATCCCGTGCTGATGCGCCGCACACCCAAGGCCGCGAGTTCCGCGATCGACGGCCCGGCGACCGAGTACAACATGTTGACCGGCAGCGGCACCGCCGCGACGATCCGGCCGATCTGATCCGGATCGGTCACGCCGGGCACGAAAACCCCATCGGCACCGGCCTTCACATATTCCTCGGCGCGAGCCAGAGTCGAACCCTGTTGCAGCCGCAGCCAATACGTATCGACCCGGGCATTGACGAACAACTCGGGCGCGCGCGACTTGATCGCGGCGATCAACTCCGCGTGGTGCCCGGGCTCGGCCAGAGCCGTATCTGCCCGCCCATCCTCGAGGTTCACTCCGGCGATGCCCAGACCGGCCAGCTGCGCGACATATTCGGCAACCGTCCCCGGGTCTTCGCTGAACCCACCCTCGATATCGACGGTGACCGGCACCGGTAGCCGCGCGAGCCTCTTTGCCAGCGCAAGTGTTTCATCGCGCGTGACACCGGCGCCATCGGTGAGACCAGCCGCCACCGCGACACCCAGACTGGTGGTCCCGATCGCCGCAAACCCCTCCGCGGCCAGCACGGCGGCCGACCCGAAGTCCCAGGCATTGGGCAGCACCAGCGGCCCGGCCCCGTGGTGCAGATCGTGAAAAGCCTTCGTCTTGTTCGTCATGACCCCTCGATGATTCCGGTGGCGATGGCGATGGCATGGTCGCGACCGGGGCAGACATGCGGCCCTGCGCCGAATCCCAGACCCGCGCCGGTGAGGTCGAGTTCGACCAGTTCATCGTCGAGGACGCGGCGGGTGCGGCGCACCGGTGGATCCTCGACCAACGTTCGCGCGATGATCTCATCGGCGGCACCCGCACCTGCGAGCCGACGTGCGTTGTCCACCAGCGCACCTGTCGCCTGACAAGCCTGGATCAGCAGACCGATCCGCGCGGCGGTCCGCTCATCGGCCACTCCGCCGCAGGCGCCGACCAATTCCGTGACGGCCCGATCCGCCTCCGGGCTGTCGGGTTCGTGGGGCTGGTAGTGCGCGGCGGCCACGGCGACGGACGATAGCGAGATATCCTGGAGCCCAAGCGCTTCCGCTAGCACGCGAACATGCGGCAGTTTCCCATCGGTCATCCTGGCCCGTGCGCGCAGCACCTCGGGAGCCAGCAGCGCCAATTCCGCCACGACCAGGCCTCGCCGCCGATCATGTTCGGCCCCGTCACAGAATCGGGCGACGGTGGCGCGCAGCCACGCGATCCCGGCCGGTGGCACGTCGCGAGAAACCGCGGGCATCGGGGCATCGGCCAATACCGCCCGCACCCGATCGGGATCGGTGATCACAGGACTGTTCATGTCGCGACGCTATCCCGCCGACGTTTCGGTGGTCGCCGAATCAACCCGGCGCGATCATAGGGTGGTGCAAACCCGAGGAGCCGAGCTGGCCGGACTGGCCACCCTGCTGGCCGACCGCACCCGCGCCGATATGTGCCTGGCACTGCTCGACGGTCGCGCTTGGACGGCGGGCGAGCTGGCCCGCCATGCCGGAGTGGCGCCATCCACCGCGACCGAACATCTGAACCGGCTGTTCGATGGTGGTCTACTCATCGAACGCCGGCAGGGCAGGCACCGCTACGTGCAGCTGGCGAGCTCGCAGGTCGCCGAGTTATTGGAGACCATGGTCGCCCACCTGGAACCGGCACGGCCCGAGTCCACGACGCTTCGCGCGTCCACCGCGGCTGCGGCCCTGGCCCGCGGCCGAACCTGCTACGACCATCTCGCGGGCCGACTCGGCGTCGCGATCACCGATGCCATGACCGAGCGCGAACTACTCGATGACGACAGCGGCTTCGCCCTCACCGACGCGGGTCTGGCGTGGCTGACGGGCCCGATGGGCATCGAGGCGAACACGCTGCGGACTCGCCGCCCGATTGCCCGCCCCTGCCTCGACTGGACCGAACGCCGCACCCACCTCGGCGGTGCTGCCGGAGCACAGTTGTGCCGCCGGTTGCAGGTACTGGATTGGGTGCGGCGCGTCGGCTCCGGCCGCGCTGTCCGCCTCACTCCGAAGGGCGAAAGGGGCCTGCGGGAGGCGCTCGGCATCGATCCTGCCACGGTTGCCTGAACACCTCGTCCGCACTGAGCGACCGTCCACGGCCCCGGTAGCGCGTCCAACTCGGGTTCTACGCCGCTGCTGGACTGTTGATCATCGTGGTCGCTACTCAGGTCGCGGTGAGCACCGGTCTGATGGGCAGTCGGGTCCACCGCGATCCTGGGACTCCCGTCTGTCCCCGTCGGGGCGGGTGCTAAATCTCATCAACCCGATTGAGATGGGTTCTTTCCGGGTATGACCGCTCAGGCGTATAACGGAACGGCCTGGTGACAAGGGTCCGGCTGGGCTATGCAGACCCCCGTTCATGAATGAGCTTGCATAATCGTGCATAATCATCACATGGTTGATTCGTCGAGTAACCCAGTGTTGCGGGTTGCTGTCGCCGGTGCCAGTGGATACGCCGGCGGCGAGGTGTTGCGTCTCTTGCTCGGTCATCCGGCCTACCGCGACGGGCGCCTCGTCATCGGGGCGCTGACCGCGGGATCGAATGCGGGTAGCACGCTGGGGGAGCTCCAGCCGCACCTGCTGCCCCTAGCCGACCGCGTGCTCGCGCCGACCACGCTCGACGAGCTGGCCGGCCATGACATCGTCTTCCTCGGCCTGCCGCACGGCCAATCGGCGGCCATCGCGGAGCAGCTGCCGGAGTCGACGGTGATCATCGACTGCGGCGCCGACTTCCGGCTGACCGACGCGGTCGCCTGGGAGAAGTACTACGGCACCACGCACGCGGGCAGCTGGCCCTATGGCCTACCGGAACTGCCGGGCGGGCGCGAGCGACTGCGCGGCGCGCACCGGATCGCCGTTCCCGGTTGCTATCCCACGGTCGCCAGCCTCGCGCTGGCACCCGCGATCGCGGCCGGAATCGTCGAACCGAAGGTGAATGTTGTTGCGGTGAGCGGTACTTCGGGCGCGGGCCGCAAACTCGATATCGGTCTGCTCGGCTCCGAGGTGATGGGTTCGGTGCGGGCCTATGGCATCGCGGGCGCGCACCGGCACACCCCGGAAATCGCGCAGAACCTGCGGGCCGCCGGTGGTAGCGAGGTCGCCGTGTCGTTCACCCCGGTGCTGGCGCCGATGCCGCGTGGCATCCTCGCGACCTGCACGGCCCCGACCCGAGTCGACGCTGAACAGGCTCGCGCGGTCTATGAAAAGGCTTACGCCGACGAACCATTCGTGCAGCTGCTGCCAGAAGGCACACTGCCGCAGACGGGTTCGGTACTCGGCTCCAATGCCGTCACCCTCCAGGTCGCGGTGGATGCCGATGCCGGACTGCTGGTGGTGATCGGCGCGATCGACAACCTGACCAAGGGCACCGCGGGCGCCGCGGTTCAATCCATGAATCTGGCGGTCGGATTCGACGAGACCGCAGGACTTTCCACCGTAGGAGTGGCACCGTGACGACGATCGGAACTCCGGCAGGCAAGCTGGTCCGGAGCCAGGGCGTGACCGCACCGCTCGGCTTCCGGGCTGCTGGCATCGCCGCTGGCATCAAGGCCAGCGGAAAACCCGATCTGGCACTGGTATTCAACGAGGGCCCGGAATACGCGGCCGCGGGCGTGTTCACCCGCAACCAGGTGAAGGCCGCACCGGTGCTGTGGTCGCAGCAGGTGCTCACCACTGGCCGCTTGCGTGCGGTGATCCTGAATTCCGGTGGAGCCAATGCCTGTACCGGTCCAGGCGGATTCCAGGATACCCACCAGACCGCCGAGGAATTGGCCAAGGCGCTGAGCAATTGGGGCACCGAAACCGGCGCGGGCGAAATCGCGGTCTGCTCAACGGGTTTGATCGGCGACCGGCTGCCGATGGACAAGGTGATCCCGGCCGTCACCGAGATCGTGCACGAAATGGGCGGCGGACTGTCCGGCGGACTCGATGCGGCGCACGCGATCATGACAACCGACACCGTGCCCAAGGAAGCGGCGTTCCACCACCGCGACAAGTGGAATGTCGGCGGCATGGCCAAGGGCGCGGGCATGCTCGCCCCCTCGCTGGCGACCATGCTGGTGGTGCTCACCACCGATGCCGCCGCGAGTGCCGAACAGCTGGATCGCGCACTGCGCAACGCGACGCGGCTCACCTTCGACCGGCTCGATGTCGACGGCTCCTGCTCCACCAATGACACCGTGTTGCTGCTCGCCAACGGGGCGAGCGAGGCCACGCCGTCACAGGAGGACCTCGACGCTGCGGTGCTCGCGGTCTGCGACGATCTGGCCGCCCAGCTGATGGCCGACGCAGAGGGCGTGACCAAGCGGGTGCAGATCACCGTCGCCGGTGCGGTCTCCGAGGATGAGGCGCTGATCGCGGCGCGCGCCGTCGCCCGCGACAGTCTGGTCAAGACCGCGCTCTTCGGTTCCGACCCGAACTGGGGCCGGGTGCTCGCCGCCGTCGGCATCGCGCCGATCACCCTGGATCCGAACCGGATCTCGGTGTCGTTCAACGGAAATCCGGTCTGCGTCGACGGCGTCGGAGCGCCGGGTGCGCGCGAGGTAGATCTGTCCGGCGCCGATATCGAGGTGCGGATCGAACTGAATGTCGGTGACGGCACCGCCACCGTGCGGACCACCGATCTGTCGCACGGCTATGTCGAAGAGAATTCGGCCTACAGCTCATGATCGAGCGCGGCGAGCGAACCCTCAACACAGTCGGCATCGCTGGGCACGGCGAAGGTGAGCGCCAGCGAGCCGGAGCCATTACCAGCGATGCGGTGCAGGGACTTTCGGCGTTGGACAAGGCGCACGTCCTCGCCGACGCATTGCCGTGGCTGCAGAAGTTCCGCGACAAAATCGTAGTCGTCAAATATGGCGGCAATGCGATGATCGATGCGGGCCTGAAACATGCCTTCGCCGCCGATATGGCGTTCCTGCGCACCGTCGGTGTGCAACCGGTGGTGGTGCACGGCGGCGGACCGCAGATCAGCGCAATGCTGAAAAAGCTTGGGCTGCAAGGCGAATTTCGCGGTGGCTTCCGCGTCACCACACCCGAGGTAATGGACGTGGTGCGGATGGTGCTGTTCGGTCAGGTCGGTCGGGAACTGGTCGGGCTGATCAATGCGCACGGCCCGTACGCGGTCGGCATCTCCGGTGAAGACGCGCGCCTTTTCACCGCGACTCGACGCACCGTCGATGTCGACGGCGAGGCGACAGATATCGGGCTGGTCGGCGATGTCACCGAGGTGAATGCCGACGCGGTGCTCGACCTCATCGGCGCGGGGCGCATTCCGGTGGTCTCCACCATCGCCCCGGATGCCGACGGCGTGGTGCACAACATCAATGCCGATACCGCTGCGGCCGCGCTCGCCGAGGGTATCGGCGCGGAAAAGCTGGTGATCCTGACCGACGTCGAGGGCCTGTACACCAACTGGCCGGACCGTTCGTCGCTCACCTCGCACCTCGACGCCGCCGAACTGGCCGAGTTGCTCCCGCGACTTGATGCGGGCATGGTGCCCAAGATGGAAGCCTGCCTGCGCGCCGTGCAGGGCGGAGTGCCGACCGCACATGTCATCGACGGTCGGGTCCCGCATTCGGTGCTGTTGGAACTGTTCACCGGAGAAGGAATCGGAACGATGGTGACGCCCGCCCCGCTGCCGACGAGCGCGGCGGACACACTGAACGGAACGAAAATATGAGTGACACAGCAGAGCTGCAACAGCGGTGGTCCGCCGCGTTGATGAAGAACTACGCCACCCCCAAGGTCGCGCTGGTGCGCGGTGCGGGTGCGGTGGTCTACGACGCGGACGGCAAACGCTACATCGACTTTCTCGGCGGCATCGCGGTCAACAGCCTCGGCCACGCACATCCGGCGATTCTGGAAGCCGTCACCCAGCAGCTCGGCACATTGGGCCACACCTCGAATATCTACGCCAACGAACCGGTCATCGAACTGGCCGAACGGCTGCTCGCGCACTTCGGTGACGGTGAATTCGGGGACGGCCACGGCCGCGCGTTCTTCTGCAACTCCGGCACCGAGGCCGTTGAGGCGGCGTTCAAAATGGCGCGGCTGACCGGTCGGCCCAAGATCATCGCGACCGATGAGGCCTTCCACGGCCGGACCATGGGTGCGCTCGCGCTCACCGGACAGCCCTCCAAGCGGACGCCGTTCGAGCCGATGCCCGCCGGTGTCGTCCATGTGCCCTACGGCGATGTGGCGGCGCTCGAGGCGGTTGTCGACGAGGACACCGCGGCGGTATTCCTCGAACCGATGATGGGGGAGAGCGGCGTTGTCGTGCCGCCGATCGACTATCTGGTGAAGGCGCGGGAGATCACCGCGCGTCACGGTGCGCTGCTGGTCCTCGACGAGGTGCAGACCGGTATCGGCCGGTGCGGAAAGTTCTACGCGCATCAGGCATTCGGCATTGTGCCGGATGTGATCACACTGGCCAAGGGGCTCGGCGGTGGGCTGCCGATCGGTGCGGTGCTGGCCACCGGACCGGCCGCCGATCTGCTGACGCCGGGTCTGCACGGCACCACGTTCGGCGGCAACGCGGTCTGTGCCGCAGCGGCTTTGGCGGTTCTGCGGACCATCGATGAGACCGATCTGCTCGCTCATGTCGAATCCGTCGGCAAGCGGCTCAGTGATGGCATCGAACTGCTCGAGCACCCGCTGATCGATCACGTGCGGGGCGCGGGTCTGCTGCTCGGTATCGTGCTGACCGACGATATCTCGGCCGAGGTCGAGAACCGGGCGCGCGAGGCGGGCTATCTGGTGAATGCGCCCAAGCCCAATATCATTCGGCTCGCGCCGCCGCTGGTGCTCACCGAGACCCAGGCCGACAATTTCGTCGGCGATCTGCCCGAGATCCTCGACGGTGCGATCGCGGACGCCAAGGGGGACAAATGAGTACAGCATCGCGGAGCGATTCCCGGAGGGGCGGCGGCCGGGATACGGGTGGACCGATTCGGCACTTTCTGCGCGACGATGATGTCACGCCTGCCGAGCAGGCCGAAATCCTCGCGCTGGCAGCGGAATTGAAGAAGGACCCGTTCGCGCACCGGCCGCTGGAGGGGCCGCGCGGAGTCGGGGTGATCTTCGAGAAGAACTCCACCCGCACGCGGTTCTCGTTCGAGATGGGTATTGCGCAGCTCGGCGGGCATGCGGTGGTGGTCGACGGTCGCGACACCCAGCTCGGGCGCGAGGAGACGCTCGGCGATACCGGCAGGGTGCTCTCGCGCTATGTCGATGCGATCGTGTGGCGCACCTTCGAACAGCTGCGTTTGGACGAAATGGCGGTTACCGCAACGGTTCCGGTCGTCAATGCCTTGTCCAATGAGTTCCACCCTTGTCAGGTGCTCGCCGATCTCCAGACCCTCGTCGAGCGCAAGGGCAGTCTGGTCGGACGCAACCTCACCTACTTCGGCGACGGCGCGAACAATATGGCGCACTCGCTGCTGCTCGGTGGTGTGACTGCGGGCATGAACGTAACCATCGCCGCGCCAACGGGTTTCGAACCATTGCCATGGATCCTGGAAGCCGCGCGCAAGCGGGCGGCCGAGACCGGCGCGACCATCACCCTCACCGGCGACCCGGTTGCCGCCGCGGCGGGTGCCGATGCTCTGGTGACCGATACCTGGACTTCCATGGGTCAGGAGAACGACGGTCTCGATCGCGTCGGCCCATTCCGTCCGTTCCAGCTCAACGACGATCTGCTTGCCAAGGCGCAGCCGGATGCCCTTGTGCTGCACTGCCTTCCGGCGCATCGCGGCGAGGAGATCACCGACGAGGTGCTCGACGGACCGCATAGCGCGGTGTGGGACGAGGCGGAAAATCGGCTGCATGCACAGAAGGCGCTGCTGGTGTGGTTGTTGGCCAAGCGAGGTGAGGCGCGGTGAGTGCTTGCGAGCGATCCGGTGCCGCGGCAGCGACAGACTCGAGGGCTCGGGGTGACCACGCGGGGCCCCGCGGCCGATCCAACACGGCCTTCTTCGGGCCCGGTGCGAGACGTTTCGGTGAGGCATGGTCATGACCGTCCAGCCCGACGCGGGTAAGTCCGCTCCCGCTATCGCTCGAACCCGCGCCGGCCGCCAGTCCCGCATTATCGAACTGCTGACGGCCCACGCGGTCCGCAGCCAGACCGAACTCGCCGCGCTGCTCGCCGCCGAAGGCATCGAAACCACTCAGGCCACTCTTTCCCGCGACCTCGATGAACTCGGCGCCGTCAAACTGCGCGCCGCCGACGGCGGTGCGGGTGTCTACGTGGTGCCCGAAGACGGCAGCCCGGTGCGCGGTGTCACGGGTGGAACCGACCGCCTCTCCAAACTCCTCGGCGACCTCCTGGTCTCCACCGATGCCAGCGGCAATATCGCCGTACTGCGCACCCCACCTGGCGCCGCCCACTACTTGGCCAGCGCTCTGGACCGCGCTGCCCTCCCCTTCATCGTGGGCACCATCGCTGGCGACGACACCATCGCGGTAATAGCCCGCGAACCCCTCACAGGCGCCGAACTAGCCGCCAAAATCGAGGAACTGGCCTGAGGCGCGAACTCTCGTCGCGCAGAGTCGCCGGTCGCTCGACGTGACCGACACTGCGATTGGTGACGCACATCAGTGGCTACCCCGCATAGGGCACAACATGGTCGAGGCGAGCGCTGGATGGCGATGCTATTGCACGGCGCGAGTCTTCTTGTGCCTCAGCCGAACGGGTATTGGCCGCCGCTGTGGGGGGTGTCTGGAGTGCCGACGCTGATGATGTCTTGGACGAGGTCGAGTAGGGCGCGGCCGAGGTCGAGGACGTCGTTGCCGAGGGTGCTGAATTCTCCTGCTATGAGGTGCAGCAGCATGGGTCCGTCCTTTGCCCGCTCCGATAGTTAACGGATAAAGCGTGACATAGGTGCAAGGGGGTGCCAAGGTGCTACCGGGAAGGTTGAACTCGGACCCGGTTGTGAATGGGCTTGCATCATCGTGCATAATCATTTGCAAGACGGTGAGGGCCGCCTGACGTGCGATTTGGGCGCGTCGGTGGGCGCCGCGCCCAGCCGCCCGCGGATGCGGGCACGACCTGCAGACAAGCACGAAACCGAGGAGCACAAAGACATGTCCGAGCGCGTCGTACTCGCCTACTCCGGTGGGCTCGATACCTCCGTTGCGATCAGCTGGATCGGCAAGGAGACCGGCGCCGAGGTCGTGGCGGTCGCCATCGATCTGGGCCAGGGCGGCGAGGACATGAATGTGGTGCGCCAGCGTGCGCTGGACTGCGGCGCCGTCGAGGCGATCGTGGTCGATGCGCGCGACGAATTCGCCAACGAGTACTGCCTGCCGACCATCCAGGCCAACGCCATGTACATGGGCCAGTACCCGCTGGTCTCGGCGATCAGCCGCCCGCTCATCGTCAAGCACCTGGTCGAGGCCGCCAAGTTCCATGGCGCGAGCACCGTCGCGCACGGCTGCACCGGTAAGGGCAACGATCAGGTCCGCTTCGAGGTCGGCATCGGCGCGCTGGCTCCCGACCTGAATGTGATCGCCCCGGTCCGCGACTACGCCTGGACTCGGGAGAAGGCCATCGCCTTCGCCGAGGAGAACCAGCTCCCGATCAATGTCACCAAGAAGTCGCCGTTCTCGATCGACCAGAACGTGTGGGGTCGCGCGGTGGAGACCGGCTTCCTCGAGGACCTCTGGAATGCGCCGACCAAGGACGTCTACGACTACACCTCGGACCCGACGGTGAACTTCGAGGCGCCCGACGAACTCATCGTCACCTTCGACAAGGGTGTACCGGTCGCCATCGACGGTCGCCAGGTCAGCGTGCTCGAGGCCATCGTCGAGCTGAACCACCGGGCGGGCCGCCAGGGCGTCGGTCGCCTCGATATGGTCGAGGACCGGCTCGTCGGCATCAAGAGCCGCGAGATCTACGAGGCCCCCGGCGCGATCGCGCTGATCACCGCGCACCAGGCCCTGGAAAACGTCACCATCGAGCGCGAACTGGGCCGCTACAAGCGGCAGGTCGAGCAGCGCTGGGGCGAGCTGGCCTACGACGGCCTCTGGTTCTCCCCCCTCAAGCGTGCACTGGATGCCTTCGTCGCCGAAACCCAGCAGCACGTCACCGGCGATATCCGGATGGTGCTGCACGGCGGTTCCGTCGTGGTCAACGGCCGCCGCTCCGAGCAGTCGCTCTACGACTTCAACCTGGCCACCTACGACGAGGGCGACAGCTTCGACCAGTCGCTCGCCAAGGGATTCGTGCAGATCCACGGCCTGTCCTCCAAGGTCGCGGCCCGTCGCGACCTCAACCAGAAGTAGGCGTCGCCTTCGCTCGGCCGAGCGCGCGAGATTCAGCGACGGACTGCGTCCGACTGCGCCTATTAGGCTCGATCGGGTCGGTGCCATCGCGCCGACCCGAAAGGAGCGCCATGCGGACCGACGACGACAGCTGGGATATCGAGTCGAGCGTGGGCGCCACCGCCCTCGGCGTCGCCGCCATGCGCGCGGCCGAATCCCGTCGCCCGGACGCGCTGTTCCACGACTCCTATGCCGAACTGCTGGTGACGGCCGTCGGCTCGGAGTCGTGGACGCGCATCGCCCGCGGTGAGGTCGAGGGCCTCGAGGAGGCCGCGACGCGGGCGATGGGCCCGATCATCGGCTCGTTGATCGCGCGCACCTGCTATTTGGATACTTACTGCCAGGATGCGGCTACTGACGGCATCAGTCAGTTCGTCATCCTGGCAGCGGGCTTGGATGCTAGAGCGTACCGACTCGAATGGCCCAGCGGGACAACGGTATTCGAATTGGATCTGCCAAAGGTATTGGAGTTCAAGGCGGTAGCGCTCGCGGACGTAGAGCCTGTGGCAGAGCGCCGTGAGGTTGCGGTGGATCTGCGTCAGGATTGGCCAACGGCGATGCGGGAGCACGGATTCGACCCTGCCGTGCCGACGGCATGGCTGGTCGAGGGACTGTTGCGCTACCTCCCGGCGGATGCGCAGGACCGGCTGTTCGACAGCATCGTGGCGCTGAGTGCGCCGGGCAGTCGCGTGGGGATCTACCGCTCGGGAATGCCGGCACCCGACCCGAATGCCGTGCGAGAGGTGGAATCCGCTGAAATCGACGTCCGGGTCGACGTCGGCACCCTGTGGTATTCCGACGAGGGCCGCAGCGATCCGATCGACTGGTTCACCAGCCATGGCTGGACGGCGACCCGCGCCGATCCGGTCGAGGTACTGCGCAACCGCGGCCGCGAAGTGCCGCAAGACGCCGCCGCGAAAATGACCACCGACATTTTGTTCACCGCCCGACGACCCTGAGGAGACAGCACACGATGACGCAGAGCGGCAGCACCAACGAAGGGGCGCTCTGGGGCGGACGTTTCGCGTCCGGACCGGCCGCGGCGATGGCCGCGCTGAGCAAGTCGACCCATTTCGACTGGGCGCTGGCTCCCTACGACATTCGCGCGTCGAAGGCACACGCGCGCGTGCTGCACAAGGCGGGACTGCTGTCGGAGAGCGACCTCGCCGCCATGCTGGCCGGACTGGATAACCTTGCGGCGGGCGTGGATTCGGGTGCGTTTGCCCCCGCCGAGGCCGACGAGGACGTGCACGGTGCGCTGGAGCGCGGGCTGATCGATCGGGTCGGCGCCGAACTCGGCGGCCGACTGCGGGCCGGGCGCTCGCGTAATGACCAGGTGGCCACGCTCTTTCGGATGTGGCTGCGTGATGCGGCGCGCCGGGTCGCCGCCGGGCTTCTCGAGGTGGTCGACGCGCTGGTCGCCCAGGCGGCCGCGCATCCGGATGCGGTGATGCCAGGCAAGACGCATCTGCAGGCCGCGCAGCCGGTGCTGCTCGCGCATCATCTGCTCGCACACGCGCATCCGCTGCTGCGCGACATCGATCGGCTGCGCGACTTCGATAAGCGGGCGGCGGTGTCGCCCTACGGTTCGGGCGCCCTGGCCGGTTCCTCGCTCGGACTCGATCCGGAAGCCATCGCGACCGAACTGGATTTCGATGCGGCGGCGGCGAATTCGATCGACGCCACCTCCGCACGTGATTTCGCGGCCGAGGCGGCGTTCGTGCTCGCCATGATCGGCGTCGATCTGAGCAGGATGGCCGAAGAGGTGATCATCTGGAGCACACCGGAATTCGGTTACATCACCCTCGCCGACGCCTGGTCCACGGGCTCGTCGATCATGCCGCAGAAGAAGAATCCGGACGTCTCCGAACTCACTCGTGGCAAGGCCGGTCGCCTCATCGGCAATCTGACCGGACTACTGGCCACTCTGAAAGCCCAACCGCTCGCCTACAACCGGGATCTGCAGGAGGACAAGGAGCCCCTGTTCGATTCGGTCGCCCAGCTCGAGCTGCTGCTCCCGGCCATCGCGGGCCTGGTCTCGACGCTCACCTTCCACACCGACCGCATGGCCGAACTCGCCCCCGCCGGTTTCACCCTTGCCACCGATATCGCCGAATGGCTTGTCCGGCAGGGTGTTCCGTTCCGTGTCGCGCACGAGGCCGCAGGCGCCTGTGTGCGCGCCGCCGAGGCGCGCGGCGTCGGCCTGGACGAACTGACCGACGAAGAATTCGCCGCCATCGATCCCGCCCTGACCCCCCACGTCCGCGAAGTCCTCACCGTGCAGGGCTCGATCGCCTCCCGCAACGCCCGCGGCGGAACCGCAGGCGTCCAGGTAGCGGCCCAACTCACCGAGATCCGCAACACCGTCGCCACCCTGCGCTCCCTTTCCTCCTAACCCGCGCCTCGCGCAGGCCCTCAGCTCAACGATCAAGATCAGGTGGAACTGAGGGCGGCATCGCCCGAGAGGCCCCACCATCAGTGCCACCTGATCTTGATCCAGGCCCTGTTGCTGGGGCGGGTGATCTTTCGATCCGCCGGTGCAAACGCTTAATATCGCTGGTTTACGCTGCGCCGATGACCCTGCTGTTGCTGGCGCTGGCCATCGCCTCCGAAATCACCGCGACCGTATCGCTCAAAATCTCCGACGGTTTCACCAAATTGGTGCCCGCGATCATCGTTGTCCTCGGCTATAGCGCGGCCTTCTTCTTCCTGTCCCAGGCTTTGAAGCGCGGCATGCCGATCGGTGTCGCCTATGGCATCTGGTCGGCGGTCGGCGTCGCGGCCATCGCCGTCATCGGTGTCCTTTTCCTCGACGAAAGACTTTCGCTGATCCAGGTCGGCGGCATCGCATTGGTGATTCTCGGTGTCTTGGCTCTGGAACTCGGTGGCGCACATTGACATCCACGCGGCGAGATTGTCGGTGGGTGGCTGTTGAATGACGGCTCATGAAGAGAGATTTCGAGGCGCTCAACTACGCCCTCGACGGCGCCGACCACGCGTTGATGCTGCGCCGGTGGGCGGCCTCGGAGCGGAGCTGCGAACTCGTCGCATTGGATTCCGACACACTGTGGCTCGCCGTCGCACACGAGCCGGAGCTGACCGAAGACGCCGCGCTCGCGCAGGCCTTGGAGGGGTATCTGTACTGCCCGGACGCTGCCGAACAGGATCGCGATTCACTCGATGAACTCGCCGAATCCATGCTTCGGCAGCTGTGGCGCTTCTGGTGGGACTGATCGGTCTCGTTGCGCCCTGCGCATTTTGCCGAATTCGTCCCATGGGAGGCGGCGGCGAACGTAGCATCGGCCGATGGATCGGACGCTTGCTCAGCTGAGTAGACGCGGGTAAGGGTATGGCATCGGAACCGGGCGATGTAGTACTCGAGGCCCAGGCGTTGGGGAAACGCTACGGCGGTGTCGAGGCGTTGCGGGGAGCCAACTTTCAGGTCCGCGCCGGTGAGGTCGTCGCATTGATCGGCGATAACGGCGCGGGTAAATCCACACTGGTGAAATGCCTTTCCGGGGCGGAACAACCGGATTCGGGGACCATCCTGCTCGACGGTTCGGAAACGGTGCTCGGTACGCCGACCGCCGCACGCAATCTCGGCATCGAAACCGTATATCAGGACCTCGCCGTCGCACCCGATCTGGACCCGGCCGCCAACCTCTTCCTCGGCCGGGAACTGATTCGCCGCGGGTGGGCGGGCAGACTCGGCATGCTCGACAAGCGGGCGATGCGAAACCAAGCCGTCGAGCACTTCCGACGCCTCGGCGTGACACTGCAGAGCGCTGATGTGCCGATCGGCGCCCTGTCGGGCGGACAGCGCCAGAGTGTCGCTGTGGCGCGCGCGGTGCTGTGGGCGAGCAAGGTCGTCTTCATGGACGAACCGACCGCGGCCCTCGGGGTTGTGCAGCGCGAGCGGGTGCTCGAGGTGATCCGCAATGTGCGTGACCAGGGCATTGCCGTCGTTCTGATCAGCCACAATATGCCCGAGGTGCTGGCGGTGGCCGACCGGATCGAGGTGCTGCGACTCGGCAAGCGGGTGGCCCGGTTCGTCGCCGCCGATGCGACGCTGGAGCAGTTGGTCGGCGCGATGACCGGAGCGCTGTCACATGAGGACGCCGCATGAGGAAAGTAGCGCCGAATGGCGGCCCCGATCTGCCGGAACGCACTGTACTGCAACGACTTCTGGGCGCGAGTACGTTGTGGATCGGTGTGGTGCTCGTTGTACTATACGTCGTTTTCAGCGTCATCCGCCCCGACGCCTTCCCCACCCGCTTCACCCTGCAGACTCTGCTGATCGAAACGTCGGTGCTGCTGGTGCTTTCGGTGGGCATGACCTTCGTGATCATCACCGCCGGCATCGACCTGTCGGTCGGCATGGTGCTGATCTTCGCGGGCGTGCTCGGCGCGAAAACGATGGAATGGCTGAGTCCCGACGAGAACGCGACCGGCGCCGGCTGGGGAATTATCGGTGTCGGTTTCCTGATTTCCATTGCGGGCGGCGGCATCTGGGGCCTGCTCAATGGAATTCTGGTGGCAAAGGCCAAGATTCCACCGCTGATCGTCACACTCGGCTCATTCGGTGCGGCACTCGGTGCGGCACAACTCATCACCGGCGGTGTCGACACCAGAACGGTGCCCGATAAGCTGCGCAACTCGTTGGGTTTCGGGACGTCACTGGGTGGCGTACCGAATCTGGTGCTGGTCGCGGCGGTGGTAACGGTGCTCGCCGCCTTGGTGCTGCACACAACCCGATTCGGCCGCTACACCTATGCGATCGGCTCCAATGAGGAGGCCGCGCGGCGCTCGGGCATCGCGGTCACCCGCCACCTCGTGCTGGTCTATCTGATGACCGGATTACTCGCCGGGCTGGCCGGATTCATGAATCTGGCCTACTTCGGCACGACCACCATCGGCGGACACGGTACCGACAATCTGGATGCCATCGCCGGTGTAGTCATCGGCGGGACAAGCCTTTTCGGCGGGATCGGCACCATCGTCGGCACCGTCATCGGCGTCTTCATTCCGTCGGTGCTCCGCAAGGGCTTCGTCATCGCGGGTGTGCCGGTGTTCTGGCAGCCGATCGCGGTGAGCGCGGTGCTGGTCGGGGCGGTGTGGTTCGACCAACTGCGCCGCCGGGCCCGAGACCGCAAGTAGAGAGGTAAGCAGTTACAACACTGCGCGATAAGAGAATAGGCGGAGGTAGCCAAATGAGGGTGGCGAAGCGGACCGCGGTGGTGATCGGCGCGATGGCGGCGGTCGGCGCACTGGTGGTGGGCTGTGGTGGTTCGGTGAACAATTCCGGCAGCACGGATGCCAAGAAATTGGTGCTGATTCCGGGTGTCGCCGACGAACCGTTCTACATCTCCATGCAGTGCGGCGCGCAGGACGAGGCGAGCAAACTCGGCTACAAACTGCAGACGCAGGCGCCGACCAAATTCGATGCGGGCGCGCAGACTCCGGTGCTGACCGGCGTGGTGGCCAATAAGCCAGGCGGCATCCTGATCGCCCCTACCCATGCGCAGGCAATGGCGAATCCGATCAAACAGGCCAAGGATGCCGGGATCAAAATCATCGAGGTCGATACCGCACTGGACGACACCTCGATCGCGCTGTCGTCGATCGCATCCGATAACAAGAAGGGCGGCGAACTCGCGGCGCAGACGCTCGCCAAGCTCATCGGCGACAAGGGCCCCGTACTGGTGATCAACACCAAGGCCGGAACCTCCACTACCGACGCGCGTGCCCAGGGTTTCGAAGATGCGGTGAAGGCCTATTCGGGCATCACCTCGCTCGGCGTGCAGTACAACAATAATGAAGCGGCTCAGGCGGCTTCGATCGTCACCGCGACACTGGCCGCCCATCCCGACCTCGCCGGGATCTTCGCCACCAACCTGAGTTCGGCCGAAGGCGCGGCCACCGGATTGCGCAATGCCAATAAGCTCGGCCAGGTCAAATTGGTCGGCTTCGACGCGAGTCCGAAACAGGTCGAGGATCTGAAAGCCGGTACCGTGCAGGCACTTATCGCACAGGATCCGGCCGGGATCGGCGCGAAGGGCGTCGACGAGGCCGCGGCCGCGCTGGAGGGCAAGCCAGTGATCCGCAATATCCAGACCGATATGGTGGCTATTACCCAGGCCGATATGGATGCCAACTCGAAGTACTTCTACAAGCGCAAATGCTGACGGAGTCGACGTTGGGTCCGAGCACGCTCGGACCCAACTAATCCTCCACGCGCACCGCGTACCCTGAATTCTCCAGCGCGGCAAGCACATCGGCTCGGTGCGTAGGACCCCGGGTCTCCAACGTCAGCGATACCTCGACCTCGTCGACCGCGAGCCACCCACCGGTCCGCGAGTGCACCACATCCACCACGCTCGCCCCGGTCTTCCCGATCACGGCGAGCAATCCGCTCAACGCGCCGGGAAGATCCGGAATCGTCACGCGTACAGCCAGATACCGCCCGGCCGCACCCAGTCCGTGACCGATGATTCTGGTCAGCATCATCGGATCGATATTGCCACCGGACAGGATCGCGCATACCGACCCCTGCAGCCCGAGTTCGGTGGGCTCGCAACTTATCAGGGCCGCCACCGCGGCGGCACCGGCGGGCTCGACGATCAACTTCGCGCGTTCCAGACACAGCAGCAGCGCCTTGGACAGCGCATCCTCATCTACCGTCACCACTGCGGGCACATGCGCCGCGACATGCGCGAACGGCACCTCACCCGGCAGTCCGACCGCAATACCGTCGGCCATGGTCGACATCCGCGCCACCCGCATCGGCTTACCCGCCGCCAGCGAATCCGGCCATGCCGCGGCCTGGGCCGCCTGCACCCCGACCACCCGCACTCGCGGTGCGACATGATGCAGGGCAATGGCGACCCCAGCGAGGAGCCCACCACCGCCGGTCGGCACGATCACCGTTCCGACCTCGGGCATCTGCTCGATGATCTCCAGTGCCACCGTCGCCTGCCCGGCGACGATATCGGCGTGATCGAACGGATGGATCAGTGTCGCACCGGTCCGTTCGGCGAAATCCAGTGCGGCATCCAGCGAGTCGTCGATGGTCTCACCGACCTGGCGCACCTCGGCGCCATACGCCTTGGTGGCCACCAACTTCGGCAGCGAAGCACCCATCGGCATGAACACGGTCGAGCGAATCCCGAGCGAAGCCGCGGCCCATGCGACGCCCTGCGCGTGATTGCCCGCACTTGCCGCCACCACGCCGCGCGCCCGATCTTGCGCCGGTAGGTTCGCGATCCGGAAATACGCCCCGCGCGGCTTGAAGGAGCCAGTGCGCTGTAGGTTTTCGCACTTCAGCCGCACCTCGGTTCCGGCAAGCTCTGACAACACCCGTGACGCGACGACCGGCGTCCGTCGAATCACCGGCGCCAATGCCGCCGCGGCCGCCTCGATCCGCTCCAGTCCCAGCAACTCCATGCGCCCATGCTGCCAGCCCATGGCACGAATGTGCGACATGGTCAGGAATCATCCGATGATTTCCCGCGCCTATCCGGCCTTCGCGATATTGTGCGCAATGGCGCCGAGCCGCGCCAGTCGCGCATCGCCCAACGGCGTCAACCTCCCACCGAGCCGATTGGTGACGAAGGCCAGCGACATACCGGTAGCCGGATCAGCGAACGCCCCCGAACCACCGAGGCCGAAATGACCGAAGGCGGAGACGGGTTCGGCCTTCGACGGCTTCATCGGCACACCGTGGTAGCCCAGCGCCCACGGAATGCGAAACGCTAGAACGTAATCGGGAGTGAAGACCTGGCGCTGGGTGATCTGTTCGATCGTTTCCGGCCGCAACAACTGGAAGTCCCCGAGTCGCCCATCGGTCGCGAGCGCGCTGTACATCCTCGCCAGCGCACGCGCCGAGAAGACCCCGTTGACGCCCGGAATCACGCAATCATGCAGGCGCGGATCGGAAACCATATCGGCGAACCCGCGTGGTGTGGTTTCGGCGGCCGCCGCGAAACGAGTCCGGCCCATCAGCCGCGCACTGTTGTCCCAATTCATCCCCGCGACGGTGAGCCGCGGAAAGTTGGTGGCAATGCGGCCGCGCTCGGATTCCGGCACCCGGAACCAGAGCTCTTGCGCCGCAAGTGGTTCCGCGATTTCGGTGCGCAGCAGCTCGGTGAAGTCCGAACCGGAGACCCGTCGAATCAGCTCGGCGACCAAATGTCCGAAGGAGATTCCGTGATAGCCGCTGGTCACCGTGTGGCGCGGATCGGGGGCGCAGGCCGCGAGTGCGGCGGTGACCTCGGCATCGTCGAAGAAACGCGCCACCGGCCCTGGCAGCAGATCACGCAACCGATGCAGACCCGCCCGATGCGTGAGCATTTCCCGCACCGTAATGCGGTCCTTACCCGCCGCCCCGAATTCGGGCCAGTAGGTGGCGACCGGCTCGTCGTAGTCGAACAGACCGCGCTCGGCCAGTCGGTGCGCCAGCGTCGAGACCACACCCTTGCCGGTGGAATAGGCCATTGCCACGGTATCGGCGGCCCACGGCACGCCCGGATGCGCGAATCCGGCCCACACGTCCACCACCGGTTCGCCATGCTGATAGACCACGAGCGACCCGCCGCCGTCGCTCGGCCGCCGAAACAGTCTGTCGAACTCGGCGACCAGGCGCACATAGCGACGATCCACCGACTGCGTTGCCGTAAGTGTCATCGGATTACCTCTGTCGTTAGGCCGACCAACAGCATCGCACGACGGCCATGCGGCCCATCGTGCTGCCGAAATTCCAACCGTGAGACCAGTCGGTTCGGTGAACTTTTCCTGACTGTCACATCCGCGACCGAGATCGCAATACGGCTCGCATAGCGTGCCAGCATGCCCCCGAGACGACGATCGGCGCTACTGGCCAGGTTGGTTGTCGACGAACCAGGCCGACCGCAAGTGATCCTCGGCGAACTGCGCCGGGTGATTCTGGATGGCGCCGTGCCGCCGTGCACCGTGATCCCGCTGCGCGAGGTCGCCGAATTATTCGGCGTCAGCCATATCCCAGTGCGCGAGGCGCTCAAGACATTGATCGGGGAGGGACTGGTCACCCATCGGCCGCACGGTGGGTACGCGGTGGCCCAGCTGACCTCCAACGAGCTGCGCGAAATGTATATCGCGCGGGAGACGCTGGAAACCGCCTCACTGGCGGCCGCGGCCCGCAATGCCACCGACGCCGACCGCGCCCGCCTGCTTGAGGTGAATTCGCTACTGGAACAGGCGATTCGAGATGACGACCCGGTCTCGTACCATCGCCAGTCTCGCCATTTCCACGTGGCGCTGACCAAGCCGTCGCGGATGTTCCGGCTGCTGCACATGCTCGAATCCGCGTGGAATGTCACCGAGCCCGTGCAGTCCATGGTGCATATCGGCCCCGGCGATCGGGTGCGCCTGCATACCGATCACGCGCTGATGCTCGATGCATTCATGGCCCGGGACGTGGATCGCCTTCTGCTGGTGGCCGAACGGCATCACCGCAGGTTGGAAACGGTAATCGCGACATTGCCGACCGATACCGGACTGCTCGCGCCGGAAGATATATCGATCGCGCAATAGCCGGGCAATAACTGCGCAATGGCGGGGCAATGCATGGTTCTTACCGTCGTTTCGATCACACCGCCAGCGACTGCTTGCAGGTCGGTCGAAATAGCACAGCCACCCTCGGATGGGAAACACCATGACCGAAACGCTTACCACCGCGGCGCCGCCTGTTCCCGCGTCGCCCGCCTACGACCCACGGCTGACGAATGCGGATCTGGCCCCGCTGCGCGAGCAGACCTGGGGTACCTACAACATCTTCGCGTTCTGGATGTCGGACGTGCACAGTGTCGGCGGCTATGTCACCGCGGGCAGTCTGTTCGCACTCGGACTAGCCAGCTGGCAGGTACTCGTGGCGCTGCTGATCGGCATCACCATCGTCTATTTCTTCTGCAATCTGGTCGCGAAGCCGAGTCAGGTGACCGGGGTGCCCTATCCGGTCATGTGCCGCAGCGCATTCGGGGTGCTCGGCGCGAATATTCCGGCGATCATCCGTGGCCTGATCGCCGTCGCCTGGTACGGCATCCAGACCTTCCTCGCCTCGGCGGCGCTGGATGTCGTACTGGTGAAACTGTTTCCGAGCCTGGCCCGGTATGCGGTCGTCGACGACTATGGGTTCCTCGGTCTCTCGGTGCTCGGATGGGGCAGTTATCTATTGCTATGGGTGGTGCAGGCCTGCGTGTTCTGGCGCGGCATGGAATCGATTCGCAAGTTCATCGACTTCTGCGGTCCCGCTGTATATGTCGTGATGTTCCTGCTCTGCGGTTACCTGATCGCCAAGGCCGGTTGGAGCGCCATCGACCTGAAGCTCGGTGAGGTGAAGTACACCGGCTGGGCCTCGGTCCCCGTCATGCTCGGCGCGATCGCGCTGGTGGTCTCCTATTTCTCCGGTCCGATGCTGAACTTCGGCGACTTCTCCCGCTACGGAAAGAGTTTCGCGGCGGTGCGGCGCGGCAATCTGCTCGGGCTGCCGGTCAACTTCCTGCTGTTCTCGCTGCTGGTGGTGATAACCGCATCGCTGACGGTCCCGGTCTACGGTCAGCTGATCACCGATCCCGTTGCGACGGTGGCCCGTATCGACAGCACCTTCGCGATCGTCCTGGGCGCGTTGACCTTCACCATCGCCACCATCGGCATCAATATCGTCGCCAACTTCATCTCACCGGCCTTCGACTTCTCGCACGTCAGCCCGCAGCGAATCAGCTGGCGCGCGGGCGGCATGATCGCCGCGGTCGGCTCGATCCTGATCACGCCGTGGAACCTGTACAACAATCCGGAGGTCATCCACTACACCCTGGAAGTGCTGGGCGCATTCATCGGCCCGCTGTTCGGTGTCCTCATCGCCGACTACTACCTGGTGCGCAAACAGCAGGTCGTCGTCGACGACTTGTTCACCTTGTCGCGGACCGGAACCTACTGGTACAGCAGGGGTTACAACCCGGCAGCGATCATCGCCACCGCCGTCGGCGCGATCGTCGCGGTGATCCCGGTGCTCGCCAAGGATGTCACCGGCATGTACACCGCCGCGCAGTACAGCTGGTTCATCGGCTGCGGCCTCGGCTTTCTCGTCTACTACCTGCTGGCCACCCGAACCCGGTTGGCAGTGAAGGGAGTCAGTGCCTGATGCGCATCCGGGTCGTCAACCCGAATACCACCAGGGCGATGACCGACACGATCGAGCAGTGTGCCAAGGCCGTAACGGGCCGGGGCACGCTGCTCGATGCGGTAACCGCCGACATGGGGCCCGCCTCGATCGAGAGTCATTATGACGAAGCCCTCAGCGTCCCAGGCATTCTCGACGCCATCCGGCGCGGCGAACACGAAAGTATCGACGGCTATGTGATCGCGTGCTTCGGCGATCCCGGCTTGGATGCGGCCCGAGAACTGGCACGCGGCCCGGTAATCGGCATCGCGGAGGCAGCCATGTACACCGCAAGTCACCTCGGTGGCGGCTTCAGCATCGTCACGACGCTGAGCCGCACCATCGGCCGCGCGGATGAACTGGTGTATCGCTATGGCATGCGGCGCTTTTGCCGCGGGATCCGCGCCTGCGAGATCCCGGTGCTCGCCCTGGACGATCCGGATGCGCGCAAAATCATCACGCAGGCCTGCAGCGATGCGGTCGACGCCGATGGCTCTGATGCGATCGTGCTCGGTTGCGCGGGCATGGCCGACCTCTGTAACCACATTCGCGACGAGATCGGCGTACCGGTGATCGACGGCGTTGCCGCGGCCACCCTCACCGTGCAGTCGCTGATCACCCTCGGCCTGCGCAAATCGGGTAGGGGAGAGTTCGCCACGCCACAACCGAAGCCGTACAGCGGTCTGCTGCGTTCCTTCGGCTCGAAACTCTGAGCCGTCAGGCGGCGGCGGTCAGGCGGCGGCGGTCAGGGTTTCCATAGCCGCATCGGGATCGTCGACATCGACTACGAGACGGGTGAACCCCGGACCGGCGAGGTCGATGAGAATGGCTTGGCCGTCGAACCTGGTGTCCCAGAACTCTTTTCGCCCTCTGCCGCGATAGGTCCCCGCAGCGATCACACCGGGAAAGAAGGTGCCGGGTGCGCGGACCCACGGCGGGCGCAGATCGACCGGGGCGGGGGTCACCCCTTTGATATCGGCTAGATCGAAGGTCACGTGCTCGCGCAGCGCCAGTAGTCGGTGCCCGCCGAGCACATGAACCGTCACCTTATCGTCTGTGACTTCGACTTCGACCATCGTGCACCTCGCTGAATTCAAGACCTCGTATGTGATCCAGGATCCGAGTCGCTCCTGTTCGCACCCTGTGTCGTTCCTGTGATTTCTCGAAGGCTTTGTTCGGTGTTACAAGTGCCGTGTATCCGCAGAAATACTTGCTGAAACGTAGATATGCGCATCAGAACATGTCAGGTGACACTCGAAAGTCAGCCAAGACATATGTCTCACCAAAAACCAGCAAGGAGAGGGACGCGCTCGCGCCGACTTGCCGGCCCACTCCAGGCCACCCGCGGACTCGGCCGAGGCAGCTACGCGCGGATCACCACCGACTAAGAAATGACGCCGGAGATGATCGGTGACTGCCTCGGCCTCGGCCTACGTACCGGCATCGGCTGACCTTCAGATGACCCGAAAAGCTTCTTCCGCGATATCGAGCACACCGAGCAACCACGGGGTGTAGCTCCCCGGATCGTCGGCGATCGCATCCCGCAGCGCCTCCGGCTGGATCCACGCATAGTCGGCGACCTCCGCCGGATCCGGCCGTGGCGCCGCGGACCGTAGGAACTCGGCATTCAGCCGTCCGATGAGCACATGATCCCATTCGTGCTCCACTCGACCGGTCGCGGAATCCTGCGCGTGATACCGGAAGATGCCGACCTCTGTCAGCGCGGTGGCCAACCCCAACTCCTCGGCCAACCGGACCGCCGCGGCCGCCGCTACCGGCTCGCCCGGCGCGGGATGACCGCAGGCGGTGTTCGCCCACAGCAGCGGGAACCGAGTCTTGACCGCAGCGCGCTGCTGCAACAGCACCCGACCTGCATCGTCGTACAGCAGCACCGAGAACGCGCGGTGCAGCAGCCCAGGCGCGGTATGCGCCTGCGCCACCGGGCACGCACCGACCGCGCGCCCGGCCTTGTCCACGAGCTCGACGGGCAGGGCCTCACGGTCGGTGATCGGTTTGGCCAGCGTTTCGGTCACAGCTCCACCTCGCTAGCGCTCGCCTCCGCTGTGACCGATGGTGTTGCGCCCATGATTCGCTGGCTCATGCCTCCACCTCGCTGGCGTTCGCCTCCGCTGTGACCGATGGTGCTGCGCCCATGATCCGCTCGCTCATCGCCCCACCTTATCGGCGGCAATCAGCAGGTATTGGAAGCTGCCCTCCTTGTAGGCGGTCAGGAACGGCTTCTCCACCCCGGTCGCCAGCTCGGATTCGGTGCGCAGCTCCCAGTAGGGAATCGTGGCGGCGGTCAGATCGATCACATTGACCGGCACCAGATTGTTGTCGGCCAAAGCCCGGAAATACTCGCTGCGCGGATGAATCATGCAGCCGTAATGGGCGTCGATCCAGCTGACCGAGGCCGAGCGTCCGCCGTTGACATCATTGGAGCAGCCGGTGATGCAGACGTAGCGACCGCCGGGTTCGAGCAGCCTGGAGAACTCCTCGAACAGCTCGCCGAGCGCGACATACATGGTGGTCTCGTTGGTCCAGATGCCGCGCATGGCTCCGGTGTCGAAACCGGTATCGAGCATATTCCGGAAATGGAAGCGCACCTTGTCCGCGACACCGCGATGGGCGGCCTGATCATTGGCGAAGCCGACCTGATATTCGGAAATGGTGACGCCGTCGACCTGACAACCGAAGCGCTGATTGGCCATAAAACTCGTACCACCGCGGCCTGATCCGCCGTCCATCAACCGATCGCCGGGCCGGATATCACCGAGGTGGTCCAGCAGCAGCGAGGCCTGTGCGGTCTCGAGGCGGTGTAATTCCTTGACGAGCCGTTCTTCGCGAGAATCCGCCGGCCCGGCCAACGCCGCCTGATCGGGTTCGCCGATACCGTAGTGGTGGTGGAACAGCCCGTCGACCTCACCGAGTCTGGTATTGACCCGGTCGTCATTCGGGTTGTTGTTCCAGTACTCGGCAACGGCCTTCTGGTAGCTGGTGCGCAGGACGGACCCCGTGTCGGGATTGAGCATGGTCATGCCTGATCATCCTCTCGTGTTGCGGTACTACTGATTTCGTTGCGGTACTGGCTAATTCGACTCGTTGTAGCGCTTGCTCGCGGCATGCCAGGCGCGGTTGCCGCCCATCCATGCCCAGAGCCCGCCGAGGAATCGGCGCAATTCGGCCGATCCGGCCGCGGCCAGTGGACCGGCCTCCTGTTCGAATCGGTGCACCAGTTCGTCGTGCACGATGGCGGTGCGCAGCACCGCCTCGCGCCGGGAGCAGCGCTCCTCGGCGGCCAAGACCGTCGGCAGGTTGAATTCCCGACCGTCGGAACGGTCTTCGCGCGCCATCGAATACAGATCGTTCACCATCTGACTGGCGAGTGCGGCAGTGGTGACGACCCGGCGCACCCGCGGATCGGTGTACTCGGCGGCTTGGAGTTCATAGCCGCCGACCACATCGATCGGCGCCATACACGGCAGAAAACTGTGCGGCCGCCGATTGGTGAGGTACTCCCACACCGGTGGCATCCGGTGTGCGGCCCGCCAGCCCGCCTCCGCGCCGAGCGCGATGAACCATCCGGCGATCTCGGTACGCAATCGAGCAAGCTGTGCCGGGGTCGCATACCGGGACAGATGCTCGAAGGACGTACGAAACGCGCGCAGGATCGGATCGGCCTGCGACGCTCGTTCCAACTGTTGCTGGTAGCGCGCCGGAAGATGGACGGGATCCATTGCGGCGGCGGCCAATTCGAGGCGGGGGCCGAGTTCGGCCTCGGCGCTGGACGGCGTGCCGTCGGGTGCGGTCTCATCGGCTCCTTCCTCGCAGTAGTAATCGTCGACCGACCATTCGGAGACCGCGCATTTCGCGGCCGCGAGCAGCCGGTTGGGATCGTTGCTATCCGGATGGGCGAGCATGATCAATCGGCCGAAGTCGGCATCGCGCAGTTCGTCCAGGCGCCCTGCGTAAAGGCCGATATCGCGCGCCCAGTCGATGAGCCCGTCGTTGACCAGTTCGGCCAACGCCGGATCATCGCGCAACGGCGGTGGACAGTACAGGGGTGGAATCGGTGCCGCGGTGCCGTGCAGGTAGGCCGATGCGGTACCTAATCCGGTGGGGCCGAATGGAATTCGTCTCCGAGGAGGTTCCGATTCGATTGCTGCCGGCGCAGCCCCCTGCGCCACGCCGACAGCGATCGATGTGGCGTTGAACGCCACCGGTGGCGGCTGGAGACCAGCCGCCCGGATAGTAGGTGTGCGTGCGGGGTCGGGTACCTCAGTAGTAGGTAGTCCCGCTTGGGTGGTGGTGGACGTCGGAAGTAGGACTGCAGCCGCGCCCAGGCCGCTGGGTCCGCGCAGGCTCCGCGGAACAACCGTCTCAGGTTGGGTAGGTAGGTCCAGTTCTGGCGAATCAGTCTCCACCACCTGGGTTTCGGATGATTCGGGTATTGCTGTGCATTCGGGTAATTCCGTACTTTCCGGTATCTCGGCGTTTTCAGGTGGAGTCGTGGTTTCCGGTTCCGAAACCTCCAGCGGGAGTATCGGGGGAGTAGGGGTATCGAGGTTGGACAGCAGTGCCGCGACAGCGGCGGCCACCTCGTGGGTGGCGGGTGGTGCCGAGGCGCGCGAGAGCACCGACATCGGTCATCACCCCGGTCAGTCCGCCTGCCGGGCGACCAGGACGTTGTCGAGCACGCCCAGCGCGTCCGGCACCAGCACGGCCGCCGAGTAGTAGCAGCTGACCAGGTAGGAGATGATCGACTGGTCGTCGATGCCCTTGAAGCGGACGTTCAGGCTCGGCTCGTATTCGTCCGGAATTCCGGTCTGGTGCAGGCCGATGACGCCCTGATCCTTCTCGCCGGTGCGCATGGCAAGAATCGAGGTGGTTTGGGTATCGCTGACCGGGATCTTGCTGCACGGGTAGATCGGGACGCCACGCCAGGCGAACACGCGGTGCCCGTCCACCTCGACCGGATCCGGATACAAACCGCGCTTACTACATTCACGACCGAAGGCGGCGATCGCCTTCGGATGTGCCAGAAACAGTTTCGTACTGCGCCGCATACTCAACAGCTCATCCATATCGTCCGGCGTCGGTGCGCCGGACTCGCTGTAGATGCGCTGTTTCAGGTCGCAATTGTGCAGCAACCCGAAATCGGGATTGTTGACCAGGTCGCTCTCGCGTCGCTCGTAGAGCGCCTCGATGGTCAGCCGCAGCTGCTGTTCGACCTGGTTCATCGGATCGTTGAACAGGTCGGCGACGCGCGTGTGCACCCGCAGCACGCTCTGGGCCAGGCTGAGCTCGTATTCGCGCGGGGCGGCGTCGAGGTCGACGAAGGTGCCTGTCAGCAACGGCTCACCGAAGTGGCCCGAGGAGATCTCGATATTCGCCTCGCCCTTGGTATTTTGCGGGCGCGCCGGTGCGTCGGCGATACGGGACAATTGCTCGCGCAGCGCCGGGGTGTTCTCGAGCATTTCCTCGAGCCTTTGCCGGGGCAGCACCAGCATTGTGGTCTGAGTGATGGTTTTGACGGTCACCGGCCAAATTCCGGACCCGTCGATGAGGGTTTCATCGCCGAAGAAATCGCCGCCGCCCAGCATGCCGAGCTTGGTTTGCTCGCCGAATTCACCGGTGCCGATCTTGCTGAGCTTGCCGTGCACGATCAGCATGACCTGATTCATCGGATTGCCGAATTCGGCGACCACCGTACCGGGTTCGAGGTCACGCTGCTCGAAACGCTGGGCCAGTGCCCGCAGCGCGTCTTCGTCGTCGAAGTCTCGCAATTGCGGAAGTTCGGTGAGTTCCATCGGGATCACTCTGGCTTGCGAGCCGTCGATGACGAACTCGACCTCACCGTTGCCCACGGTGTGGGTCAACCGTCGGTTCACACGATAAATACCACCGTTGACCTGCGTCCACGGCAACGCACGGGTGAGCCAGCGCGAGGTGATGCCCTGCATCTGCGGCTCGGATTTTGTGGTGTGCGCGAGCTGGTGGGCGGCACCGGTGCTGAGGCTCTTGTGCCCGTTGGTTTCTGTTTGGACTGGCATTTCGATGGTCATGCGTTGTCCTCACCTGAGATGGTCACCGAGACGGTCGATTGTGCTGTATTTGTTGTCGATCGCATTTCGAAATCGGCGGTGGTGCACAACAATTCGACAGGCGGCAGGCCTGCTGGGTATGGCGGCATGGTTGCCGAGAGAAGTGGCGGGACCGAGGCATGCAGACGGTAACCGACTCTCCCGTGCGAATTGGCTTACGCGACATTGCGTTCCGAACGGCTTCGATCCTAAACCGCGAAAGATGCTGTGCGCACGCGAATCTCGAAGAAGAAGCCACGAGAATGCTGGTCTGTTTTTCGGATGGTTACGACATGACCTCGATACGGATAACTGCCGATAACGACCCTGGATGGATCGGCGCGGACCGAGCAAGCTGCGCGGTCGGTATCTTTTGCGCACCGCCGCCGCGAACATCCCGCATCATCGGCCCAGACCTGGCATGGAACCTGTCACAGCCGCCCCATAATGGATACACGGTGTGGGAAGCTCGTCTGAGCACATCGGGGTGTGTGATGCGGGTCACTTTGCAGGGTAGGGCCAGGAGCGATCGTGAAGTTGAATGTGGAAAGTGTGGTCGGGTCGGTGCAGCGGTTGATGGCAACGGCCCAGAACGGCCTCGAGGTCATCCGCTTCGGCGGGTTGAGCACCGATGTCGAGTCGTCGCCGTTCGAGATCGTCGAACGGCGCAGAATGTATCGACTGCGCCATTACTTCCCCGACGATCCGACGCCGAGCCGCGGCCTGAGCGACGGACCCGCAGGCGACAGCGTGCGTAACCACGGAGGGCCCCGGGACGGCCGCCATGGACACCGCCCGGTCGCGGTCCTGGTGCCGCCGCTGATGGTCAATGCCGATATCTGGGATGTCAACGCCGAGGACGGCGCGGTCGGCATTCTGCATCGCGGCGGAATCGACTGCTGGGTGATCGATTTCGGTTCGCCCGCAAGTGAGGAGGGCGGCTGGGAACGGGATCTGGCCGATCACGTCCTCGCGGTCAACAGCGCCATCGATACAGTCTGCGAAGCGACCGGCGCCGATGTGCACCTGATGGGGTACTCGCAGGGCGGCATGTTCGCCTATCAGGCCACCGCCTACCGGTCCGGTAAGGGTGTGGAGAGCATCGTGACCTTCGGCAGCCCCGTGGATGTGGTCGCGGGTATGCCGTTCGGACTGCCGTACGGCATGGTCTCCGATGTCGCGGAGTTCCTGGCCGACCATGTGGTGACCCGGCTGCCGATCACCGATTCGATGGTCCGGCTCGGCTTCCAGATGCTCGATCCGGTGAAGACCGCCAAATCGCGCATCGACTTCCTGCGCCAGCTGCACGACCGGGAGGCGTTACTACCCAAGGAACGTCAGCGTCGGTTCCTCAATAATGACGGTTGGGTCGGCTACGCCGGTCCGGCGGCGGCGGATCTGCTCAAGCAGTTCGTCGCGCACAACCGAATGATGCTCGGCGGCTTCGTGATCCGGGGCCACCCGATTTCACTGGCCGAACTGAAGTGCCCGATCCTGGCGTTCGTCGGCGAGGTCGACGATATCGGCCAACCCGCCGCGGTGCGCGGTATTGTCCGGGCCGCGCCCAACGCGGAGGTATACGAAGCCAGTTTGGTGGCAGGACATTTCGGCCTCGTCGCGGGCAGCATGGCGACCAGGCACACCTGGCCGCTCGTGCGTCAGTGGATCGATTGGATGGACGGCGATCAGCCGCTGCCGCCGGAGATCGCGCCGATGACCGAACATGTGGCGACCAACCGACCGAATTCGGCGGCCACACGAGTCGTGCACACCGCGGCCACCCTGGCCGAGGCGGGCGCGGGCGTCGGCAAGGTGCTGGAGGGCTTGGCCAGCAATACCGTGCGCGGGTCGATCGAACTCGCCGGTGAAGCCGCACGCGCACTGCCGCGACTGACCCGGCTCGGCATGATCCAGCCGCATACCCGCATCTCGTTGGGGCGACTGGTCGCCGAGCAGGCGCGGCGGGCGCCGCTGCGCGATCTGTTCCTCTTCGACGATCGCGTGCACACCAACGCCGCAGTGAACGTGCGCATCGATAATGTCGTGCGCGGGCTCATCTCCGTCGGCATCCGCCCGGCCATGCGCGTCGGTGTGGTGATGGAGACCAGGCCGAGCGCGCTGGCCACCGTCGCCGCGCTGTCCCGTATCGGTGCGGTGTCCGTATTACTCGCCCCCGGTAGCGAGTTGGAGCGGGCCATCGAACTCACCGGCATCAAAGCCCTGGTCTCGGATCCGGAGAATCTGCGAGCGGCGGCGGCTACCGGTACGCGGGTCCTGGTGCTCGGCGGCGGCGCCGCGCGCGCTCTCGATATTCCGTTGAGCGAAGACGTGATCGACCTGGAACAGATCGATCCGACGCAGGTGGAGCTGCCAGCCTGGTATCGCCCGGATCCGGGTCTGGCGCGGGAATTGGCGTTCGTGCTCGTCACCGGCACCGGTGACCGGCTGGAGACCAAATACATCACCAACCACCGTTGGGCGCTGTCGGCCTTCGGCACCGCGACCTCGGCCGATCTGGATCGCAAGGACACCGTCTACTGCCTTGCGCCGCTGCATCATTCGTCCGGTCTGCTGGTGAGCCTCGGCGGCGCGATCGCGGGCGGCAGCCGGATCGCGTTGGCCAGGTCGCTGGATCCGACCAGTTTCGGCGAGGAGGTGCATCGCTACGGCGTCACGGTGGTCACCTACACCTGGACCATGCTGCGCGACATTCTCGACGCCGAAGTCTTCTCGTCCGGACTGCGTTCACCCACCGCGTCGGCTCCGCCGACTGCCACCCCAGCTTGGCACCCTATCCGCCTGTTCATCGGCTCGGGCATGCCCGCGGGCTTGTGGCGACGCACGACCGAGCAGTTCGCGCCTGCTCGGGTGCTCGAGTTCTACGCCTCCATCGAGGGCGACGTGGTGCTGGCCAATGTGGCCGGTGTGAAGGCGGGCTGCAAGGGCCGTCCCGTGCCCGGCACCGCCAAGGTGGAGTTGGTCGCCTACGACCCGGTCACCGAACAGATTCAGACCGACGGGTCGGGCTTCGCGCGTCGGTGCGCGGATAACGAGGTCGGTCTGCTGATCGGCAAGGCGACCGATGGCGTAGACCTCTCCGACGGCGGGTTCCGCGGGGTATTCACCGCGGGCGATGCGTGGATGCCGACGGAAAACCTCTTCCGCCGCGACAGCGACGGCGACTACTGGCTGGTCGATCGCACGGACACGGTGATTCACACCGAACGCGGTCCGGTCTTCACCCAGCCCATCGTCGACGTGCTCAACGACATCACCGCGGTCGATATGGAGGTCGCGTACGAACTGCCCGCCGGCGAGCATGCGGTGGCGGCGGCGGCGGTCAGCGTCCGCAACGGTTTCCGGCTGGAACCCAAGGACGTGACCGAGGCGGTGCGCGCACTCGATCCGGACCAGCGGCCCGACATCGTGTACGTCGTCGACGAGATCCCGCGCAGTTCCTCCTACCGCCCGTCGACGCGGGCCGTGCAGGCGGCGGGCCGCCCGCGGCCGGGACCTGATACCTGGTGGTACAACCGGGAATCCGACGCGTACGAAATCCTCACCGAGGACGAGGCCGCAAACATCTTCGGCACCGAGTGAGCCCGTCCCCCGTCGTTCCGGTTTTCGGCCGGAACGGCGGGGTAGCGTGGACGCCAGGTCCGCGGCGACAACGGAGGTTTCGAGATGTCGTGGAAGGTCAAGCTGGGCGTCGGCATATTGGCACTGCTGGGTGCGCTGATGGTGATCGGGTTCGTGAAGAGTCTGGTGCTGTCCCTGGTGCCACTGGCGATCCTGCTGTTAGCCGGTTACGGCGTGTTCCGGCTCTACGTCGGCAGTCGCGGCAAAGCCAAAGCCACCGGGACCGAAGCGCCACAGCTGCCGGCCACCCGCCACCCGCGCTCCCGCCCCGTCCCACGAAGGATGCGGCGACCAGACTGCGCGAAATCCGCGAGGAAGCGGCCGCTCAGCAGCGGCAGCCGTAGGCTTGTACGCTTGACGCGCCGGATCGTGTTGGCGAGTCGGTTGATTCATTACCAAGAGGGCGGTTCCTCGCGGGCTGCCCGGCGCATCCGGGTGGCGTAGTTGCCACGTCGACAACTGTTCAGGGGTGCAGTGAGACCGAGCCTTATCTACCGCAGCGGAACCATCTACGAGCTGTTGATGCGGGGGCTGTATGGGCGGCACTACCCCGCTCGGTATCGCGCGATAGCCGAACTCGTGCCCGATGGCGCCAGCGTGGTCGACCTGTGCTGTGGGCCCGCGACGCTGTACACCCGCTACCTGCGCGACCGGTCCATCGAATACGCCGGACTCGACCTCAACGGCCGATTCATCGCCAGGCTGGCCCGGGCGGGTGGACGCGGCGTGGTGTGGAACTTGCGTTCCGATACCCCACTGCCCGAGGCCGATTACGTCATCATGCAGTCGAGCCTGTATCACTTTCTGCCCGAACCTGCTCCGGTCATCGATCGGATGCTGGCGGCGGCGGGAAAGCAGGTGATCATCGCGGAGCCGATTCGCAACTTGGCCACAAGCGACAATCGGGTGCTCGCCGCGATCGGCCAGCGGTTCACCGATGCGGGCGACGGCGCACAGGCGCGCCGGTTCAGCGAGGCGACTCTGGACGCGTTCTTCCGCGGTTACGAGGCGCGCGTGGTACAGCGGTCGCTGATCGCCGGTGGCAGGGAGAAGCTGTTCGTGCTCACCGCGTGAGGCGGGCCCGGCGCTCGCCTAAACGGTGTATGCGGTGACGGCGTCGATGACCCTGGCGATCTGATCGTCGGTGAGGTCGGGCCAAAGTGGCAGGCGAACAACGGTTCCCGAGAATTCGGCGCTGCGCAGACAGGGCTTCGGGGTGCGGCCCAGTTTGAGTCCGGCCGGGCTGGAATCCAGCGGAACATAGTGGAACGGCGCCGAAATACCGCGTGCGGCCAGATGTGCGATCAGATCGTCGCGCTGCCGCTCGGTAGGTGTGCGCAGGTAGTACAGATGCGCGGTATGTGTTCGGTCCTCGGGCACCGCCATGAGCCGGACATCGTTGCGGCGGGCCCAGTCCGGCAGTGCGGCGGCGTACGCGTCCCAAACCCGGTGCCGTCCGGTCTGGATCGTCTCGAATTCGTCCAGCTGCGCGTCCAGCACCGCCGCGTTGAGCTCGCTGGGCAGATAGCTGGAGCCGATATCCTGCCAGGAGTACTTGTCCACCGCGCCGCGCAGGAAACGAGCGCGGTCGGTGCCCTTCTCGCGGATGATCTCGGCGCGCGACATGAGGATCTCGTCGGTGAGCAGTAGTGCACCGCCCTCGCCGCAGTGCACGTTCTTGGTGTCGTGGAAGCTGAGCGTACCGAGGGTGCCGAGGGTGCCCAGTGGGCGATCGCGCCACCGGCCGCCGAGGCCGTGCGCATTGTCCTCCACAATGGCGATGCCGTGCGCGTCGGCGAGTGCGAGCAGCCCGGCCATATCGGCGGCCACCCCGCCGTAGTGGATGACCACAACGGCCTTGGTTCGCTCGGTGATCACCGCGGCGACCGATTCGGGATCCAAATTGCCTGTTTCCGGGTCGATATCGGCGAAGACACAGGTGGCGCCGCGCAGTGCCATGGCCGTCGCGGTCGACGTGAACGCGAAACTCGGCACGATCACCTCGTCGTCGGGGCCGAGCTCGAGCAGCAGACCCGCCATCTCCAGTGCGGAGGTGCACGAGGTCGTCAGCAGCGCATGCGGCGCCTCGGTGATGGTCTTCAGCTTCGCGGTGGCCGAGGCGGTGAACCGCCCGTCGCCGTGACTGTGGTCGGAGGCGAGAACGGCCTCCAGATTGGCCAGTTCGCGGCGGGCCCGGAACGGGCGGCTGAAGATGACTCGGTCAGTGCTCAACCTGGTCGTTCTCCCTGCTGGCGGCGGTTGTGGTCATTTCTCGGTTATCCGCCGGGCGCGGCGTCGGCGAACCGACGGTCAGGTACAACGGCTTGCCGACGAGGATATGCAAAGCCACACCGAGGTATTCGGCGATGAGTCCCAGCGAGAACAAGATCGTTCCCGAACATAGCAGCAGCACGACGATCATCGAGGCCCAGCCCTCGGGCGCCCAATTATCGGCGGTGAGCGCCTCGTATACGACGAAGGCGGCCATCACGCCACCGGCCAGCGCGAGGGTTACCCCGAGCAGGCTGACCAGCCGCAGGCCCCGGGTTCCGCTGCACAGAACCATTTTCCAGAACAGCGAGAACAGACGGCGATAGTTGTAGCCGGAGTCCTCACGGCCCTCGGCGCGCAAGGTCACCGGCACCTGGGCGACGGTGCCGACCACCCAGGTCAGCGCGACGTCGAGGTAGGCGCCGTTGGAGGCGACCTCGGCGAGTTGGCGGCCGATATCGCCGCGGATCAGCCGGTAGCTTTCGAATCGGGTGGAGTCCGGGAAGGCGAAGATCGTCGCGAGCACCACCTTCGCGCCGCGCGAGGTGATATTGCGCAGGAATCCGTGCGGGCGGGTGTTGGTCGGCTTCGAATAGACCAGATCGGCGCGCTCGGTCAGGGCCGCGTCCAGGAATGCGCCGATGAAGGCGGGATCGTGCTGGCCGTCCTCGTCCATGGTGACGATCCAGTCGCCCCGGGCGGCCGACATTCCGGCGATGGTTGCGGCGTCCTGCCCGAAGTTGCGGCTGAGCCAGACGACGCGGACCTCCGGATACGTCTGCTCGAGTTCCTGCAGCACCACATCGGAGCGGTCGGGACCGTGGTCGTGTACCAGGATGATCTCGCCGACCGTGAAGGCGACGCCGCCGGGAGTGTCGGTGGGATCGGTCAGCCGGTGCAGTTCTTCGACAAGTCCACCGATGGTTTCTTCGCCCCGATAGATCGGCACCACGACCGATACCGCGTGCGGCTGGTCGGCGCCCGGCCGAGCGGGGCGTCCGTTGGTCGCACCCGCGGGCGAGCCGTTGGGGTGGGCGGTGGGAATCGGCATCAGCTGGATCGACTTTCGATGACGGTGCGTGCCGGTAATCTCCGCTGGACAGCAGAGCCCGAGCCGCCGTGAACTTTAACACGGTACGCATACGGCATTCCGGAGCAGCTCATCGCACCATCATGGTGGTGTCGGCGGTTCGATGCCAAGCTCGACTGTGCGCTGTAGGGTTTGGAACTCGTGACGGTTGGTGCAGTGACGGAGGCGAAAAACGCAGGACCCGACGCCCGCGACAGGGAGCCCGATTCACGTCGGGAGGTGTACCGATGGGGTGCCGTCTGCACACTCGGTGTCATCGCTGGATACCTGGCGGTACTGCTGGCCAACGCACGGCACTTCTACACCGACGACACCGAATCCCAGTACACCGGACTCTGGGTGGGATTGGGACGCGCGCTGCGTGACGGCACCTTCCCGGTGCTGGTGCCCGAGCGCTGGATGTCGGGCAACAACACGATGGATGATGCCGGCCTGTTCAACCCGCCGCAGCTGCTGATCGATCTGATCGCGCCGTCGGTCGACAACATGGCGGTGTACGCGACCGTCGTCAAACTGATCTTCGCGATCATCGCTGCGCTCGGTGTCTACCGGATCTGCCTGGTATACGGTGCGCGGCCGGTGTGGTCCGCGGTCGCGGGTGTCGCGTTCCCGCTGTCGGGTTTCTTCCTGTTCTTCGACGAGGCCAGTTGGATGACTGCGCTCACCGGCACCGCATGGCTGGTCCATGCCTGGGCGTCGTCGGTGCGCTACACCCGCGGTCTCGGCGGGCCGATTCCGGTCTTCATCTACCTCTACCTGGCCATCTCCACGCAGTACATCTTCCCGGCCGTCGAGGCGGCGCTGATGCTGCTCGCCGTCGCGGTGGGCGAGCTCGTCTACCAACGCAAATGGCAGCCGGTGGCGCGGTTGACCGCCGCCGCGACGGGTGCCGGTCTGGCCGGATTGCTGACCTTTCTGCCGAGCATGCTCTCGGCGAAGGTGACCTGGCGCGGCACTATGGAGATCAACAACGACCAGTTCTTGACGGTGCCGTGGTCGGAATCGCTGAATGCCAGTCTGCCGAGCACATTGCCCGCGTTCACCTCCTGGTGGGGCTATATCCAGCCGATGCCGGTCACCTATATCGCCTGGTTCCTGATTCCAGCGTTGGCCTTCATCGACTGGCGGCGCGCCCGCGAATCCTGGCGCGAGCTCAGCGGGGTCGCACTGTTCGCGATCATCATGCTGATGTGGAGTGCCGGACCGGGTTCGATCGGTCCGCTGCGCTGGCCGGTGCGGGTGCTGCCGATGCTCGCGCTCGGCCTGCTCGTGGTGGTCTGTGTGTTACTCGGGCGCTACGCCACCGTCCGTGATCTGAAGAGTCGCGGCGTCGCTGCCGCTGTGCTGATCGGTCTGCTGTGGGTGCGGTCCTTTTCCGCGGATCCACACAATGTGGTCCGGCACGTACTGGCGGCCGCCGCGATCGGCGCGCTCGCCGCCGGAGCGGTATGGCTGGGGCGTAACCGGAGTCTGGCCACCGCGGGTGTGCTGATCATCGTCGCGATGTTCCCGATCGCGTTCTATCAGGTCAATGCCGCTCAGCCGACACCGATGACATGGCATCTGCCGACCAACAGGTCCGAGGCGCAGGCCGCGTTCCCGGACTTTCCCGGTACCACGATCCAACTCGGCGAGCGCGGGTTACTGCAGCGCGACGATATGAGCCTCGACGGCGCCTACGGATCTCTGGTCTTCGGCAACTACGCCAAATCGCTCGAGCTGACCTATGTCAATGGGTACACCCCGACCGGTCACTTCTATTTCGGCGAACTGCTGTGCATGCGGTGGGACAGCAGCGTCTGCCCGGACGCCTATCGGCGGATGTTCGCCCCGGAGCCGACCACCGGCCGTCCCCTTGTCGATCTGATGAAGCTGGACCGGGTGGTGTTGCAGCGCGCCCTGTTCCCCGATGCGCGCAATCAGCCGGCACCGGAGGGCTGGAAGTGGGTCGACTATCCCGGCCACGAGCGCTACATCTCGGTGCTGGAACGCGTGGACGGTCTGATCTCGACGGTGAACGGTCGCGTCGCGGATGCGAAAAATGTGACAGCGACATCGATTTCGGAGACCGATACCACCAGCCGGGTACGGGTGTCCTCGGCCGGCGGCGGCAAGGTGGTATTCGCGCGCCTCGGCTGGCCGGGTTACCGGGTGACCCTGGACGGTAAGCAGATCCCGATCACCACCGTGGCGAAGTCCTTTGTCGCCGTCGACATACCCGCCGGCACGCAGAACGCCGAACTGGTGCTGACCTGGCGGCCGCCGGGCTGGAAGATCGGAATCGGCACCACAGCGCTCGGCATCGCCGCCATCGGGGTGCTGCAGTGGCTGTGGGTGCGATCGCGGCGTCGGGCCCCGGAGCCGCCGGCGGCGGATCATCCGAGCCCCGGCGAGCCGGATCGTGAATTGGCGGACGTGGTCTCGTAGCGGTCGATCCGTGCATCCCGATCGGAGGTGTCCCTCGACGAGTGCGCCCTGTAGGGTCTGGAACTCGTGGTGGAAAGCAGCGCCCCCGCCCGGCGGGACGTGTACAAGTGGGGATTCATAACCGCGCTCGGTGTGATCGCCGGATATGTTGCCGTCCTGCTGGCCAATGCCAGGCATTTCTACACGGATGACAGTGAGTCGCAGTACGGCCCGCTGTGGGTGATGCTCGGCCGGTCCCTGCGCGACGGACAGTTCCCGGTGCTGGTCCCCGAGCACTGGATGGCAGGCGACTACGCCATTGAGGAGGCGGGCCTGCTGAATCCGCCGCAACTGCTGATCGATCTGATCGCGCCCTCGGTCGACAATATCGCGCTCTACACCACCGTGATCAAGCTGATCTTCGCGGTCGTCCTGGGAACCGGTGTGTACCGCATCTGCCTGGAGTACGGGGCGCGGCTGCCGTGGGCCGCCGTCGCGGGTGTGTCGATTCCGTTCACCGGTTGGCTGCTGTTCTTCGACGAGGCCAGTTGGTACACCGCCTTCACCGGTACCGCGTGGCTGGTGCATGCATGGGCATCCAGCGTGCGCTACGCACGGGGACGTGGCGGGCCGATCCCGACCTTCGTTTTCCTGTATCTGGCCATCTCGGTGCAATACATTTTCCCCGCGGTCGAGGCCGGGCTGATGATCGGCGCGGTGGCCGTGGGGGAGGTTGTTTACCAACGCAAATGGCAGCCGTCGCTGCGACTGCTCGCGGTCGCGGGCTGTGCTGCGGTGGCAGGGCTGGCCACCTATCTGCCGAGCATGCTGTCGGCGAAGGTGACGTGGCGCGGCACGGCTCAGATCAATAACGACCAGTTCCTGACCGTGCCATGGTCGGAATCGCTCAATGCCAGCCTGCCCAGCTCGTTGCCCGCGTACAACTCCTGGTGGGGTTATGTGCAGCCGATGCCGGTGGTCTATATCGCCTGGTTCCTGATTCCGGCGCTGGCCTTCGTCGACTGGCGCAAGGCGCGCGCTTCGTGGCGGGAGTTCAGCGCGATCGCGCTCGTCGCGTTGATGGCGCTGATGTGGACGGCGGGGCCGGGCACCATCGGCCCGCTGCGCTGGCCCGCGCGAGTGTTGCCGATGCTGGCCCTCGGACTGTTGGTGCTGGTGTGCGTGCTGCTCGGCCGCTTCGCCACCTTCGAGAATTGGCGTGGCCGCGGTATCGCAGCGGGCGTGCTGATCGGGCTGCTGTGGGTGCGGTCGTTCTCGGCGGCGCCGCGCGAGGTCATCTGGCATGTGGTGGCGGCGGTCGGAATCGCCGTGCTCGGCGCGGCCGTCGTGTGGCTCGGGATGAAGAAGAGCATGGCGGCGGCCTGCGCGTTGACCATCGTTTCGGTGTTCCCGATCGCGTTCCTGCAGGTGCGTGCGGCACAGCCGACGCCGATGAGCTGGAATCTGCCCGAGCAGCGGTCGCAGATGAAGGCCGCGTTTCCCGAATTTCGGGGCACCACCTTGCAATTGGCCGATCGCGGGCTGATCCGGCCGGAGGATCGTTCGCTGCGGGGCGCGTACGGATCGCTGGTCTTCGGTAACTACGCCAAGGATCTGGAGAAGACCTACGTCAGCGGTTATACGCCCAACGGGCACTTCTGGTTCGGTGAAATGCTGTGCATGCGCTGGGACACCAGCGTCTGCCCCGATGCCTTCCGGCGGGCCTTCGCGACGGAGCCCACTACCGGTATGACGATCGTCGACCTGATGAAGGTGGATCGGGTAGTGCTGCAGAAGGCGCTGTACCCGGACGCGCGCAATCAACCCGCACCATCTGGCTGGCATTGGGTCGACTACCCGGACCATGAGCAGTACATCGCGGTGCTCGAGCGAGTGGGTGGGCTGCTGTCCACGCAGAACGGCCGGGTGTCGACGGTCTCGGGCGGCACCGCGACGTCGGTGTCGGAATCGGAGCTGACCAGCCGGGTTCGCGTGAGTTCGGATACTGGTGGTCGCGTGGTCTTCGCCCGGCTGGGCTGGCCGGGCTATCAGGTGAAGCTGAACGGCCGGGCGATCCCCTTTGACGTGGTCGCGAAAACCTTCGTCGCCGTGGATATTCCGGCCGGTACCAAGAACGGCGACCTGGAGCTGACCTGGCGGCCGCCGGGGTGGAAGATCGGCGGGGTCGCGATACTGCTCGGGCTGTTCGGAATCGGCGCATTGCAGTGGATGTTCGTGCGCGGTCGCGAGCGCGACGAGGACGACGCGCAGCGGACCGAACCGCCGGTGACCGCGTCTGTTTCGGAACCCGATCTGGCGGGAGTATCTCGTTGACAGCTGACCAGCAGGCCGAATTCACGGCGGATCATGCGGGCGCGACCGGTGCCGAGGATCCGGGTCTGCTGCTGCGGCTGGTGCGTCGGCAGGAGATCGCCTTCGCGATGGTCGGTGCGTTCAATACCGCGCTGGGGATGGTGCTGACGCTGCTGTGGCTGTCGGTGCTCGGCGAGCGGGTGCCGCCCGCGGTCGCGGTCGTCGCCGCCTATGCCGTCAGCATCGTTATCGCGTTCGTACTGCATCGCACGTTGGTCTTCCGGGTGCGCGGACATATGCTGCGCGATTTCGTTCGCTTCGTGGCGGTCAATTCCGGTGGGCTGCTGATGAATATCGCACTGCTGTCGCTGGCCGTTTCGGTGCTGCATCTGCCGAGTAGGCCGGCCGCGGTGGTGGTGATGGGTCTGGTCGCCATCGCGAGCTTCTTCGGGCATCGCTACATCTCGTTCCGCCGGGCGCCCATGCCCGAGCCGCCGTCGGGCGGTTCGGGTGCGGAACGGTTCTAGGCGCCGGGTAAGTTATCGATCATGCCGGAGGAAACCGCCTTGGACGCCACACTGTTGAGCCTGCTCGCCTGCCCGCAGGACAAGGGTCCGCTGCTGTTGGTCCGCGACGACAAGGGCGCGACCGCCCTCTACAACCCGCGCCTGCGCCGCGCTTACCCGATCGAGAACGGCATTCCGGTGCTGCTGATCGATGAGGCCCGCGATGTCACCGACGCCGAGCACGCCGCCTTCACCAGCCAGCACGCCGACGCCTGAGCAGTTATCCGCTCGGTGGCGCACGATAGCGTGCGCCACCGCGAATCACGGTGCGGGAGTATCAATTTCACCGGTGAGATAGCGCTGCAGCGTGGGGGCGACGGCCGCGACCAGTTCGGGACCCGGCATCGAGGCCAGCGGTTCTATCTCCAGGATCTTGCGCGCGACCAGCACGCCGATCATCTGCGTTCCCACCAGCGCGACCCGGGCGCGACCGTCATCCTCGGGCTTCGCGATCCGCATCCGTACCCGTTCCAGGACGACATCCAGGACAAATGTCCTGGCCAGCGCGGTATCACCGCCCGCGAGAATGCTGCGCACCGCCGCGACGATCCCGGGACCAGCGGGGGAGTCCCATACCGCGAGCACCGAACCGAGAATGGTTTCGCCGAGCCGATCCAGCGGCGCGGCCTCGATCAGACGCAGCGTGGCCTCAGGATCGATCGGCAACTCGACCACCGCGGCGAACAGTTGCTGTTTGGTCCCGAAATAGTGGTGGACCAGCGCGGGATCCACCCCGGCGTCGGCGGCGACGGCGCGAATCGAGGTCTTGTCGAAACCGATTTCGGCGAAGCGGGCGCGGGCGGCAGCGAGGATGTCCTCGCGGGCGCCGGAGCGACCCGGCCGGCGACCGGAGCGAGTGCCCCGGTCGCCGTTGGTCGTCGGGTCCGGTGCGGTCTCCTCGGCCGTCACGTGGTCCGCCGTCGTAGCGTGGCCGCGCCCAGGCACAGCGCGACAATGGCGAATCCGGCGACGACAGCCAGATCACGCAGCATCTGACCCGTGACATCCGAATGTGTCGAAACCTGTTGCAGCGCATCGACCGCATAGCTCAACGGCAGCACATTGCTGATCGCCTCCAACCAGCCGGGCAACTGTCCGCGCGGAACAAGCAAGCCGCACAGGAAGATCTGCGGTGCGACCACCACCGGCATGAACTGCACGGCCTGGAATTCGGTGCGTGCGAAGGCGCTTGCCAATAGCCCGAGTGCGACGCCGCAGATCGCGTCGACCATGGCGATCACCACCACCCAGACCGGACTGCCCGCCGAATCCAGGCCGAGCAGCCCGAAGGAGACCAGACAGGCCACCGCCGCCTGTGCCGCCGCGGCCAGCGAGAAGGCGGTGCCGTAGCCGGCGAGCAGATCGAGCTTCGACAGCGGTGTGGTCAGCAACCGCTCCAAGGTGCCGGAGGTGCGTTCGCGCTGCATGGCGATCGCCGTGATCAGAAACATCACGATGAACGGCAGGATGCCGAGCATGCTGATGCCGACGCGGTCGAAGATCGGCACCGGGTTCAACGGGTTGGTCGGGGCGTCCTTGTAGATGAAGTAGAGCAGCGCCATCAGGACCGCGGGAACCACGAGAATCATTGCGACAGTGCGGTGGTCGTTGCGCAGCTGACGCAGGATGCGTCCGGTCGTCGCGACATAGGGACGCAGCGTCGGTGTCCGGTGGCGCGGTATGAGGGTGGTAGTCATGCCGCACGTCCCATCGTGATCAGAGTGAGGAAGGCTTGTTCGAGGTTCTGCTCACCGGTCTCGGTGCGCAGTTCGTCCGGGCTGAGCTCGGCGAGCAGATCGCCCTCGCGCATCAACAGCAGTTTGTCGCAGTGCTCGGCCTCGTCCATCACGTGGCTGGAGACCAGCAGTGTCGTTCCGTTGGCGGCCAACTCGTGGAACTGTTTCCACAGGTCGACGCGCAGTACCGGATCCAGGCCGACCGTCGGTTCGTCCAGGATCAACACCTCCGGCTGCGCGACCAAGGCGCAGGCCAGTGATGCGCGGGTCTCCTGGCCGCCGGAGAGCTCGTCGCCGCGCTGATGGGCGTTGTCGAGCAGACCGACCGCGGCTATGGCTGTGTCGATGTCGTCGCGATCACGGCCGTAGAGCGCGCCGTAGTAGGCGACGTTTTCGCGCACGCTGATATCGCGGTAGATGCTCGGTGCCTGGGTCACATAACCGATCCGATGCCGCAGTTCCGCTGCGCCCGCCGGTAGTCCGAGCGCGGATATCTCGCCGGACGCCACGATCTGGGTTCCGACGACGCTGCGCATGAGCGTGGTCTTGCCGCATCCCGACGGTCCGAGCAGTCCGGTGATGGAACCGCGCGGGATGGTCAGCGAGATGTTGTGTAGGACTTCGCGGCCGCCGCGGCGCACGGTGAGGTTGCGAACCTCGACGGCGTGGGATGAGTGCAGGTCCGTCATGGGACGCCTCAATTCATCGAGTGTTGAATTCACTGTGTGATGAATTTAGCGCGCTCTGGTTCGCTGGGCAAGACCCGTTAGTGGTGATGTGTTGGTGTTCCGGCCGACTGGCCGGGCTCGACCACGACAAACTGGCCCATCATGCCCTGGTCCTCATGCCAGAGCAGGTGGCAGTGATACATGTACGGCGAGTTCGGATCGGCGGGTCCGTCGAACCGCATGGCGAGTTTCGCGGTGGTATTCGGCGGCAGGAAGATGGTGTCCTTCGGGCCGGTCAGCGCTTCGGGCGGCGGTGCGGCGTTCAATTCGAGGACGCGGAACTGCACATCGTGAATGTGGAAGTTGTGCGGCATGCCGTCGTTGTTGTGCACCACCCAGGTTTCGGCGGTGCCGCGAGTGACCGTCAGATCGATCCGATCCATTGCCATCGGACTGCCGTTGATACCACTCAGATTCAGTTCGAAGTTTCGCTCGCGCACGGAATCCGAGCCATCCGGTGTGGATGGATGTGTCAGTACCGCAGGCAATTCCGGCGATTGCCGCAATGTCGAGGCCGCACGCAATTCGAGGATGTCGAAGCTGTCGTCACCGCCTGAGAATCGCTGCGTCCAGAAGTTCAGTCCCGCATCGAGTTTCGTGCTGCGCAGCACCGTCCGTTCGCCGGGCCGCACGCGAACCACGATCTCGGCGCGTTCGCCCGGCGACAACCGCACCCGATCGAGCGCGACCGGATGTTCCACCAGTCCGCCGTCGGTGCCGACCAGCGAGAAGTGGCGTTCGTCGGCGAAGCCGAAGGTGTAGATCCGCGCCGTCGAAGCATTGAGCAACCGCAACCGCACGAGCTCATCGCCGACACTCCGATAGGGCGTGAGAGTTCCGTTCACCATGGTCCGGTCGCCGAGGAACCCGACGTCGCGGAACATGCCGTGTGACGAATCGAGCTGATTGCCACGGAATTTCACGTCCTGGACGATCACCGGCAGATCATCGACGCCGTAGTTCTTCGGCAGCGAAAGCCCTTCGGACACTTCGTCATCGAGTAGGAATAGCCCCGCGAGACCACGCCGGACGTGCTCTTCGGTCGCACCGTGCGGATGCGGGTGGTACCAGAGCGTGGCGGCGGGCTGGTCCACTGTCCAGTGCGGTGTCCACGTGTCACCGGCCTGCACCATCTGGTGTGGCCCGCCATCCATTGCCGCGGGCAGATGCATCCCGTGCCAGTGCACCGTCGACTGCTCCGAAAGATTGTTCCGAACTGCGACTTCTACCTTCTCCCCGCGCCGCGCCCGCAGCGTTGGTCCGAGATAGTCTCCGTTGAACCCCCATGTCCCGGTCGACTGACCCGCACGGAATTCCCTTTGCCCCGAACGCATTTCGAGTTCGAAGACCCGCGTACCGTCCGCTCGCACCCGAGACTGCGCCAGCGGCGGAATCGCGAGTTCGTTATTGAATTCGGTACTGCCGACAGTAGATATGGACGCACTGCTGTACACCCACGTCACGCAGCCGCCAACCGATAGCAGCAAAATCGTCGTGACCGCCACGCCGATCGAGAGAAACCGCCGCAACCACCGCGGCCGGGAAACCGAAGACATGCCGCAGACGGTAAGGATCACCGGCCCCTGACCACATCCGGGAGCGTCCCCATTTCACCCCTGATCCGGTGGGTGTCCCACGTCACATCGCGTGGCTGTCACGTCCGGCGGTGCTGCTTTGTCCGATGGTCGTCACCAACCAACAACCTGCCCCGGTGACACCGACCACGGGAGCAAGCCATGACCACCACCACGCATCGGATCGTCGTACTCGGCGCGGGCTACACCGGCATGCTGGCCGCCATTCGGCTGGCCAGGCGTACCCGCAAGCTCGATGTCAAGATCACCCTCGTCAACCCGGCCGCCCGCTTCACCGAGCGGCTGCGCATGCACCAGATCGCCGCGGGGCAGGAGTTGGCCGATAATCGGATCCCGCAAATCCTGGCGGGTACGGGCATCGAATTCGTCCAGGGCTGGGCAACTTCCATCGATCCCGAGGCCCAGCGGGTCTACCTCGATGGCACCGGCACGCTGCACTACGACGAGCTGGTCTACGCACTCGGCAGCAGCACCGACACCAGCATCGTGCCCGGCGCCGACGATCACGCCTGGACCCTGAACGATCCGCGCACCGCCCACCGATTCTCTGAACACCTCGCGGTGGTTGCGGCCAATGGTGGCACTGTCGCGGTGTGTGGCGGCGGTCTGACCGGTATCGAGGCGGCAGCCGAAATCGCTGAAAGCTTCCCGGGCCTGCGCGTCACGCTGATCAGCAGGACCGAACCGGGCGCGATGATGGGCGATAAGGCCCGTGCCTATCTGAACAAGGCACTCGATCGGCTCGGCGTGGCTCGTCAGGTCGGCCAGTCGGTCACCAAGGTGCTGCCGGACGCGGTCGAACTCGCCAGTGGCGAACTGGTTTCGGCCGATCTGACCCTGTGGACCACCGGCGTCCGTGTCTCGCCACTGGCCGCACAGTCGGGCATCGAAACCGATGCGCGCGGGCTCATCGTGGTCGATCCGACCCTGCGGTCGGTTTCGCACCCGAACATCCATGCCATCGGCGATGCCGCCGCAGTGCGCCAGGCCTGGGGACAGATCCACGGCACCTGCCAGTCCGGTATGCCGACCGCGGCGTACGCCGCCGACACCATCGCGCGGCAGCTGAAGGGCAAGAAGGTCAAGCCGTTCCGGTTCGGCTACTTCCACCAGCCCGTCAGCTTGGGGCGCACGGATGCTGTCATCCAGTTCACCAAGGTCGACGACACCCCCGGCCGGTTCTACCTGACCGGACGCGCCGCCGTGCTGTACAAGGAGAGCGTGAGCAGCAGCCCGTTGCCGAGCTTCAAGCTCAGCAAGAAGATGACGGTCTCGGTCCAGCTGTCCAAGGGCGGCAAGGCCACGCGTCGGACCGTATGAACCGGATGAGCCGTCCGCCAGCCCAGGCGGGCGGTTTCCGCGTTCGTCCCGAAAGCTGGATTGCCAAATCCGGACTTGCAATAGGAGCATGGGCCAAATGGTCGACGCTACGCCCGCGCGGGATCCATTCATCGAACACCGGCGGCTGCTCTTTTCCACCGCCTACCGGATGCTCGGCACCGTCACCGATGCCGAGGACATCCTCCAGGACACCTGGCTGAAGTGGAATGAAACCGATCAGTCGGCGGTCCAGCACCCCAAGTCCTATCTGGTGCGCACAGTCACCAACCTGTCGTTGAACCGGCTCACCTCCGCCAAGGCCAAACGCGAAACCTACGTCGGCCCTTGGCTTCCCGAACCCCTGCTGACCTCACCGAATATCGCCGAGGAGACCGAGTTGGCCGACACCGTCTCCACCGCGATGCTGGTGGTCCTGGAGACCTTGAATCCGGTGGAGCGCGCGGTCTTCCTGCTGCGCGAGGTCTTCGGCTACAGCCACGCCGAAATCGCCGACACCCTCGACAAGCCCGAGGCCACCGTCCGGCAGATCGCACATCGGGCCCGCTCACATGTGCAGTCCCGCCGCCCGCGCTTCGATACCGATAAGGCCGAGCGCACCCACATCACCGAACAATTCATGGCCGCCTGCGCCGGTGGCGATCTCAATGCCCTGATGGATCTGCTCGCCCCCGATGTCACCTCATGGTCTGATGGCGGCGGCGTGGTCACCGCGGCCCGGCGTCCGCTGTACGGACCCGATCATGTGGCCCGCTGGGTCCTCGGCGTACTCGCCAAGCCGTCGGTCGCGGGCATCGTCCTCGAGCCAGCGCATATCAACGGGGAACTCGGTGCGCTGGCGCGCATCGAGGGCAATCCGGTGGCGGCGTTCACCTACGACATCATCGACGGCCACATCCACAACCTGCGCTTCCAGGTGAACCCGAGCAAACTCGGGGGGCTCTACATGGGGACCGACGTCCTCGGGTGACCATTGCGGGGCGTTGCTTTACGATCCTGCCGTGACCAGCCAGACCACGGAAACAAACGTGGACGGAGGTCAGGTTCGGGTTTCCACCCTGGAGCTGTTCTTCGATCTCGTTTTCGTCTTCACCATCACCCAGCTGACCCACGTCTTCACCCACCATCCCGGCTGGGAGGCACTGGCTCAGGTGGTGGTGCTGTTCGGGGTTATCTGGTGGATGTACAGCGGCTACGTCTGGCTCACCAACGAGGTGGCGCCGAGCAGTTCGCAGCGCCGCACGCTGCTGTTGATCGGCATGTTCGGCTTCTTCGTGCTGGCGCTGGCGATCCCGGACGCGTTCCACGGCACGGGTCTAGCTTTCGGTCTCGGATACGTCCTGGTCAACACCGTGCACACGGCACTGTTCTGGGTCAGCGGCGGCACCTCGGCCAGCCAAGCGATCAAACGCCTCGCGCCACTGAACGCGCTCGCGGCAGGGCTCGTGCTCGCGGGCGGATTCGTGCACGGCTGGTGGCAATACCTGTGCTGGGCCTCGGCACTCGCGGTGCAGATACTGAGCCCGTACCTGGTCGACACCCGCGATTTCGTGGTGCGGGCCAGCCACTTCTGTGAGCGCAACGGGCTGGTGATCATCGTCGCCATCGGTGAATCGGTGGTCGCGATCGGTCTGGGACTGGCAGGGGAGAAGCTGACGGTGCCGCTGACCGCCACCGTCGCACTCGGCCTCTGCCTGGTCTATGTGCTGTGGTGGGCCTATTTCGGGATCGACGACGAGCGCGGCGAGCACGCGCTTGCCGCGGTTCCCGCGCGGGAACGCTCGCGTCCCGCGTTGCTCGCCTACGGCTATGCGCTCTACCCACTGCTGATCGGCATTACGGTCGCCGCTGCGGGCATCAATATGACCATCGCGCACGGCAACGAACGCGCTTCCATCGCCGCGGCGTCCGCGCTCTCCGGCGGCGTCGCGCTGTACTTCTTCGGACAATTCTGTTTCCGGCTCGCATTGGGTCTGCCGCGCCCGTGGTCGCGACTGCTCGCCGCCGCTGCGGTGGCCGTCACCATCCCGATCGGTGTCGTATGGGTCGCCTGGGCACAGCTGGCAGTGCTGGTCGCTGTCGGCTACGCCGCGGTGATCATCGACGACCTCGTCACGCTGCGCTCGGGCCAGCACAGTCGCTACGTCTGACTTTCGGGAACAATTGAGAGTCGTGCGAAATGAAGAACTCGCGGTCGAACCGCCCGCCGCGGCCCGCCGACTGCTCGGCTCGACGCTGTGGTCCGGACCGGTCGGCGTGCGCATCGTCGAGGTAGAGGCATATGGCGGCGATCCGGCCGGACCGTGGCCGGATCCGGCATCGCATTCCGGACGCGGGCGGACCAAGCGCAATGCGGTGATGTTCGGGCCCGCAGGAGTGCTGTACGTCTACCTCAGCTACGGCATGCACATGTGCGTGAACGTGACCAGCGGTCCGGACGGCACGGCGAGCGCGGTACTCATCAGGTCCGGCGAAGTGATCGCCGGATTGGAGACGGCAAGGGATCGACGGCCACCAGCCCGCACCGACGCCGATTTGGCAAGGGGCCCAGGAAATCTCGGCAGCGCGCTTGGAATCACGCTGAGCGACTATGGAACTCCGCTCTTCGACCCTGCCTCGCCGATCCGGTTGGAACTCAACGGCGCGATCGACCCCGCCGAGATTTCCAACGGCCCGCGCGTCGGGGTCAGCAGCGCGGCGGATGTACCGTGGCGATTCTGGCTCGCATCACCGGCGGTCTCGGTCTACCGGCGCAGCCCGCGCGCTCCGATGGAAGCGGTATAACGCCAGGTCACAAGAATTTTCGGGATCAGCGATGAGTTTTCGGCGCGGTGTCCGTCCTATCTGTTGAACGCGCTGCACCCGCCGCGACCGAACCGAAGGATAGACAGATGACCGCCATCGCCTCCGCCGCCCCCATCACCGCCGCCGCCGTTGCCCACCGCCCCAGCAAGAAGATGAATATCGCGCTCTGGACCGTGCAGATCCTGCTCGGGCTGTTCTTCATCATCGCCTCCGCCGCCCCGAAGCTGCTGGGTGCGCATGCTGCGGTCGAATCCTTCGACACGATCGGTTGGGGCCAGTGGTTCCGCTACTTCACCGGCTTGGTCGAACTCGCCGGCGGCATCGGCCTGCTGGTGCCCCGCCTGACCGGCCCCGCAGCCGTCGGCCTGACCATCACCATGGTCTGCGCCGCCCTGACCCAGGTGTTCCTGCTCGGCGCGGCCGCTCTGGCGCCCTTCCCGCTGGTGCTCGGCGTGGTGTTCGTCTGGATCGCCTGGCAGCGTCGCGACAGCATCGTCGCGGTGCGGGAGCTGCTGGCTCGCTGAACATCCGAATAACGCACACGATCGGCAGACCTGCGGTCTGTCGATCGTTGTCGCGTTTACCGAAAATGGTTCGCCCTGCGTGGCGGCGCACGGCGACACTGAGGGCCATACCGGTCGCGGGGACCGGTGCGGAAAGATGGGACAGCGTGAGCGAACGAAGTGAGCGAACCATGTGCCAGCGCGCCTCGCGCACGCCGGAGCCGAGCGCCAGCGAGGCGCAGGCGTGAGCGGCGACATCATCGACGAACTGACCTGGCGCGGACTGATCGCGCAGTCCACCGACCTGGAAGCCCTGCGCGCGGCGATAGCCGCCGGGCCGCTGACCCTGTATGCGGGTTTCGATCCCACCGCGGCCAGCCTGCACGCCGGACATCTGGTTCCGCTGCTTGCGCTGAAGCGGTTCCAGCGCGCGGGTCATCGCCCGATTGTGCTGGCCGGCGGTGCCACCGGCCTCATCGGCGACCCGCGCGACGTGGGCGAGCGCACCATGAATTCGACCGATACCGTCGCGGAATGGGCGGGCCGGATCCGCTCGCAACTCGAGCGCTTCGTCGACCTCGACGACTCGCCCACCGGCGCGATCATCGCCAACAATATGGACTGGACCGGTCAGCTATCGACCGTCGACTTCCTACGCGATATCGGCAAGCACTTCTCGGTCAACGTCATGCTGGCCCGCGACACCATCAAGCGGCGCTTGGACGGTGAGGGCATCTCCTACACCGAATTCAGCTACATGCTGTTGCAGGCCAACGACTACCTCCAGCTGCGCCGCAACTACGGCTGCACACTGCAGGTCGGTGGTTCGGACCAGTGGGGCAACATCATCGCCGGCGTGGAGCTGAACCGTCGCGTCGATGCTGCGTCGGTACACGCGCTGACCGTGCCGCTCGTTACCTCGGCCGACGGCAAGAAATTCGGCAAGTCGACCGGCGGCGGCAGCCTGTGGCTCGATCCGGAGATGACCAGCCCGTACGCCTGGTACCAGTACTTCGTGAATACCGCCGATGCCGATGTCGTGCGGTACCTGCGCTGGTTCACCTTCCTGTCCCGCGAGGAGTTGGCCGAGCTGGAGTCGGCCACGACCGAGCGTCCGCATGCTCGGGAAGCGCAGCGCAAGCTGGCCGAGGAAATGACGAATCTGGTGCACGGCGAGGCGAATACCCTCGCCGTGCAGTTGGCGAGTCAGGCCCTGTTCGGCCGCGCGGATCTGCGTGAACTCGATGAGCCGACGCTGTCGGCAGCCCTGCGCGAAGCCGCGGTCGACGGCACGGTCGCGCAGGTCGGGACCGGTGAACCGAGCACGATCGTCGATCTGCTGGTCGCCTCCGGACTGTCGGAGAGCCGCGGCGCCGCGCGTCGGGCGGTGAACGAGGGTGGAGCGTCGGTGAACAACGAGCGGATCTCGGATCTGGAATGGACGCCCGCCGATGCTGACTACCTGCACGGACGGTGGTTGGTGCTGCGCCGCGGCAAGCGGAACTTCGCGGGCGTACTGCGGGCAGGCGCATAAAGATCACGTGGCTCGGGTCACATTCGGGTGGCCCGGACCAGGTTTCGGGGGTGTCGGATGGCCTCTGACCTGCGGAATGACATGCGTGTAGTGCGGATTTGACTCGACGTTCTCCGCCGCGTAACTTTATCCAAGTCAGAGCGACACGGACACCGACCCGGAGCCCAAAGCGCAGCGGAAACGTTGAGCACAGCGGCCTGGGAAACGAGGTAGGACGAGGAGCGCCTGGCGACCAGCGTTGCCGGATCGAACGAGCAGACTTGACTCTGCGCGGGCGGTTGGCTAGGCTAGGAAAGTTGCCTCAACAAGCCTCCCGAGAGAATCTGGGGTGGAGTTGTGTGCGTGTGTTCTTTGAGAACTCAATAGTGTGTCGATGAATGTCAGTGCCAAATGTTTTATTTGGTTCCGGCTCCTCATACCCCCGTGTGGG
>NZ_JBFANH010000022.1:0-161271 GCF_040674755.1 Nocardia sp. NPDC049737 | reverse complement strand
AAATTCCAAGCGGTCTCCTCGCGGCGAAAACACCCTGACCACAGGGGATTCTGCCAGCCGGACCGATACGGCAAACCTACGGGTTTCGGGATAGCGAAGGTCACCCGCGTCAAACGAGCCACCAACGCCGACAACGGTTTCAGGCACTCGACATCTCGCCCGAGTGCCGATGACCGGTCCGGCGAACTCGTCGGTGCAGCAGCGGCCACCGGCGGGGCCGACGACCCGTGGGCGGTCAACGCGGCGGGGTCCTTCGGCGGGGGATCCGGCACCGAACCGCCGTTCTGACACCACTTGTCGTCGCCAACAGCGGTGCCCGGCGCGGATTTTCACCACTGGGCACCGCTGCGGCATCGACCCGACCCCCTCCATTGCACCGCACAGTATCAGGAGCCGTTGTGATGTCATCCCCCACTGCGATCGCGTTGTTCCCATCCGAGACCGAACTCGCCACCCTGCCCGAGCTGGTCGACACCCAACCCCATCGAGCCCGCGCCGCCATCGCAGCGGTGTTGCAGACCTTGTCCCCCACCGACTGGGCGTTGCTGAGACTCAACCCGCAATCGGTATTGGCACAACTGGTCTCGATCGCGAACCGCCGCCACACCGGCGACGAGGACACCGATCCATACACCAACCTTCACGCCCTCGCCGACGCCGCCGAGGTCCCAATACAAGACGAACTCACCCCATGGATGCGGACCTCGGCCCGGGAACTGGCCGATGAACCGCGTCTACACGCGATCCCGGCCGCGGCCACCGACGCCACGCGCACAACACCGGAAGCGGTCGCTCGTCGCCGTGCCCGCCACACACCCCAACCTGTCGGGGCCGTGGTCCTGCGTCACCGTGCCCGCGACGAACGCAGCGCCGAGCGTCGCCGCCGCGGCGAGGCCGACACCGACGCCTACTTCGCTGACCGTCCGGTGTTGGTGGCCTGACCCTTCTCGTTCTCGCGACGGAGAACAGGAGAAGGGGTCAGGTGGGGGTCCGGGGTGTTCGTCTGGTCGAGCGCCCCGCCTGACTGAAGGGCTACCAGGGTGGTGTGCGCCGCGCTGTCCGGGCCCGCGCCCGTGCGTGCACGAATTCCCCCGGCGCGACGTCAACGCCGTGCCTGCGTGTCGGGTTGTGTGCGCGGGGAATTCGCGCCCACCCGAGGTCGGCGCGTTCCCTCCCCGCGCGTCGCTCATCACCCCGGTCGATCGCCCTTCAGGCGGGTCACCCGACCAGCCGCCCACCCCTCGTGTCGTTGACAAGCGCACGCGATCTTGCGGGGTGGGTTCCGGTTTTCCTCGCGAGACAAGGACATTCGCCATGCCCAGTGCGTTCCACGATGCTCTGCTGTGCCTGCACCACCTGCACCTCGACAACCCCCGCGCCGCACGCGAGCAGTTCCCCGGCGTGCTCGCCCTCGCTACACCGGCCGAGCGTGCCTTCCTCGACGAGCTCGCCGACACCTTCACCCGCTACCCGTTCCAGACGGCGCACAAGCGGCTCGACGCGATGTGGAAAGCCGCCGACCCCGAGCGCCGCGAGCTGATCAACGCCTGCGCACCTGACACCGACCCCGGCCTGTACACCCGGGAGCTGCCCCAGATCGTCGAGGTCTCCTACGCCGCCGCCGAACTCCCGCCCATGCCGGTGCGCAACCGGCCCCGCCCCCTGATCACCCACCGCGTCCCGTCCCGCGCGACCGACGCCGCCCGCAACGCGCGCGACAAGGTCGCCGCCCGCAACCAGGCCCGCCCCATCCCGACGCCGAGCCTGCCCGGCGATCACCGTAGCCACCTGCTGCGGTATGCGATCGCGACCGAGGCGATGATCACCGGGTACGCGACCAGCGCCATGTTCACCGACGGCACCACCATCGCCGACCCCGACGCCGCGCCCGAACCACTCCAGCGCCCGATCAAGGTGCCGGTGCCCGATCCCGACTCCGAGACCGCACGCGCCAAGCGCCAGCGCCGTCGCTATGCCCGCGACCACGACGAAGCCACCCAGGCGTGGGACCGCGTCTATGTCAACTACGTCGCCGGCCAGTACGACGACGAGCACCGCACCGCCTGGAAAACCGAACACGAGGACGAGCACACCGAGCAGACCTCGGACGAGGCCACCCGCGCCTACTTCGACAGCCACGACGACACCACCCCACGCGCACGACGTTCACAGCGAAACCGCTTGGGCGGTACGCCAAGGCGGCGGGGCCCGATCACCGAGGACGAAGCCAAAGCCTTCGCCGACGCACGCACCGGATTGCGGGGCCGTGACGACGCCCGCCCAGAGATCCCCCGCCAAGGCAACGGCCTGGACTACGACGGCGCCGCGATGGTCCCGACGATGGGATGGCGATGCGTGTCCTGCTTCATCGAACGCCCCATGACCGACCAGCGGCCCATCCACATCCGCCACGGACAGCTGGTCTCCGACGACGGGCTCTGCGACTCCTGCCGCGACGACGACCGCCCCGGGATCCCACCCCTGCCCGACCAGTTCACCGCCGAGCAGTTCGTGTTCTCCCGCTGCGAATTCCTCACCGCCGCCTACCCCGCCGCGGCGCATGCCCTGATCGTGGAGGTGTGGCACCGTGCGGCACCGCACCCGATCTGCCGCCACATCACCAAATTCCTCGCCACCCATCCCGAGCTGACCCCGAACCCGGCCAAACCGCTCCAGCTCGCAGTCCAAGTCGCCGAAGCACCGCAGCGTCCCCGCACGGCCGCGCGGAAGGCCAAGGCGACGTTGGGAGCCGGTCAGCGTCACGGCCGCTGCGACGGCTGCACCCACTACACAGTCATCCACCCCGACAATTACTGCCTCACCTGCCGCGTCGACCTCGGTCTCGCGCCCGCTCGATCCCGACGGTCCCAAGCGGCCTGACCCGAGCGCTCGCTGCATTCCCCTGATCACCGGTCCGCCGTAGCTGCCCCGCGCCCACGGCGGACCGGTCCACCACCCCAACCTCCAGGAGCTCTTGTGATGCACCGACCCCCGACCGGCCTACGCCGCTTCACCCGAGCGTTGCGCCAGATGTTCGCACCGCACCACCGTGCCGTCACCATGCGGGTGTTCCTCAACCAGCAGCCTCACTTCCTCTTGCACGGCTACACCCCCGACGCGGCTCTGGTCCTCGCATACACCTACTCCGTCTCCGCCGACAACGCACCAGCCGACGAAGTACTGCTCGAGCGTGCCTTCGCCGCGTTCAACGGATTCCCCGAACACGACGACGACCACACCCACGCCCAAGCGTGGGCCGCCAAACGGTTCCGGTCGCTGGCGGTCGGTGACGTCGTCGCCCTCGACGACCGCTACTACGCCTGCCAGTCCGCCGGGTGGACACGCGTCGCCACACCGCTCACCTGAGCGCTCGCTGTGTCAGCGGCCGAGCCGGGACCGCGCAAACGGTCCCAACCCCTTCCCACCCACTCGACCCCCATCTCTCTCAATCCTCACTTCCCACCAACATTCACCTTCCCCAACTATCCACACACCACACCCACCACCACCACCTACACTCTCAATCCACACCCTCACCTCTCCCCATTTCCACTATCCAGCAAGCAGACCTCTTGCATCGAGGGGGCCTTTCCGGACTATCGCCGGAAACGCGACAACGTCGCGGTCGCCTAGGTGGACTATCGGAACAGTTTCCGCGCGACTCTGTTGCGTCGATTTCAGGTTGTTGATACATCATTTACCCTTCTCCAGCTTCCACAACTGTCACAATTCAATAACGACCAGGGATTTTGTTTGATTTGCCGATAATTAGGTTAATTGCGAGCCTAGCTTTTATCGCGGATGTGGTGCCTGCTGGAGGTATGACCGCGACACTGCATAAAGTCGTCGCAGGAAATGGCTACCAGTATTACCTGCGCAATGTCGCTGCGAATGATGATCCCGCTCGCGGCCGGTCCAGCCTGGCCGACTACTACTCGGTTCATGGGGAGTCGCCGGGGCGTTGGCACGGTAGTGGATTGGCGGCGTTGGGGATCCAACTCGGTGAGGAGGTGACCGAGGATCAGATGAAGTCCCTGTTCGGGTTGGGTCGTCACCCGAACGCCGACGCGATCGAAGCGCACGTGTTCGACGAGCAGATAGATGCGGGCGCGAAAATCAAAGACGCCTCGCGCGCGGCCGATAAAGCATCGAAGTTGGGGCATCCTTTCCGGGTGTATTCCGATGTTACCGAATACCGGAAGCGGTGCGCACAAGCCTACGAGGAACACAATATCGCGAACGGTTCAGGCGTCGATGACGACATTCCCGATGAAATTCGCGCACGAATCCGCACCGAAATCGCAACGGAAATGTTCACCGAACAGTACGACCGCGCACCCTTGGACGCACGTGAATTATCGACTTGGGCGGCACGGAACTCGCGCCCGAAAGCGACCGCGGTCGCGGGTTTCGACATCACCTTCAGTCCCGTCAAGTCCGTCTCCGTGCTCTGGGCGCTGGCACCGAGCGCGGTCTCCGAGAAGATCGAAGCCGCCCACGACGCCGCGGTCGAGGTGGCAGTGCGATGGCTGGAACAGCACGCGATCTTCACCAGGTTGGGTCGCAACGGCGTCCGGCAGGTCGATGTCGAGGGCGTGGTGGCGGCGGTGTTCACCCATCGGGAGAGCCGTGCCGGTGACCCGGACCTGCACACCCACATGCTCATCGCCAACCGTGTCCGCACCCTGGACGGGCAGTGGCGCACCCTTGACGGCGCGATGATCTACCAGAACGTGGTCACCGTCTCCGAGATCTACAACACCAGCCTGGAGCTGTTCCTCGAGGACATGGTGGGTGTGGAGTTCAGCGAACGGCCCGGCCTGGACCCGTCCAAGCGCCCGATCCGCGAAATTGTCGGTATCCCAACCAAGTTGAATGAGTTGTGGTCTGCGCGTGATGCGGCGATCACCAGACATCTCGGACGGCTCACCGTGCAGTTCCAACGCCGCTTCGGGCGCGAACCGCTACCGGTGGAGATGTTTGATTTGATGGACCGCGCCACCCTGCAAACCCGCCCCGACAAACACCTCAAACGCTCCCACGCCCAGCAGCGCAGCGACTGGCGCGCCCAAGCCCTCACGGTGTTGGGTGGCCGGGAAGCGGTGGCGCAGATGGTTTCCGCCGCCCTGAATCCGGTCCGACGGGCGCGGGAGGAGGTCGATGAAGCGTGGATCGCGCGCACCGCCGCGACGGTGATCGAAACAGTGTCAGCGCAGCGTTCGGCCTGGCAACACCACCACATCCGCAGCGAAACCGAACGCCAAATCCGCGGACACATCCGCCTTTCCGAGTGGGAACGCATCACCGACGCCGTCGTCACCGAGGCACTGTCACCGACATCGGTGATCGCACGTGGTGACCCCGACATCTTCGACGAGCCCCGACTACGAGCAGTGCCGGTGATGTTCGCCCGCCGCGACGGCTCCAGCGTGCACACCCGCGCCGGGTCCCAGATCTATACCTCCAAGCAGGTTTTGGGTGTCACGCAACAGTTGATCGACCTCGCGGTCCAACCCGGAGGCCGCCAAATCCCGTCCGCCACCATCGAACAAGCGGTCCACGCATACAACACCACCCACCCCGACAAACAGCTCAACGCCGGACAGATCGCGGCCGTGCACGGGTTCGCGTCCTCCCCGTTGCGGGTGCACACCATCGACGCACCCGCCGGCACCGGCAAGACCACCGCGATGCGGGTGCTCACCGACGCCTGGCACTCCAGCGGTGGCACCGTCCTCGGTCTCGCACCCACCGCGGCAGCGGCAGCAGAGTTGGGTACATCGATCGGTGCGCGGGTGGAGACCGTCGACAAACTCCTCGACGTCCTGGACCGCCACACACCGACACTAGAAAACTCTGCCCGCGACGGGAATCGGCCACCACTATCGCTGCCGCAATGGGTGCTGCAAATCGACTCCGACACGTTGGTGATCATCGACGAACACATCAAAATCGGGAACCTCAAACGCCTGCGCCTACTCCAATTCCTGTCCGGACGGGGCGCGACGATCCGCTGCCTGGGTGACCCGAAACAGTTACCCTCCATCGAGGCCGGTGGCGCCCACACCGACATGAACAACGCCACCGGCAGCGCCGCGCTCACCCTCAGCCACGTCGTGCGCTTCGCCTCTCCTGGCGAAGCGTCGGCGAGTTTGTTATTGCGGGAGGGGGATCCGGCCGCGCTCGGGTTCTACCTCGATCACCGCCGTATCCACTCCGGCTCTGCCGCTTTCACTCATGACGACACCTATACCGGGTGGATCGATGACCACCTGGGCGGTCGCGACAGCATCATGCTCGCGGCCAGCCACGACGTCGTGGGTGAGCTCAACCAGCGCGCTCGCGCGGATCGGATCGCGCGTTCCGGTGCACATATCGGGCCGGAATGCGCCCTCGCTGACGGGCTTTATGCGTCGGTGGGTGACACAATCCTGACCCGACGCAACGACCGACGACTGCGTGTCGGCGATCAGGATTGGGTTCGCAACGGGTATCGGTGGACCGTTTCCGGCGTGCACGACAACGGAAGTTTGACCGTCACGCACCTGCGTTCGGGTCGCGAACGCGGTCACACGGTGACACTTCCCGCGCAATACGTGTCCACGTTTGTGCGTCTCGGGTACGCGACAACGATCGATTCAGCCCAAGGAGTGACCGCGGAAACGTGTCACGTCGCGCTCACTGGATACGAAACTCGCGCGCAGTTGTATGTCGCGATGACCCGCGGCGCGCACACAAACCACGCCTACCTACCAACAACTTTGGACGGCAACGAGACATCGTTTTACAGCGAGCCTGCGGTGTTTCCGCGCACCGCGGTCGAAGTCCTGTTACGTATTTTCGGGCGCGACGGCACACAGAAATCCGCGCACACCGAGCTACGGGACGCACTGAATCCGTTCCGCCGCATCGGCCGCGCGGTCGATATCTACCTCGACGCGATCGGCGTCGCCGCCGAAAACGCCCTCGGCACCGACGGACTCGCCGCACTCGACGCCGCGGCCGAAGCAATGCACAGCGGGCTCACCGACTGCCCCGCCTACCCGATATTGCGGCAACACCTCGCGAGCATCGCGCTCACCGGAGCTGATCCCATCACCGCATTGCACACTGCCGCGTCGGTGCGGGAACTCGACACCGCCGACGATGCTGCCGCCGTGTTGGATTGGCGCCTGGATTCCTCTGCTATGCATTCGTGCGGGGTTGGGCCGCTGCCCTGGACACGGGGACTGCCCCGCGGCCTGGACGAAGACACCGAATCCGGACAGCTGACGGCACGAGCGCGGATCGTCGCCGACCTCGCCACCACGATCCGCGCCGACGCCCGAGACTGGACCGCGGCCACAGCACCGTTCTGGGCGCGCCCCCTCATCGGTAGCGACCCGCAACTGCTCGCCGACCTCGCGGTCTGGCGAGCCTCGCTGCATGTCGATGACCGCGACCTGCGCCCCACCGGACCCGCCCGCCACACCACCCTGGAACGCGAACATCAGCAACTACTCCACGCCCAAGTCATCGACGCCACCGGCGACATCGATCGGCCCGTCACCACATGGTCGCCCGTGATGAAACGACTCGACGAACGCATCACCACCGATCCCTACTGGCCCACCCTGGCCGACAAACTCGACCTCGCCGACCGCGCCGGAATCGACATCCGAACCCGCCTCCGCGTCGCCGCTGCCCTACGCCCCTTGCCCGACGAAATGCCCGCCGCCGCATTGTGGTCACGCCTGGAACTCGAACCCTCCGCGCTCGACGGCGCCAGCGGCGACCGCGATCTGCGCCCGACATGGACCACCGAGTTGCACGACATCCTCGGCACCGACACCGCCGACCGAGTCATCAACGATCCGGCTTGGCCGCGCATCGTCGCGGTCATCGACTGCGCCACCGGCACCGACTGGACACCTTATGAACTGCTCACCACCGCATACGAACTCCTCCAAGCCGCCCAGCCCGACAACACGCAAGTCCTACGACCCGATCAACTCGCCAGCGCACTCGCATGGCGGATCGACGCACTCCTACAACACCAACCCACCAACAACGCCCCTAACGTCGACGCAGTACCTCAGGCGCATGTCGATACCGAATCCGACCGTCCGTCCAACATCACCCCTGGGGACCGTCCGAAAACGCGCTCCCACAGTGGTGATTTCGAGGCCGAGACCGTCCCGGTCGACATCGGTGAGATCGCGGAGTTGTTGCGGACCGGCCAGATCCGTACCGCCGCTGCCGCGTTCCACGAACTGACCGACAACGCCACCGACGAACAATACGCAATCATCGAACGCGTCGCGGAAACCCTGTACCACTACGCATTTCCCATCGCGCTCGCTCGGCTACGCCACGCCGCCGACCAATACCCGGAGCATCGCGCACTCATCGAAGCCTGCACACCGAGCAGCGATCCGCACGTATACCAACCAGCAACCGACCCCGCCGCACCCACATATCGCCGCGACCGGCGCCACGAAGCCGCCCGCGACAACCCCACCCGCACAGGGTCGAGTCGACCCGACACGATCCCGCAGCCGATCGACGAAGACGCCGCAAAAGCGGTCGAGGACTACCTCGATACCCGCGCCGAGGTCGACGACAACCCCTTCGATCAGCCACTCCCCGAAGGAGTTCCCCACAACTACCACCGCGACGTCATCCCCGAATCACAGCCCGATGGCTACGTCCTGGACTACGACCTCGCCGCCATTCCCGACACCCACGGCCTGAGCTGCGTCTGCTGCGGACTCGAACGCGCCCACATCGACATCACGCCGAACTCGTTGCGCCGCAGCGACGACGGACTCTGCAGCGACTGCCGCGACAACAACGAACCCGGAATCCCCCACCACAACCCCACCGACCACATCCGAGCCCGCTGCGACCACATCGCCGCCACCCACCCACCCGAGGCAGCCCGCGCGATACTGCGACGCGACTGGCGCGCCAGCGGCCCCCTCGCCCGCGCGCAAATCACCGCATGGACCACAGCTCATCCCCTCCCCGAACCGGTCACCGCACCCACGCTCGACGCACTCGCAATGCTCAGCGAAACCGAACTCCACCAGAGCATCAACGACCTCTACCAGCGCATCGCACTCGCCGACACCGACGCAATCATCTACAACCCCCACCCGAACCCGCCAGACCCCCACGACGAAGACCCAGTCCGCCATCAGCAAGAAGCCCGCCAAGCCATCCACAACGCCCACACCAGCATCCGCGAATTCGAAGACGCCGAACGCGCTGTCCGCGCCCTCGCCACCCAACTCAACAGCGCCAGAACCACACTCGCAAACACACCCGTCTACCGCCGTAGCCAACGCCGCGCCCTGAACGCCCAGATCACGAGCCTTGAAACCGAACGACGACGCCGCACCCACCTGAGGGATTCCGCACGCACCACCGCCCGCCACGCCCAACGTCGCGCTCTACAGATCGCCGGCCCCGCCGAAGAATGGGAACACATCCTGACCGCCGACACTCGGCCTGCCCCCGCATCCACCACCCCACCGCCAGCCAACATGGACTCGGCCGAACAAGCCCACACCGCCCGCATCGCCGACTTCGAACAACAACTCGAACAGTTGCTAACCGAACAACACCGACGCACCCAACTGAACCCCACCGAAGCCGCCAGCGAACAACAACTACGCCAACAACTCAGCGCCCCCGAGCACGACGCATTCGACAGCTTCGACGACGCTGTCGAACTCAGCGAGCCACAGCGCGGCTACGATCTCGAGCTGTAACCGCGGATATCACGAAGCCGCGTCGGCCACCGTGAAACATCGGCGCCAAGTCTTCAGCCGGAAGCGTTGCGCAGAGCACACCGTGCTGGCAGCGTGGTATGTCCTCAGCGACAGTTCCTCTTCCGCCACAAGTGTTGTTACAACCTCGCTCACTCATCTCCAATCTGCGGCAGCACTTCCGTATCGTCCTCGTCGCCCCACCAGCGCACCGGCCGTAGTGGCAACGATGATGGCGGTCGGATCACTTCATCCTCGACCAGCTCGCCGTCCCACGAATCATGACGCGGCATCCGTCCCGCTCGGTGTCGCCCTGAGTGACCGTCCGAATCCCAGTAGGCACCAACCCGGTAACTCAGCACCGCCGTGAAGATCACCGAGGTAGGCCCGAGGAGCCAAACGAGTGATGCCGTCATTCAGGAGCCGTCCTCGATCAGCAGCAGATACGCCGCCTCGAGATGCACAATGCACTCGTCCGGATGATCAAAACGGTGGATGCGCCGCAGCTCTCGAGCGCGTTCAACCGTCAACTCCAGCAAGGACACCTGGCACATGAATTCAGCCAGCTTGCTATCTGCATGGACAAATGTTCTGTGCGGCAATGGGTCTGGGGGCGGCATTACTCTTCCCACAGCTCGGCGCAGGGAAGTGCAGGCAGATCGTCGGTGACGTTGTCGTCGACGGTGATTCGCAGCTTCAACTCCGAGTAGCCGTTGCCCATCAACGCGTCAGCCACGTTCTGCGCTTGCTCGGCCGAGGCCTGGTAATCCAGCTTCAACGCGCCGGACTCGATGTGAATGTGCCGGATGCGGCGCGGTGGGTTTGCCGGGCGCATGGTGGATCACAACCCTGGCGGCAGGCGTCGGCCAGATTCGATCTCGGCCGCGAAAACGTCATAGGCCGCACACAACTCGCACACCTGGTAAGCCTCCGGCAGTTCGTCCAGGTCCGATGCCTTCGCGACCAACCTCTCCCACAAATCGGCCATCCGGGCAGCGATCATTCCGACCGACTCCGTATGCATAACGCCGTTCGGCGCGCTTCCGGCACGAGGTATCACCGGCCGCACGCGCAACTTGTCCTTCCGACGCTGCAACTGCCGGTCGGCCACCGACTCGTCGATGACCATGATCAGCATCTCGATATCCGACCTCGCCGAGACAAGCTCTGCGGCAGCTTCTTTCAACTGTTCGGCAGCTGCACCCGTCTGGCTGAGCACGTCGAGCGCCAACCGGTACTGGCGTTGGCATTCAACAAACTCTCCAGCCGGATCGAGGATGTCAGTCGCCGTTACCGGCACCATGCCCACGAAAGCAGCGAGGACCATCTCGCTCGACGGAAGCGGCTCAATTGGAGCCCACTCCGGGATTTCGACACCGGACTCCGAGTCGCTGGTGCCAGACGGGCGATCCTCTGATCCGCCCTGTTCGGGCAGTGGGTTCATCCGGCTCACCGCTGATGCGTCGTGGACGGCACCAAGCGGCCGGCCTCAGCGAGAGCCTGGAGTGCGGCAGCCTTGCGCGGGCAGCACATTGCGCGACAGGCAATGTGGAACTGCACGACAAGGTGGGCTCGGTCGACGCTGAACGGAATCTCAGGCGCGGAGTGGGTTTCCTCCTCGGTCATCGCGATTGTCTGGTGCATGGCCAGGGTGTGCATGTCGGACCTCGGTTCGTAGCGGGATTGGAGATGCACCCGGCACCGAGGGCTCGTAGCCACCGGTCTGCCAGCCTCTCCGGCGACCGGTGCGCCTGCCCGGGGGGCTGAAGGCGTCGTCCCGGTGCCGGGTGCGGTCCCGACCGTAAGGTGGTTTTTGGCCGTTGACCGGCGCAAATAGGCGAAACCTCTAAAATATTCGGAAAACCGTATATGGTGCCGTCAGGGACGAAAACCCTTGACCGGCAACGGGTCCCGAGCGTTTAGCCGATCTTGCAAATGTACGTTCATTTAAGAGCGGAGACAGCAGGATGCACATGACAACCGGCGAGGTCATCCGCCGAGTTCGTAAATCACTCGGGATGACCCAAACCGAGCTGGGAGCCATCCTCGGCTACACCCAGCCCGTTATTTCGCAGCTTGAACACGATGGTGCCGCCGTGCACGACGTACGGGTCCTGCGACGAATTGCCAAGGCGCTTCACGTTCCGCTTGCCATACTGGTAGTGGAGTCGGACGAGGAGGCAGACGTGAATCGTCGCAATTTCCTACGAGCCAGCGCATTCGGCGCCGGAACCGCCACGACTGTCGGTGCCACAGGACAAGCCGTTGCAGCAGCTTCATCCACAGGAACCATCCATGTCGGTGCCGCCGATATCGCTGAGATCAACACCAGTACAAACCAGATCCATGAGCTTGATCTGCTCGTTGGCGGTGATCGGCTGTGTCGCCTCGCTGCCAACGAAGTTCGGTACGTCGAGCAGCTGCTGAGTGCCGCCAGCTACAGCGAGGCCATCGGTCGTCAGCTCACCAGTGCCGCCGCCGAGATGATGACGGCTGCCGGATGGGTTCATTACGACGCTGGCCGCTTGGACCAAGCACGACGCTACTACGCGGAAGCGGCACAGACCGCAGCTGCGGCAGGTGACGGGCTCGCGGCATCCCATGCCCTGCTCAACGCCAGTATGCAGAGCTTCCAAGGTGGCTTCGGCCCGTCGAAACCCTCGAGGGAGGCGCGTCCCAGAGACGGGGTCAATCTGGCCGACGCCGCGCAAACCGCCGCGCGTCGCGACGGTGGGCCGAGAGTGCGCGCCTTGGGTGCTATCTACGAAGCAGGCGCCCACAGTGCGACGGGCGACGCAAGCGCGATGACGAATGCCATCAGCCGAGCGCACCGTGCCTACGAATCGGGTCGTGGTCACGATCCGGACTGGGTGTATCTGCCACCAGCGGCCCTGGCCGGCATGACCGGCTGGTCGTACATGCGGATCGGTGACCATCGCACCGCGACGGCCTATTTGCAAGAGGCAGTCGACGGCACGACGTCATGGCCACGGGAGAATGTCGGGTGGCGTATCAAGTTGGCCGAGAACCACATTCAAGGCGGTGAGATCGCAGACGGCTGCCAGATCCTGATCGACCACTTCGACCAGATCAACAGTGTCGCGTCGACGCGACTGCAGTCCACTATCGACAGCGTCGTGCAGGAGATTCATCCGCATGCGACGGTGCCGGAGGTTCGTGAGCTTCTCGGGCTGGCGGCCAGCCGCTGACCTTTCAGGACTATCAAGGGCGGGGGTCACGGTCCGCCAGTGGACTGTCACTGCCGCCGTCCCATTGCCTTGCCGATGAGCACCCGAGCCGCTTCACCAACGACCGCTTGGTTCAGCAGCGTCTGGAAAACCTGCTCGTACAGCACCAGTTCCCGCGGTTGCGTGATAGTCAGCTCAGCCGAGATCGTTTCGACGTGGGCCACCTTGCGGTCGAAGATGGCGAAGTTCGTTGTCGGCACCTGGTAGTCGGACATCGCCGGGATGATGCTCACCACCACGTTCGGCAGACGCATCACACTGAGCAAGTGGTCGAGCTGGTCGATCATCACGTCGTCCGAGCCGACGGTGGTGTAGAGAACTTGTTCGGCGAGAACGAAATTGAAGCGGTGGTTGCCGTGCCGAAGGACTTGCTGCCGTTCCAGCCGAGCAGTGATGCCGTCGTCAACGGGTTCGTCGTGAGCGTAGAACGCAGCGACCTTGGTGAGCATGGCGCGCATGTAATCCGGGGTTTGAAGCAGGCCCGGCATGATGACCGGCTCGAACCAGCGCGTCAGCCGCGTGTCCTCTTCCAAGGTGTGCAGTTGTTGCTGCTTGCGCCGGATGCCAGCGATTCGTTTCCACTCGACGTAGGCGGCTTCGACGTTGCGCAGGGTGGCGATCAGATCGGGTATCTGCTCTCTGGCTTTGCAGTGGCGGCACCAGATACGAATGTCGGCTTCGGTCGGCGCCTGCTTGCCGCTCTCGATCTTCGAAACTTTGGAGGAGTGCCACCCCGCCAGCTCGGCCAGCTGGACGCCAGAGAGGCCCGCGTCTTTGCGTAGCTCCCGAAGACGGAAGCCTAATGCCTCTCTGGCATCACGAACGCTGGAGCTGGTCACTTGGCAGCAGCGTAGTCGCTTCCCACATAGTCAGCGTGCGGGATGCCGAGACCCCACACCTTGTCGCGAATGGCCACGAGGTGAGCCGCGATCACCGGATCTTCGGTGACGGCGAACCCGCCGAAGTCACCATCGTCTTTGAAGGTGACGAACACGACCAGCCGGTCATCGAACAACCAGTAGTCATCACTGGTCAGCTCAGCTGGGTCGATCAGGGGCCGCGGGAGCCACTTGATCTCTTCACCCGCTTCGATGTTCAGCGGGGCGATGGTGAGGCCGAACCGGGTGTAGTCCACGTGCGGCACGCTGACCAGCCGCACCCGGTGCACTTGCTTGCCGAGACTGGTGACGTCGCGGATCAGGTCATCCCACGAACGGCACCATTCGTAGTCGTCGGGTTCTCCGGCGAGGAACTTGCGGAATGGCTCGTGCTCATCGGCGACGAGGTATTCGTCCTGAGTTTCCAGGTGGAAGGCCCGCTTCCACGCACCGGTGCGGAAGAGGTCGACAAAGTCCTCGCCCTGGATCAGCTTCATACGGGCCGGATTTCCTTTCCGATCGGCACTTCGATGGCTGTTTCGTGATCGGGCAACTCCATCCGTTGCAGGGCTTCCAGGTCCGTTACGGGGGTGCCGCTGAGCGTGAACGTTCCGCGCCCGGTATCCGTGAGCGACGTCCCCAGGCAGGTGCCGGTCTCCAGGAAGCCCAGCAGCATGTGCGGGATCTCGATCACGGAGCCGTCCGGTCCGGTACGCCATCCCTGGATGACATACGTTCCCTGATCGGACGCGAAAAGCGTTGGGCACGTTCCGTTCTGACTGCCAACACCGAGGCATCGTAAACGCATGGCGACCGTCCTTGATCTGATGATGCGCGAATTTGCTCGAACGTCGTCATCGTGGCTCGTCACGGGGCGGCCGGTCAATGGTCCAGGCATGCCCGAAGCAAATCCGAGCAAAAGCCTGGCAGCCCGTTGAGCTGGCCTTCTACCGTCGATGATCAGGCGCTCGGCACCGGTGAAAGCCTGCTCGGGACAGCACAATTGGCTTGCATCTTCTTGGTGCCGAGTGCCCACCACCTGCTGCGAGGGGAGTGAACGGCTGTGCGTCAGTACCTGGTGAAGGTGCATTGCTGCGGTATCCGGTGGGTGGTCCATGTGCCGGCCGTGAACCGATGGGTCCTGGTCGAGCACAAGAAGGCGATCGAGGCCACCGCACACTCCATGATCGCTGAGGTAACCGGTGTTGCCCTCGCGTCATTCGGCGTTGATCTGACCGAAGGCCGAGTGGTGAATAGCGTCGAGGAGTTCGCCTCCGCTACCGGAGAGGCCACACGCTGGGGCCTGGTGACCGTGACCGGTCCGCCTGATGCCGCCTAGTCGCACACCGAAATAACCCGCGCAGTACCGCACTCCCACAGACGCCCCGCGGCTGTCGCGAGTTACTGCGTGCTGCCTTCAGACCTCAAACCAAAAGCGCTCGCGTCATTGAAATGAGCTGATCATGTCTCGCTTTCACCCGTCCGCATCGGCTGAGCACATCCTTCGAAGCGGTAGGATTATCGGCCCAGAGGAGACGCCAGCGGCCATGGTCGAGCGCGTAACACGCTGTCTGGCACAGCAAGACGCGGCGTCCTGCGGCCAGCGCCAAGCCGAGACCTTTGCCGCCGAATTCGAATCTGCCTTCGACAGTCGGGAAATCGTCATGAGCACGCCGATCATGACGAATGCGGGCCGCTACGCTGACCGGCCGCTTACCGCGTGCGCGGTGCCGACTGTGGACATCGGCTCGTCCGAGGCACAGCGGTTACGCGAGGAAGTCGTCGTCCTTCACGAGCAGGGCATGGGGACCGGGTTCAATCTCGACACGACCAAGGATCCCGTGGTCACACTGCGGTTTCTCAACCAGGTGGCGGTCGACAGCGCGACGTCCGGCCGGGAAGACCGGCCCGTCGGCAACATGGCGATCCTCAGTGTCCGGCACCCGAAGATTCACGAGTTCATCACCGCCAAAGCCGACGCCGCCTCTGGTGCCACCGATTGGAAGTTCAACATCTCTGTCGACCTCGACAGCGCGTTCATGATGGCGGTCCATGATGGCGATCATGTCGAGCTGGAGGACGGTCACCGGGCTGATGCCGGTCGCCTATTCGATGATCTCTGCGTTGCAGCGGCGGCGTGTGCTGATCCTGGCGTGGTATTCCTCGATCGGATGAACACACGCAACCCAATTCCAGGGATGGGGGCGTACACAACCACGGCGCCGTGCGCCGAGGTGGGACTGATCGCGGGCGAGACGTGCCAGTTTGGCTACCTCAACGTCGGCAAGTTCGTCTCGACCGACAGCGCGGGCCAGCCCGTCGCTGACTTCGCGAGGCTCGAACAGACCACCGCCCTGATGACCCGCGCACTGGACAACTGCCTTGCGGTCAGCGAGCAGAACCTGAACGGGCCACGGGCACAATATATCTCGCATCAGAAACGCAAGATCGGCATCGGCCTCTGCGGCGTCGCCGACGCCCTCAGCATCGTCGGCCTGCACTACGATTCGGCTCCGGCCCGCGACCTGATGGCCGACATACTGTCGTTCATCAACTTCGCGTCCAAGGAAGCTTCCGTCCGCTTGGCCGAGACGCGCGGTCCGTGCGGTGCGATGCGGACGATGGTTGTGGGCAACCGTCACCGCGGGCAGCCAGGACATATTGAGAGGCTCTACGGAGGCCTGACCTCCGGCGCCGTAGCGGCCGAAGAATGGTGCACGCTGTCCCGGCACATTGCTGCGACCGGCATGCTCCGCAACGTCTCAACGATCGCCTTGCCGCCAACCGGCCGCAGCGCCCTGGTCATCGACGCCTCCACCGGGGTGGAACCGCATTTCGATACCTTCGCCGCGAACGATGCGGTCCTCAATCAACTCGAGAAAATCGTGTGGATGAAGTACGGCCAGTCGATCTATGCCGACCACGCCACGCAGTCGGCGCCGGTCCGGCAGCTCCTCGGCTCGGCACCGAGCATCAGCACGAACGGCCACGTTGCCATGGCCGCCGCGCTGCAACGCTACACCGATGAGGCCATCGCCAAGACGATCAACCTCCCGGCCGGTTCCACGGCCGACGACGTCAAGGCCGCCTATATCGCTGGCTACCAGGCAAACTTGAGCGGAATCACGGTATACGTGGACGGCAGCCGCACTACCCAACCGAAGAAGCTGCGGTAAGAAAGGAATTGGACACAGCCGCATGAGCGACACCACTCACTTTCAGTACTGTCAGAAGCTCGTGGTCATCGACCCCGCGACCGACAGCGTCCTGCTGGCTCGGCGCAAGGGAGAAGCCGACTACGACGGCGTCTACTCCCTCATCGGCGGGAAGATGGAGACCACCGACGGCTCCATCCTGGATGCGATCCGTCGCGAGAAGGAAGAGGAGATCGGCAAGGCGGCCATCATCGCAATCGCCGAAAACCTCTCGTACAACGTCCTTTTCAAGAAGAAGGACGGCAACAGCATGATCCTGCCGCACTTCTACGCTGAGTACGAAGGCGGCGACATCGAACTGGACGAGGAGTACTCGGACTACGCCTGGGTGCCTGTAGGCGAGCTGGATTCATTCGAGCCGAAGATTGACACCATACCGGCTGCTGTTCAGTGGGCGACGCAGATCGGCAAGCTGGTGAAGAAGGGTGAAGGACTCACGAGGCTGTAGCCGTCAATACATCATTGAACTGCTTCACACCGAGCCAGCACATCCGCGTACGCCCGGATGTTCCCGAAATCGCAGCCATGGAAGGTCTCGGTTTCGGCTGGCCGCGTGCGATCGCGCCCGATGCCTCGCCCGTCATAGCCGAAGCAGACGTACTGTTCGATGACTACCAGTTCGCCAATCTTTCCGAGTTGCTGTATCACTTCGCGTGGGACGAAGTGTTCGACTGGTACCTCGAGCTTTCCAAGACGACCTACTCCGCAGGTGGCGCAGCAGCCGACGCCTCATGCCGGGTCCTCGGACATGTTCTGGACAGCCTTCTCCGCCTGCTGCATCCCATCGTCCCGTTCGTCACCGACAAGCTCTGGACCACCCTCACCGGGCAGGAATCCGTCGTCATCGCTTCCTGGCCAACAGATCCCGGCTATCGCGACCGCGACGCAGAATCCGAAATCGCCGAGCTGCAAGAGCTCGTCACCGAAGTTCGTCGTTTCCGCTCCGACCAGGGGGTGCGCACGAGCCAGCGTGTACCTGCCAAGCTCGAGCTCACATCTGCATTGGCGGCGCACGAGTCCGCGATTCGGCAACTGCTGCGGCTCGAACCTGCCACGGAGGGGTTCAGCGCGACGGCGACGTTGCCGATCGGCCAAGCACGAGTAAGTCTCGACCTTTCACAGGCTATCGACGTTGAAGCCGAACGACGTCGCTTGCAGAAAGCCCTCATGGCCGCCGAGAAGGAGCTGGATACTGCGGCAAAGAAACTCGGCAACGAAGGGTTCCTGGCCAAGGCACCCGCCAATGTCGTTGAAGGAATCCGCGCTCGCCAGCAGACCGCGCAACAGGATGCTCAGCGGATCCGACGCCAACTCGAGCTCCTGCAGCAGTAGGCCAGTGTCAGCCGCGTCCCCATCGAACGCAGCGCCTCCCAAATTCACCGACACGCTGCACTGGAGACGTAAATGCACGCCACTACGTGATCCCGGTGGCGCGCGAATCGCCGCGCCGAGCAAACACACCCGGCGCGGCGACCGTCTGGATTAGGCACCGGCGTCGATGGTTTCGATTGTGGGCAGCCACGCCACAGCGTTGTCTTTGGAGCCCTGGTGAACTGGGGTCAGGCCGCTGTAGTCATCCAACGCCATCATGGTGATGCCCATGAAAGCACCACCGTCGTCGATCGCGGCGACGAGCGAGCCGCAGGTGGGACAGAACCCGCGCTTGGTGGTCGGGTATGTGTTGTACCAGGTCGGTTCGCCGCCGTCGCCGGTCCATTCGAACCTCTCGAAGGGGAAATCGACCCAGGCGGCGACCGGACCGCCGGCAAGCTTCTGGCAGTGCGGGCACGAGCACAAGTGCGGCCAAATCGGCTCCGCATCGGCACGGAACCGGAGCCGGCCGCACAGACAGCCACCCTCATACATCAGACTTACCCCTCTCGTTCGAATTACATTGCGACAAAAGCGAATTGACGACCTTGCGTTTCGGCCGAGGAACGGACGCGGCAAGCGTACATCAGCACGCCCAGCTGGGCGGCCGAGTGAACGGGAGCTGACCTGTGCAACGCCTCGAATTGAGTTCTGTGGACGGTATCCGGCTGGACTTCGCGGTCCACCACTGCACAGTCGAGCCCACACTAGGAGTGGTGCTGTTGGTGCACGGCATCACGGTGGACATGGATGAGGTGGGGGGGATGTTTGTCCGGTTGGCGCAGCAGTTGGTGTTGCAGGGGTTCGATGTCGTGCGGTTCTCCTTCCGAGGGCACGGTGCGAGCGGTGGGACGCAGCAGGGGGTGACGATCGCCGGTGAATGCCTGGATCTGCAGGCCGCAGTGACCGCAGTCCGCGAGCGATTCGCCGGGCAGCGAATGTCGATTGTGGCGGCCAGCTTCGGTGCCGTGTCGACGGCCCTGTCGCTGTCGTGGCTCGACGATCTGTATCGGCTGGTGCTGTGGAACCCGGTACTGGATCTGCGCACATTTCTGGTTCCGGAGTTGGCGTGGGGCGAGGAAATTTCGGCGCTGCCGGGCAGAAACATCTGGCCGACAACGATTTTCTGCTCGTTGACGGTGAGTTCCAGCTCGGTCGTGTCCTGTTCGCCGAGTTCGCGCACTACCAGCCGCTGGATGACTTCCATGCCGCAGACGTGCCGACGCTGATCGTGCACGGCGACCACGACACCGCAGTGTCGTATGACGTCGCCGCCCAAGCCGCGCGATCACGATCACACACCACGCTGCACACGATCGCCGGGGCAGACCACGGATTCGACTCCCGAGCACGCGAAGACCAAGCGATCAGCACGACCATCGACTGGATGCTCGAACAGTCGATGTCGTGCCGGGCGTGAGGCTCTCGCAGCTGTATGCGCCGATCCGGCCGGCTCGGCGAATCCGCCATCGTCGGGGAACCCGCTGTTCGGCGTGCTGGCATCAGGCTACCGGTTGGCCAGCTCGATATTCTCCGCAAGCTTGCGAACTTCCTGCTGAAGATTTTCTGACCACGCTTGTACAGAAATATCTCTATCGACAACTGCCCGAGCGACAGTCACTTTGCTAGGATAATAACCCTTACCCGCAAACTTATTGCCCAGCGGCGAGAGGTACAAGCTCTGCGGCACCTGGTATGTCTGATTCGGATATTTCTCGGCGATCACTGACTCCAGAATGTCACGCGGAACATAATTCTCTATCGTATACCCTTCGGTCACCCAACCTTGCGCCTCAACGCTTTTCAACTCATCCAGTATGCGTCGCTTCGTATCATTTAGATCATCGTCAGGGCTCTCCCTATCGGAGTCAATCACGATCGCCAGATTCCGATTGATCATCGCGAGTTGAATAAATTCGTCCACCTCCAAGTCATCAGCCGTCAAATGATTCAACATAGATCCGCCATAAAACATGATCGAGTAATGAACCCCCTCGATCAAGCTCGGAGCAAACTTCTTCAACCAGTGGCTGATATAGATGCGGTCGGCTGCACCCTCAACCCAGATAATGAAGTTCGACTGAACAATATCCGACGCCTTATTCCCGAGATCCGACACGGCCGCGAAAAGGCCATGCCTAGACACGACCGGGCTAAGGTGACTCCACCCGTCATCACCCATAGTTATGTGCGAAATAGAGGCGACTTGCGCATCAAGTATTGCAGCTGAGTGTGTAGAGATGAGATACCTGTTCTCCGTATCTTCGGCCAGGTACTTGATAAGTCGCCGCTGCAACGCCGGGTGGAGATGCACCTCAGGTTCTTCGATGCAGATGAGATGTCCCGTGGTGCAGGCCGCAGTGGCAGCCAGTACTACCAGCTCGCTGATGCCTGTGCCAAGTCTACGCACCGACATACGAGTTCCGCGCAGGTGAAGGAAGATGTCCGACTTCGAATCAGGTACTTGAAGCCGCGCCCGTCCATCGTCAAAGATAGCCTGCAGAAAATCGTTCAGCCAATCGAACCGAGCCTCAAAATCGTCGTAGACGTCATCTTCCGGACTCTGGAGCTTCGCAATCTCCTTGACTAGACCGCGGCCGTTCCTCCATGGGTCCGGGCTCTCTGGATCATCATTGACCCTTAGTTCGCGAATTGCGTCAATCCACTTCACACGAGGAATGATCCATTCGAAAGGCATCAAGCTAACAAGCTCCCCCAGATGGGCGAATGGAGTGCTACGGTCGAGATGAAGGGCTTGAACCGTTCGGTTGAGCCAGGCGTCGATGCCGGGCCCGGAAGTCTGGGATAGACCGAGCATGAACTGATCTTCGGACAAGGTTACGGAAACAGAATTCGAAGCCGATGGGTTAGGTGTAATGATAAAATCGAGCCATACCGTGTTTGGACAGCCTCGACTATACGCCTCGGTACGAAACAGACTCACAATATCGGCCTGCAAGTATCGGTTCTGCTCAGCTTCCAGATAGCCGGCAAAGGGCTCAAATATTTCTTCGCTCATCTTGAGGCCGATACTCACAACCCGCGGCGAGTCTGGCGCCTGGTTACGAGGTAGACTGACAGGGTCGAATAGGACAGTTGCGCCAATATTGGAACTACGCCCTACTTTCGTACGAAAAGAGGAAACAACGTCCCTCATAGTATGGAGAGCATTAGACTTACCGACGTTGTTCTTGCCCACCAGCAAATGAATCTGATCCATCGGACCTATAAGCTCGACGGAATCGCCGCCGAAGCTTTTAAAGCCTTTTATGCCGAATCCCGCAAAACTATCCATGCCCCCTCCTCACAGGTGCACCTCGTTCGGACTGTTATCGGACAGCCAGATTCGGCGTTACTAATGCCAGCGATGGAGGAGCCTGCCATCTCGGATTGTGCATTCCGCAACACATCAGCAGTCTCCGCGCCCGGTACCTACGTGGGTGTCCTGCCTCGCCGATCAAGGCCTGGTCGTACATCTCATTGGTCCCCCGTCGCCCGTTCGGACGTTTGAGTCGCTAACGGCCACCATCGTGATTGGTTGCTGTTCTTCATGAAACCACGACGTCCTCGCGGTGCGGTCCGGCTCGCCACCCCATCCTGGGCGTCGGTGTCCGGTGACCGTGCCCGTCAGCGCAGCAACCGTTAACCAACCGGTCGCACCGAGGACGAGCTATGTCCACACCCGACGGTACCGGCAAGGAAATAACCATTGCTATCCGGATCGACACCGCCCGGCACGCCCAGCTCACCTGATCGCCGAACCAGCGCGGCGGCGGCCAGCTCGATTGGCAGCACAGGCCCGTCCCCCGACAATAGCGTCGGAACCTGTTGTATCGCGGGCTGTATCACGTTAGCAACACGGTTCCCGACTCTGGCGAATCCACGCGGGAGCGCCGCAGGTATGGCTGGTGCGGGACGCCAGCTACTGATCACGAAGAAGTACGACGCCAGTCTTTCCACCGTGATGGTGCCACGCTGCCGATGTCGTCGGGAATCCGTGCAATTTGGGCCGCGTTGTCCATTTCCAGTGTCAGTCGCGGTGGGTTCGGTTCGCGGTAGCTGACACGCTTCCACATGCCGTATCCGATGTAGTACTTCCCCAGCCCATCGGCGAAGGCATGCTGTAGCAGCTGATGATCACCGGACACGAACAGCTTCTCCGACCTCGGTTGCGTCGGCTCTGGCGGCAAGGCGTACGTCGCTGAGCGATAGCTCACCAGCGGTATACCCCACAAGAATGGTCTGCCCAGAGTGGTCTTCTTCTGTTGCGCGAGAAAAATCACCGCGACCGGGTGCGTCAGGTCCGAGCCGTCCACCGGTAGTCGGTTGCGCAGTACCCAGATTCGCTGTGGCACGTAGAGGAAGTTCAGCCACTCCACGCGTTCGCCCCGACATTCGGCAATCCACTCGATGTTGGGGTCAGCACCGCGGGCTGCGTAGTCTTCCAGCAGCGCAGCGATTTTCGCGGCAGTGTTGAGAACCGTGGTCAGTCTCTCGACTACTACTTGGCTGCCGCCGCCGACGCTCACGCGGGGGTCGGCTGGCCCGAACGCTTCCGGAACCACCAACCGGTACCGTGGGCGTCCATCGGTGGATCGGTCACGCACCAGCGCCTCGCCGCTGCTGTCGCGTATCACCCGGATCCTCTCGCCAACGTTGTAGTAGCAGTTCCGGGCATGTTGATTACCGCCGCCGCGTTCTGGCTTGCGACGGAAGTAGGGCCGCTGCGGCCGCGACCGTTCCTTCGGCGGCGGATACACCGCCTGCACGACCGCCTCACAGTCCGCAACGCAACACACCGCTGGACCACGTCCGCTGATGTGTCGGAATGTCCTCGGCACGGACACGAACCGGTGGATCGGTGTCGATTCTGCGCGCCTCAGGCATCGACATTGTCGATCGGTGTTCCTGTTGATCCCCCATCTACCAACTATGCCGTGCTCCACCCCGACGTGAGCGGGCATCCACAGTCCTGTTGCCGAAATGAGTCCGCCCACAACCGATGTCGACAAGCACCCCCGAGTAGCCCTACCCTGTCAGTACGGACCGCACCGCATGCACAACTCAACTCTCGTACTCACTCGGCGATACATACTCGTACTGATACTCCAGCCGATTCAGGCTCCTTGCACTCACCTCAGCCGAACCCTTAAATCTCTTCGAATAGCGCGGCCCGTCTCAGCCCTCCGGTCATCGCCGGAAGGCTCGACGTCCTATTCGACAGGGGTGTTTCGAGTTGGGTTCCTCCAACGAAATAATGGTCGCGCTCGATCTGGCGCGCGGCCAATACGTCTGCATGCCAACGGATCCGACCGACCCGCGCACGCATGAACTCAGAAACAAGAGCATCGCAGGTGACCGGACGCTCGTGTGCGCTCTCTGCCATGCCGAACGCGGCAGCAGGGTTCCCGTCGTCGTCAGATCCCGCGTGGGCGGCCAACGCCGACCGCACTTCGCCCACCCATCAGGCTGCGCGCCGCCCGACGGTCGACACAACCCCGAAACCATGTGGCACCTGACCAGCAAATCGACACTGGTCACATGGGCGCGAAGACAGCCCGGCGTGGTCGACGTCCGAACCGAGGTATGGCTGCCCAACCACGAACGCCGTGCCGATGTCCGTGTCGTGTTCGCCGACGAGCGCGAGGTCGCCATCGAGATCCAGGGCTATCCCCTGACCGATACCGAATGGACCAACCGGCACCGCGACTACCGCCACAACGGCGTAGTCGACATCTGGCTGTGGCACCCCGCCAGCCGACCACACCGGATCGTCCTCAGCGATCCCAACCACCAACAGCAACTATGGGCCTTCGACCCAGACCAGCGATCCGTCACCCTCATGGTTGGCGCACCACATCGAACGTTGTGGCCCGAACCACCAGCTCCGGACGACATCGCCCACCGAGTCCCGCACCTGCCTCCATGTATCCACGACGAACTGATACCCCACCAGTACTCCCTGGACGAGCTCACCCTGACCCCGCACGGCATCGAGATCCCCACAGCACTGCAAGAGTCGCTGGCCGCGGAACTCTCACGCGCACACAACCGAACCCTCATGCTCCGGCAACAAGATAACGACCGGAACGAACATGCCCTTCTACCACGCACGCGACCCGCCGCGTCCGCCGCGTCCGCTGAGAGCGTCGCCTCCCCCACAGCACCTCGCTCAGTCATCGACGCACATGCACTCGCGCACCTGACTTGGATCGCACTCCAAAACCACTTCATGAAGGTTGGCCACCTCCCCACATACCAAGACGCACCACGCCTCCGGCGTCCGTGCGCGAAACATCAACTTGTGCAATGCATCAACTGTGGCCTCACCGTTTCATCACAGAGCACTCTCGCCGACATTCCGACATGCACGCCGCGATTCACGCCACTACGAGACAACCGTCAGTCGCCACAGGCACCAAACCGGCCACTCCACACCCGCCCCGAGCTGAATGCACCAACGTCTCGACTTCCTACATCGCCCAAGGCGACCACCCGTACCCGATCAACCACACGCGGCCAAACCACCAACCCAGACCAACTCCCCCTCTTCTAACTCGAACCCGCTGTCACACCAGGCTCGCAACTCGGGTCACTCCCTTGTGGCATCACTTCGGATGCAGGCCGATGCTATGGCCGAGCAAGCGGGAGTGCCCCATCCCCGGGCAGGCCACGCTCGATGAAACTTGCACCGCGACAATCGAATTCGAAGTCATGACCTTCGGGAGGATTGAAGCCCCCCGGGCTTTCGGCTGGCTACCCGCTGCTACTCACTCGTGTTGCGGCACTCGCACCACGACGATGCCTGCGACGTTGCCCGGCATGTTCGATGCCAAGCGGTCCTCATTGAAGTCGCCCGTGGTGATCTCAAGGACGTAGCCGGGCGGCGTGTGCCGCAGAGGGTTGAGCGTGTGCTCGAAGTACCTTAGTCCCCAGTGCCCGGTGTCGTCGGGGACGTCGCCGAAGACCGGTCCAAGCTGGTCGTGGTTGCCGTAGTGCTCGCTTGCGACACTCGTCGATACTGCGCTGAACTGCCCGGAGCGAGCACTCAACACCCGGTCGATCATCGAACGGGCGACTGCTCGTGTTCCGTCCTGTCGATTCTGTAGGAAGTCCGAGAGTTCTGGTACGAGCTGCTTCTTGAGCGCCGGTATTAGCGGTGCGCTCGCCGTGGGGCGTGTCCACAAGTCCTCCAGTGCCACAGACCACCCATAGGTCGACGCCGCGTCACTCACAAACAGTTCATCTGCAAGCAGCGCAGGCATCAGGGAGACAGCACGCTTGACGCAATGGAGGCAGCGCCCGCTCCGGTGAACGTCCGAGCAACGCTCCCACCTCCGGTAGTCACCTGTCCCAAGGTAAAGGGCATAAACAGGTAGGAGTCCCAGCGCCGCAGCAGTGGAACGAGGTAGCTCACGTTGCGAGCGCGCCGCGCCCCTCGCTCTGTAGCCGAAGTCGAAGTTCCACCTGCTCCTCGCCACGGTCACGCGCTTCGCCTGGACGAGCATCCCGTACGCATCCGCGCCGTCCACCCACCACCAGACCCAGTCAGCGCCACTGAGAGCTTCGGCTCGCTGCGTAAACGGAACGACGGTGACTGCTCGGGAGGTATGAGCTGTCACGAGCTCGGTGATTGTCGTCTCGCTCCACCGCAGGCCGGTCTGGTCGCACGCGGCCATGTGCCGAACGGCTTGGATGCGAGCCCATCTGAACGCATTCTCGACCGCCGTCATGGTCTCATCCTCCTACGCGAAACTGGACAAGAGTGCACCATCGCCGCCCGTCGGCTACCGCCGACAGCTCCACCGCGCCCGCGCGATGCCCACCATCCCCGAACAATCACCGTCCGCGATCACGCGGCAGCCCAATAGGCGTAGGACACCGTGGCACTCAGATCCGGTACGTACCCATGATGACCAGGTGTTTCCCGGTTGTCCATGTTTGTGTGTCCTGCCGAGTACCGGTACCTTCGATTCTCGCTGAAACCCACACCGCGACAACCAAATTCAATGGCATGACCACTACACGTCTGCCCCTTCTCGACTTCCTGCCCGCTGCCGCAAGGAACACCGGTAGGACTTCCCCGAAGGCCGGCACCGCAACCTGCTCACCTATATCCAGGACAATCATCGCAAGAGTCTGACGACACTTTAGGAAATAGCTGCCGACGAACGGGACGAGGGCACTGATCAAGTTTCGGCGCATCTGGATTCGCGCATCGCGAAGCTGAGCGACAAGCGGGCCGCGCTGGGGAGAAGCAGATCTTCAGGAGCACCGCAATGATCAAGGAAGCCGTTCACGAGGCGTTCGGTGCCGTCCGGACGCCGCCGGTCTCGAAGGATCGGCGCTGTACGCATGGCAGTGAGGATCGGGACCAGCGTCGATATCGTCATCAGCAGTCCCGGCATCTCCACTGAGGGGTCGGGCTGGGTAGAACTGTTCGGGCGTAACCCACTCGGCAACGACGTCACCACCGACGAACGCCACCGGCTCGTCGCCATGGTGGACCGCCCAAGTATGGGCCGCCAGACGGCGAGGACTGGTTGCCGGATCAGGGACCCCGAACACTATCGCGGCCACCATTCCTCGTGAAGCGTGCGCCAGCACCTCCGGGTGATCACACCAATCGAACACGGTCGTGTGCGTCGATGAATCGCAAGCATCCCATTGGCCTTTCACCACAAACACAGCAACGACTGAAGTTGGCGAAATGACTCATAATTTCCGCTGTGCCGCGCTCAATGTTCTGCCCGATGTCTGTGGCCGTGAGCGGCCCGCGTCCGTGCAGTGACGGCATTCAGTCAGGGAGCGGTGCCCATGCGGTCACCACCTGGATCTGCTTGCCGTGCTGCGCGATATCCGACCAGTCCGCGTAGCTGCCGAACGGAAGATGACGTCCGGCTCGTTCGGTGATCGTCGTGTACCAGTCGCCTTCTTCGGTTCCGTTGGATGAGATGTTGAGGGCCGCAAGATATCTGCCGCCGATGCTGAACCGAACGACCGCGAGGGATGCGCGGACCCGTGCGTCCCCGCGCCGATCGACCGGCGCCCACGCGGTGGCGATTTCGAACTTGCGCACCCGTGATGCCAAGGCACTCCACGACATTGCCTCGTCGATCGCAGCCCCGGTCTGCGTTGATGTCGTCTCCCAAACGTCTCCTTGCCGAACGGCAATGAAGGTGTACCTACTTCTGTTGAAACGAACCAGTGCTCCATTCGGTGGCTCGGCAGGTATCGGTCGAGATACGGCTCGTACCAAGGGAAGTGGGCGCAAGTGTGCCCGCATGAAGCTCATGTCGTATGCGAGGGGGTCCATCAATTCAGGCAGCAGGGCGGGAATCGTGACCGGTGGCCCGTTCAACACCTCGTCCGTTGCCTCATTGGCTTTGATTCCGTCGATCCGGACCTTGGCAGCGACAGCCGAGCCAGTGATGTCGGCCCAGCACGCAGTGACGAGTTCTCGGCCATCCAGGTGCTGGATCATTGGAAGAAAACGCTGGCTCATCTGCGGGGTCAGCTGACCGACCCGCTCATTGTCGATTCGGACCTCGACGTGAGGTTTGGAACGACCGGAGTCTGGCACATTCTCGTGGAGGGTAACAAACATCAGGCCGTACCCTTGGGCAGGCACATGTTTCCGAAGAACGTCGAAATAGTCGTGTTCCCTGGTTACCTGCACGATCGTCGACCGCGGCAGCATCGTGTACGGCACCGCCGGTGGCTCATTCGCCGGTATCGCTTCGCTAGGTTTACCGAGGGCGATCTGCACGTACGCGCTGAAGTCGTCACCATCCCAGCCCTCGTACTCACGTGCCCATATCCGGCTGGATGTGGTAGGGATTAATCCTGATGCCAGGATGCGCCGGAGCACTCCAGCCCACTGCGGTGCGTCATCGGCGCCGAGGTAACCGATCGTTCGGCCCCCGGTACGAACCGATATCGCCCACTGACCCCGCGGCCCGTCCGGCTCGGAAATCAATTGGACGTCAGGACGTAGCGTTTCACTTCCGTCGGTAAAGTCGGGCGGAAACAAGCTGCGGATCGCCGGGAGAAATTCTTCCTCGACGTTCAGCTCGTAGTCGCAATATGTCCGTGCCTGTCCCCACAGCCGATACGAGGATCCGGCTGGGTATGCCACCGCCGGACTCGAGTTCACAGGCCCCACCGCGGCGATCGGTGCCGGATCGTCGTCGACGTCAACTCCGAAATCCCTTGCCAGACCGGCTAAGCCGGAATCCCAGCCCTGCCCCACCGCCCGGACCTTCCATTGGCCGTTGCGGCGGTACACCTCGCCGAAGTGGAACGCAGACTCGGTGCTGGCATCATCCGTGGTGTACTCGGCCAGCGTGTGCCCGGCCCCGTCGACGACACGAAACGAAACTTTTCCGAGCGCCCCGAAATTGCCCACGGCAAGGCTACCGACGAGCGCCACCCGCTCCACGGTCTCCGGAACGGCAGGGCAGTCGATCGCGATCCGCGCTTGGGCGCCCGCCCCAATCACGCGCGTGCCCAGAAATCGCACAGAACCATCCGACGATGCCGGCTCATTGTAGAAGACAAAATCGCGGTCGGAACTGACCTTCCCATCCGGCCCGAGCAGCAGAGCCGAGGCATCCACCTCGATCTCCCCCTCCGCCCACCCCAGGATGACCTCGATGCGACCGACACCATTCGGCAGCGACACATTCTGCCCCTTGTACAGCGAAGCGCTCACAGATTCCCACCTATCTCCAACCAGACTGCCCCGAACCGCGCCCCGACCGCCAACTCATCGGCAGTCTTGCGATGGTTTTCGGCACCGAAGACGACCCGTTACATCCCAAGTGCGGCCCAGCTGCCGAATTTGGCGGCTCCACGGTGCCTCACGTGCGCGCTTCCCCACCAGCCGCTTTCGCGAAACTCGCTTCCACCAGTATCCCGGCTTGTGGCGGCTGTGTATCACCGCGATAACCAGCACATAGTCCGACTCGATGGAGTAGAGAACCGCGTAAAATATGGGTGAGACAGCTCCGCACCTCGTCCGCGAGCACTTGGTGCAGCAAGGGCGCATCGGCGATCCGAGGGTGGTCCAGCGCCATTGTGCCGCTTCGCTCCAGTCGGCGTAGTTCCCTTGTCCTTCAAGGTTTCTGGACAGAGACAAGGGTCTTAGCTTGCCGTTTAACCTCGGCCCAGCCGGTGGCGTGACCCTGGTTGATCATGAAAGCAGCCCTTGTTCGATGATTGATGTTGCGACACAACGAATCTCAAACAAGGGCTGCAGTGATCAGTATGACCGACAGCGGGCGCGAAGACGCGCTGGGGGACCTGGTGGCGTTCCGGCAGGGCTTCTACGACAGCCTGGCCAGACGCGGCGATGCGTTGTTCGAGCTGTGTGAGGCAGTGCTGTGCAGCGACGGGCCGGTGCGGTCGATGGTCGGGTTGTCCCTGGCACCGGAACACCGGCGCGGCCACGGCGCCCTGTATGACGCGGTGAACCACGGCCGGGTCGAAATCGACCGGCTGCGAACAGCCTTGACGCAGGTGCGATTGCCACGCGCGGCCGATGGACGCCTGGTATTGGCGGTGGATGTGTCACCGTGGCTGCGCCCGGACGGCGCGACCTGCCCGGATCGGTCGTTCTGCCACACCTACGGGCGCGGGAAAGACGAGCATCGGATGATTCCGGGCTGGCCGTATTCGATCGTCGCGGCGCTGGAAACCGGCGGCACGTCATGGACGGCGCCGTTAGACGCGCAGCGCCTCGCGCCCGGCGCCGATGTCGCCGCGGTCACCGTCGCCCAGATCCGTGATGTCACCCAGCGCCTTATCTCCGCTGGTCAGTGGCGTGAAGGAGATCCTGACATCTGGTTCGTGCTCGACGCCGGCTACGAGGGGCCGCGCATCGCCTACCTGCTGGCGGATCTGCCGGTGCAGATTCTGGCGCGGATGCGGTCGGACCGGGTGCTGCGGCGCGCGGCCGGGGCGTGGGTGCCCAACCCTGCCGGTGGCCGCCCACCCAAACACGGTAGCGAGTTCGTCTTCGGCGACCCAGCCACCTGGCAGGACACCGACGTTGAAACTTCCTGTGGCACGAGGCTTTACGGAACGGTGACCGCGCAGGCGTGGGATCGGTTGCATCCGATCTTGACCCGCCGAGCAGCGTGGGCCGGATACGAAGGTGAGTTGCCGATCATCTCCGGAACCGTCATCCGGTTGCGGGTCGAGCATCTTCCCAGCGGTGGGGTGAACAAACCGGTGTGGCTGTGGTGGTCCGGTGTCGATGCCACCGCCGCGGATGTCGACTGGTGTTGGCGCATGTTCTTGCGCCGCTTCGATATCGAGCACATGTTCCGGATGTGGAAACAAACTTTGGGCTGGACACGGCCGCAGCTGCGTGAGCCCGAATCGGCCGACCGCTGGACCTGGCTGACCCTGGTGGCCTATACCCAGCTACGCTTAGCCCGACCGCTGGCCGATGACCTCCGGCGTCCCTGGGAGAAACCCGTTGAACCGCAACGGCTTACACCCGCACGAGTTCGGCGGGGGTTTCGCTGCATCGCCGCGAAGACGGGATCACCAGCGGATGCACCAAAACCTACCCGACCCGGGCCTGGCCGCCCCTCCGGCTCCAAAAACCGCAGCCGCGCCGCCCGCCACGACGTGGGACGGATCCTTGCCACCGGCGAGCCCTACACCCGCCCGGCACACCACAAGAAGGGCACCAAGCCTCGGCGCACGGGTTAAACGGCAAGCTTAGAGGCTGTTGCCGAATTGGTGTGGTCTCGAGGAGTATGGGTCGGTGGCGAAGTCGTATCGGCCGGTGGTGCGGGATCAGCAGTTTTTGTTGCCGCCGGATATGCGGGAGTGGCTGGATGCCGATCACCTGGTATGGCAGTTGCTCGATATCGTCGCCGAGTTGGATACCTCGGTGTTGCATCGCTGCCGGTCACGGCGCAAGACTGTGAAATCTGTTGCGGGGCAGCGTGGTTACGACCCGGACATGCTGGTGGGGTTGTTGTTGTATGCCTATTGTGTCGGGGTGCGTTCGTCGCGGGCGATCGAACGCGCGTGTCACACCGATGTGGCGTTTCGGGTGGTGTGTGCTCAGGATGTGCCTGATCACACGGTGATCGCGCGGTTCCGCGCCGAGCATGAGGCGGCGTTCACGGCCTTGTTTTCCCAGGTGTTGTTGTTGTGCGCGCGGGCGGGGATGGTGAGGGTGGGAGTGGTCGCCCTCGATGGCACCAAGATCGCCGCGGATGCGAGTATGTTCGCCAACCGCAGCGAGGACACACTGCGAAAAATGCTCGCCGAGACCGCGGCCACCATCGTGGCCGAAGCCCAGGCCGTCGATGAGGCCGAGGACCGCACCGATGACGGTGACGATGACACTCCAGCGTCGATGCGTGCGGGGCGGCGGCGGGAAACGATCCGTGCGGCGTTGGCCTCGATCGAGACCGAACGCATCGAGAAGCCATCACAGGCGATGCGGTTCTCACAGCGGCGCCTGGATACCGTGCGCGCGACCTATGAGCGGGTCCTGGCCACTCAGCAGCGGGCGTGGCAGGCCCAGCAGGACATCCTCGCGGCGGGCGGCAAGATCACCGGCCGGGTGCGTAAACCACCGGAGCAGACCACTCGGATCATGGCGTTGGCCGCACGGGTGGAGGCGGCCCAGGCGGCGATGACGGCCAAACTGGCTAAACAACCGGTCAAGAAACGCAATCTCACCGACGTGCAATCACGACTGATGAAGACCCGCACCGGATTCGTTCAGGGATACAACGCCCAACTCGTCGTTTCCGAGGACCACGTGATCATCGCCTGCGAGCTCACCGACGAACCGGCCGACACCCACCAATTCGTTCCGATGCTTGCTGCGGCCCGCAACGAACTCGACGCGCTACGGGCAGCCGGGCACGAGCGCAGGATCGGTGTCGTGACCGCCGATGCCGGTTACTGCTCGATCACCAACATCGACCCCGCACACACCCCGGGGCCGGACCGGTTGATCGCGGTGGCCAAGGACCGATTCCAACGCGGCACCAACCCCGACACCGGCGCTCGCCACCACACCAACCCGACACTCACAGCCATGGCCCAACGATTGAAAACACCTGAAGGACAACATATTTACCGTCGCCGCGGCGCGATCGTCGAACCCGTCAACGCCCACATCAAAGACCGGCGAGGACTCTCACGATTCTCCCGCCGCGGCCTGGCCGCCTGCGCCGCCGAGCTGAAACTCGCCGCCACCGCCACCAACCTGCTGCGCTACATCACCCACCAAGCCGCACCCGCCACCTGATCGCGGCCGCGGGGCCCATAGCCCCCGACCACGATCACCATCACACCCGACCAGAGACCACAACCAATTCGGCAACAGGCTCCTTAACCTCGATGTGACTGTGACACTCGAACTTTCAGCGCATCACACGTTCCGCCGACCGGATGCGACAGCGTCTTCGAGCTCACCGTGAAGAACTCGGCCCCGATAACCGATGGCTTCATTCGGCGATCGTCCTTGGTCACATCGAGCGCCAACTCCGGCCGACGGGCAACTTCATGCTCCCCGAGTTGTCGACCGAATGTGAAGACTGGCGCGCACACGAAAGCGTTCGCCGTTACAAGATCGGTGGCGAAAATGTGGGATTTGGGGTTTCATGGAAGTTGGGGATGAATCGCGGATCGGGTGAGGAATGAGTAACCCATGTATCCACTCCCCCTTGATTCTTCCCGCGCGGCCATTCCACCAAGCACAACAGCGCTGTCCATGTTCGGGGCAAGGGATTCCAAGCGAGGGCGTATCGCTGTCAGTTGGCCCCGTCGATCGATCGGCATCACTTCGGTCACTGGCCATGGACTGCCAGTCAGTTTCCTCGGTGCGCGCACAGCTGCTCACCGACTCAGCGTGGAGTCTTCCGGGCCACCTCTGCGCCGACGAGAAGCGAATCGGCCTGTAGCACAGTCCTGTTCGGCTCACCTCGTCCTCGGCGACGAACACATCGACAGCCAGTGCAGTGCGGCGGTTTCACACGGAGACCCCCATGTCCGGTGAAGTGGTCTGGCTCAGCACCGACGATGTCGCCGAACGGCTGAAGATTCCGAAGAAGACTCTTGCCGCCTGGGCGAGCGCTGGACGCGGTCCTCGATTCGCACGAATGGGACGGTACCGGCGCTATCGACTCAGCGATCTACTCGCGTGGGAGCAAGAGCAACTGGACAAGACGTGACCGGCTGCTGTGTTGCTGCGCACCGAGCGCACGGCAGCCACTCATCCCAATTGTCCATTGTCGCGCGCGGTTTCACCACGGAATCGCCGCAACCAGGCTGAGCATTGCCATTGTTAGCTACTAGTTAGCAAACTTTCGGGTCTTGAAAACGAGTTTTCGATCTTCGAGACTCGTCGCCGCTGGGCATCGCTACCTACCTCGAACGATCAGCCAGTCCGACGAAGCCATCTCACGGACCTGTCACGCCACTTAAGTCCCCGACTGGACCAAGCGCAACACGCAGCAATCCGCACACCGAGTACCGAACGGAGAAAGCACAATTGGGCGGCAGACTCCCCAAACCCATTGGGACCTTCGGCACACCGACGAAGCCGAAGAAGCAGAAGAACGGACGCTGGCGCGCCACCGTTCGGTTCTATGGTGCCGCGGGAAGTACCCAGATCGAGCGGATCGGTGTTACCGCCGACGACGCACGCAACCGGCTTGCCGAAGCCATGCGCGACCACCGGGAACAACTGGGATCTCGGCGCATCACCCGCACCACCAAGCTGATCGATCTGGCCGCCGAACTCCTCGTCGAGCTGGAGGGTGATGACGCCTACACCGAGGGGAACATCGAGGACTACCGCCGCGAGATCTACGTATCCAAAGACAAGCGTGCCGACCCCAAGACGATCAAGATCGAGAACTCCCTGGGCAACCTTCAGGTCTGGCAGGCCACGGCCGGAGAACTGGATCGGCACCTCAAACGCCTGGTGATCCTGGGTTTACGCCGCAAAGCCAAGCAGCACAAGATCGTCCTACGCGCGATGCTGCAGATCGCTGTCCGCCACGGTGCCGTCGAGACGAACCCGATCGACGGTGTCGGCGCGTTCACCAGGCGCAAAAAGCAAGCCCGCGGCAAGGTCCAAGACCAGCATGCGTTGCCCGCTTTCCGCGCCCAGGTCCGCGCGTGGGCGCGTGGCGAGGAGATCCCCGGCACCCCTGCCTACACGACCGGGCCCGCACGGGACTGGGCAGTGGTGTGGGTGATCGACGTGATCACCGGGACCGGCATGCGCCCGCACGAGGTATTCGCGCTGCTCCTCGAAGACATCGATCTCGATGCTGAAGACCCGTATCTGGACATCACCGGAACCCTGGTCGAGCAGAAGGGCAAAGGCACCGGCGGATGGATCCGCAAGCCCGCTCCGAAGACCGAAAACGGATGGCGCCGAATCCTGTTGCCACCACACACCATCGAGTCGATCCGCGAGGCCATCGAGCACCTGAAGACCTCAGGGCAGCCGAACCCGATGGGACTGCTGTTCCCGTCCCGAGTCGGGACACTGCGCAACCCGAACAACTTCGGCAGGACCTGGCGCGCCGCCCGCGGCGAAACCTTCGCATGGATCACACCGCGAACCTTCCGCAAGGGCGCCGCCACCGCCGTCGACCACGAGTACGACGACCCCGAGCGCGCGGCCCGCCAACTGGGTAACACCACGGCTGTAGCGAAGGGCCACTACATCGACATCCCGGAAACCGTGCCGGACAATCGGGACGTCCTCGAGCGGTGGGCACGGGGCGAATAGGCCCGAAAGTGTGAGATTAATGTGGGATCGGGTCAAATCCCGACCCTCGACCTGAAAACAAAAACCCCTCCCGACCGAGGTCAGAAGGGGTTTTTCTGTCGGGCTGACAGGATTTGAACCTGCGACGCACCCTGACCGAGGATCATGTGCTCGGCGTCGGCCACGCCTCCCTCTCGCTGCTGCGCGCCACTCCTACCCGCCGCGTCGGTTCGGTCCTGGACCTGGGCACCGGCTGCGGCGTTCAGGCCGTCCACGCCGCCGCGTATGCGGACCGGGTGACCGCGACCGACGTGAACCCGCGTGCCCTGTGGTTGGCCGAGGCGACGGCCGCACTCAACGGACTCGATATCGAACTTCTACCTGGTTCCTGGTTCGAGCCGGTGGCCGGTCGGCGCTTCGACCAGGTGGTGGCCAATCCGCCGTTCGTCGTCGGGCCGGCACGCATAGAGCACACCTACCGCGACTCCGGCCTAGCACTCGACGGCGCAAGCGAATTGGTGATCTCGCAGGTTCCTAGTGTGCTCGCCCCCGGTGGCACCGCCGCGATGCTGGCCGCGTGGGTGCATGTGGACGGCGAGGACTGGCGCCAGCGCGTCTCGTCCTGGCTGCCGCCGCACGGCGTCGATGCCTGGGTGGTCCAACGCGATATCGCCGATCCGGCCCTCTATGTCGGAACATGGCTACGCGACGCGGGTTTGGATCCGCGCGACCCGGCCGCACAGGCCCGCGCCGAACAGTGGCTGGACGCCTTCACCGCCGCGGATGTCGAGGGCATCGGCTTCGGCTTCGTCTATCTGCATGCCATCGATGGTCCGACCGAACTGCTTGCCGAGGATCTGACGCACGGCTTCGACGATCCGCTCGGCGCCGAAGCCACTGCGTATTTCGAGCGCTCGGCCTGGTTGCGCCGTGCCGCCGCCGAGGAAAACCTCGCCTGGTCAACACGTTTCGTGGTCGATCCCGCGACCGCACTGGAACGGGTCTATCTGCACGGCGAATTCGGTTGGGAGCAGCAGGTCGCGCGGCTGCACCGCGGCGACGGTCCGCGCTGGCAGCACGAGGTGGACGAGTCCACCATCGCACTCGTCGCGGGAATGCGCGCCGACGGTTTGCCGTTACAACAGCTGATAGAACTGCTCGCGCTCGCCCACGGATCGGGCGAAGTCACCGAGGAGTTCACGGCGGACGCATTATCCGTGGTGGCCGGGTTGGTTCGCCACGGTTTGGTGCGGCCCGTGTAACGAAGCGGCAACCATTCCCGTCCCGCCGGACGCTTCGCGCACGGGTGGTTCCGACAGGGCGGGGTTCTCAGGAACTTCTCAGACGCAAGTGATGGAAACCGCAGTTCAGAGCGGTTTATCGGAGCTATAGCGGGGAACTTTCTACTTGTCGGGTCCGTTGTTCGGAGTGAGACACCACCGACAGGAGGCAAGTCATGACAAGCCCCGCCACCACTCGTGTGCGCACCAGCGATTCGGACCTCGACGCCCAGAGCCCTGCAGCCGACCTGGTACGCGTGTACCTGAACGGGATCGGCCGTACCGCACTGCTCACGGCAGCCGATGAGGTCGAGCTGGCCAAGCGCATCGAGGCGGGCCTCTATGCGCAGCATCTGCTGGAGACCGGCAAGCGATTGTCGGCCACCCGCAAGCGCGATCTGGCCATCATCGTTCGCGAAGGCCAGTCGGCACGCTCGCATCTACTCGAAGCCAACCTCCGGCTCGTGGTCTCCCTCGCCAAGCGCTACACCGGCCGCGGTATGCCGCTGCTGGACCTGATCCAGGAGGGCAACCTCGGCCTGATCAGGGCAATGGAGAAGTTCGACTACTCCAAGGGATTCAAGTTCTCCACCTATGCCACCTGGTGGATTCGACAGGCCATCACGCGCGGTATGGCCGATCAGAGCCGCACCATCCGCCTGCCCGTGCATCTGGTCGAGCAGGTCAACAAGCTGGCCAGGATCAAGCGCGAACTGCATCAGCAGCTCGGTCGCGAGGCCACCGATGCCGAACTCGCCAAGGAGTCCGGCATTCCGGTCGACAAGATCTCCGATCTGCTCGACCACAGCCGCGACCCGGTAAGCCTGGATATGCCGGTCGGCAATGACGAAGAGGCACCGCTGGGCGATTTCATCGAGGACTCCGAGGCCACCTCGGCCGAATCCGCCGTGATCGCCGGGCTCCTGCACCACGATGTGCGCAGCGTGCTCGCCACCCTGGACGAGCGCGAGCAGCAGGTCATCCGGCTGCGCTTCGGCCTGGACGACGGCCAGCCGCGCACCCTCGATCAGATCGGCAAGCTCTTCGGACTCTCCCGCGAGCGTGTTCGTCAGATAGAGCGTGAGGTCATGTCGAAGCTGCGCAAGGGTGAGCGGGCCGACCGCCTGCGCGCCTACGCCAGCTGATTTCGCAATAACCCGTGCCGGTGATCCCGGCACGTGCCCATGACGCCGGACCCCTCCGAGGCCGCTCCGGCGTCCGGCTTGGTGACCCGGGCGGTCACCTCGAACGCCGGCCGGTGACCGCGCGTCCCGCCCCCTCCGGGTTCGCGCGAGCCGGTCGGCGAACCTCATTCAATCCCCGCCGAGTTCGTCGTTGACCGTGACGTTCTCCGGTTTCAGTGCGAGTGCGGAGTTCTCGGCCTGCAGATCGAACCGAATCGCCAAATCCTCCTGCACTCGGCCGATTCCGACGCTGGCCTGGACAGGTCGTGCGGTGGCCGGCGCGAGCGGCAGGCACATCGAGTTGCCGCCCATCCCGCCTGCCATCCATCCCGCCTGCCGCCCATCGGGCGCATCGCCTATCGGGCGCATCGCCTATCGGGCGCACCGCCTATCGGGCGCACCGCCTATCGGGCGCATCGCCTATCGGGCGCACCGCCTATCGGGCGCACCGCCTATCGGGCGCACCGCCTATCGGGCGCACCGCCTATCGGGCGCACCGCCTATCGGGCGCACCGCCTATCGGACGCCGCGGCCCATCGTTATCGCGCGCCGCCGCCTGTCCACCGCACGCTGCCGTCTATCGCGCTTGCGCCGATATCCGATACCCGTCGCCACTGATCACCCGCCGCCGGCGTAAACAATTCGACTCAGCTGAACGCCCGAACCGCGCCAGATGGTGGCTGTAGTCGTTATCGGAGGACAACGGAGGGACGCCTGCCGCGCTGCTGATATCTGCACGCCATGGCGGGCAGGCTGCTCCCGGATCTGAATCCGGCGCTTGGAGTAGGGATGACGGGAGGTGGGGTGGTGCGGCGGCCGCTTAGTATTTCTGCGATGCAGGGACCCACGCTCCGGGATGTGGCCAACGCGGCTGGTGTGCACACGGCAACGGCGTCGCGCGCTTTGAATCCCAATGCCCGCGCCTTGGTGAATCCGGAGACCGCGCGGCGGGTGTTGCGGGCGGCGGAAACGCTCGGTTATCGGCCGAATCCGATTGCCAGGGGTTTGAAGACCGGAAAGTCAGGGACGATCGGGCTGGTCATCCCCGATCTCACCAACCCGTTGTTTCCGTCGATCGTGCGCGGCATCGAGGATGTACTGGCCGCCGCCGGGTACAGCAGCCTCATCGTCGACACCGACCACCGGCCCGATCGCGAGCAGGCGCAGATCACCTCGCTGCGCTCGCGCCAGGCCGAGGGTTTGATAATCGCCACCGCACTGCTGGAACATCCACTGCTGCAGCAGTTGCATGAGCAGCGCGTGCCGATGGTGCTGGTCAATTGCCGCACCCAGGGTCTCGCTGTCGGATCTGTCGCCGCCGATGACGCGGCTGGCATCGGGCTCGCCGTCAAGCATCTCGTCGAACTGGGCCACCGCCGGATCCTGCACCTCGCAGGCCCACAAACCACCTCCACCGGTGTCGAGCGTCTGCGTGCCTTCCGGACCGCCGCTCACGAACACGGTCTTGACGACTCCGATCGAATCATGGTGTGCGACAGGTGGACCGAAGACGCCGGAGCCCGAGCGCTGCACACCGCACTGAACTCCGCCGACGATTTCACCGCGATTGTCGCCGGAAACGACCTCATCGCCCTCGGCTGCTACGACGTCTTCGCCGAACGAAACATCAGCTGCCCCACCGACATCAGCGTGACCGGCTTCAACGGCATGCCCTATCTCGACAAGCTCAGTCCCCCGCTGACCACCATCGCCATCCCGCACCGCGACATCGGCCGCGAAGGCGCGCGCATGCTCCTGGAATCCATCGCCGAACCCACCCGAACCCACCGCTCCGTTCTCCTCCCCCCGTCCCTCGTCGTACGCAGCTCCACCGCCCCACCGCACCGCTGATGTATCCCGCGGTTACTACGCGTGCTCCCGCGCACAGGCCACAGTCCCTGCATACTCACCACCGATCGAACTGGGTCCGTGCGCTACGCAGCGGCGATGCGAACTACCTGCTCCGGGCCTCCGCGCTGACCGATCCGACCGCAACCGCAACCCCACAGATTCCTCGGCCGCAGCCACGGTCCTCTGCACCGCTAACCACCGAGCGAATCGGTATATGCGCTACCCGACGGCGCTTCGCACCAGCCAACGCGAGACCCCTACGCTCGCGAGTGCAGCAGGCCGCCGCCGCGTTGACCGGACAGCACCAGCAGCCCGCGCAACTCCGCGGTGGTCGACGAGCGCCCGATACTCCCCGGCGCCGCCGCGGGTGCGGGTGCACTGCGCGCCCCGATCGAACCGGCCAACGCCCGGCGGCGATTCGCACCGCTGACGTGGGATTTCGATGCGTGCGAGAACAGCAGATCGGCGAATTGGGTGGCGGCGGGCTCGCACGGTCCGGGGCAGCGGGGCTCAGCCGAGGCGGCGGGGGCCGGAGTCGAAGCGGCTGGGTTGGCGGCCGAAGCGGGCTCGGGCGTAGAGGATCGCGGCGGCGTTGGCGGAGGCGAGGACGGGGTCGAAGGACAGTTCTCGCATTTCGGGGAGGTCGTCGAAGAGGGCCGAGACGCGTTGGACGAGTTCGACAAGGGCGGGTTTGTCGACGCGGGGGCTGGCGGGGGTGCCGGAGAGGAGAGGGGCGGCGCGAGGGGCGTCGATGAGGGCGCTCGCTTCGTCGGCCGTGAGTGGGAGGGCGCGGTAGGCGCGGTCGCCGAGGAGTTCGATGATCATGCCGGAGAGGCCGAATTCGATGACCGAACCGAAGGACGGGTCGTCCTGCACCCGCAGCACACAGCCAACACCGGGGGAGGCCATCTTCTGGATGTGCACGGCCGGATCACCGCACAGTTCCACCAGATGCGCATAGGCTTGGCGAACGGCCTCCGGGCGCCACAGGTCCAAACGAACCCCGCTGAGATCCGGTCGGCGCCGCCACATTTCGCCGGTCGCCTTGGCCGCGACCGGATAGCCGAGTTCCTCGGCCGCCGCCACCGCCTCGTCGGCGCTGCGGACCTCGCGGAATTCGACGACGTGAATCCCGTAGCAGTCCAATAGATCGACGGCTTCCAGGTCGGTGAGCCAACGCCCGTCGGATTCGGCCATCCAGCCCGCGACCAGCCGCTTGGCCTGTTCCGCGTCGATACCGGCCGGACGCACTACCGTCGACACCGGTTTCGTGCGCCACTGCGCGTACCGATGTGCCCTGGCCAGCGCCCGTGCGGCGCGCTCCGGATCCGGATAGGACGGTATCGAGCCGCGCACCGCTGTACCGGCCGGACCACGCATGGCCAGCAGGTTCGGAATCCCCTGCTCGGCGACGAAAGTGGTGAGAATAGGTTTCGCCGCATCGGGTACGGCCGCCGCGGCCTCGCGAATGGCATCGGCGAATCCGGCCATCCGCAGCGGCACCGGCGGCGCGAAAACCACGATCACCGAATCGATCTCGTCCGAGCGCAACGCGGCGACCACCGCATCCAAGTAGGCACCCGGCGTCGCGTCCGGTCCCAGGCTCACTGGATCGCCGATCGACTGCTCGTCCACCACACGCTCGGTCGGGCGCGGGCGTCGAACGCCGTCGTACGGCACCGTGGCGGGACGTCGAACCTCGAGCCCCTCACCGCGCGCGGCATCGACGGCCAACCAGTTCAACGCCGCACTATTGCCGATCACAGCGACCCGCGGACCCGCGGGCAGCGGCTGATAACCCAGCAGCGCCGCACAGTCGAACAGTTCCGAAATAGAGTCGACCTGAACGATTCCCGACTGCACGAACAGGTCGCGCACGATGGATCGATCCATATCCCCGGTCGGCTGGGACCGCGCTGCCAAACGTCCACTGCTCACCGCGACGATCGGTTTACTCCGCGCGACCCGACGCGCGATCCGGGAGAATTTGCGCGGATTACCGAAGCTCTCCAGATACAGCAGGATCACATCGGTGGCGGAGTCGGTGTCCCAGTACTGCAGCAGGTCGTTGCCGGACACATCGGCGCGATTGCCCGCCGAAACGAAGGTCGACAACCCCAGATTGCGTGCGGCAGCTTCACCGAGGATGGCCGCACCCAATGGACCGGACTGACAGAAGAATCCGATGCGCCCGCGCCCGGGCAGCACCGAGGCCAGGGTCGCGTTCAAGGAAACCGAGGCATCGGTATTGGCGATGCCGAGCGCACTCGGCCCGACCACCCGCATCCCGTGCCCGCGCACCGCGGCTACCAGCTCGTGTTCGGCGACCACACCATCTTCGCCGGTTTCCGCGAAGCCCGCGGTGAGCACCACCAATCCCTTGACGCCCTTGGCCATACAGTCGTCCAGAACCGAACTGATCGCCTCGGGTGGCACGGCGACCACCGCGAGATCCACCTCATCGGGAATATCGCGCACCGTCGGGTACGCCCGTACCCCGCGCACCGATCGCCGATTCGGATTGACCGGGAAAACCGGCCCCTGGAACATTCCGGACAGCAAATTGGCCAGGATCACTCCACCGACCCGGGCCGGGCCCATGGTGGCGCCGATCACCGCGACCGAACGCGGCGCGAGCAGATTGCCGACACTGCGCGCCTCCGAGGCGCGCTCACGCGAATCCCGCACCGAGAGCAGAGCTTCGGTGGGATCGATGGCGAATTCCAGATGCAGCACCGAACCGTCCCTGGCGCGCTCCACCTGGTAGCCCGCGTCACGGAATACGGTGACCATCACAGTGTTCTCCGCGAGCACCTCCGCGACGAACGTCTCGATCTTGTTCTCCGCGGCCGCGCCCGCCAGATGTTCGAGCAGAATCGATCCGAGTCCGCGTCCCTGGTGTTCGTCTGCCACCACGAATGCGACTTCGGCGGCGCGTGGTCCGATGCGGTCGGTCAGCAGTTCATAGCGGCCGACCGCGATGATCGCCTCACCGAGGACCAGCAGCAGTCCGACCCGGTCGTGGTGGTCGACGTGGGTGGAGCGGTACAGATCCTTGGGCGAAATGCGCGGGTACGGACCGAAGTAGCGCAGATATCGGGAACGATCCGACAGCGCCGCGTGGAATTCCTGCAGCCGCTCGGCATCATCGGGCGTGATCGGGCACAGTCGCACCACGCCGCCGTCGGAGGCCAGTACATCGGCGAACCAGTGCTGCGGCGGCGGTGGCGGCACCGCGGGCGTGCTCGGGGAGTCCGGGACGGGTGGGTTCTCAGTCACGGGGGTCCTCCGGATCCAGGCCGAGCAACCCGAAGGTGGCTCGGCGCGTGGCCAATACGGCCATATCGATTGCGCGTTGCGCACGGTCGGTGCGCGCGTCCCCAGTTTCCCCGGTGCCGCCGGGACCATCCCATGGGTGGTAGGCGGTGTTACCACCGTCACCCATGGTGCGCGGCGGATCGACGGTCGGCGCCGCGGATCGGATCATATCGATCCAGTCCTGCGGCACCGCGGTTTCCGGTGCGATGGTGCGGTCCAGCGCAGTCGCCAGCAGATGCGTCCAGGCGCGCGGCACCACCCGCACCAGGCCGTAGCCACCGCCACCGACGGCGAGCCAACGGCCTTCGGCGTATTCGTCGGCCAGATCGCGCATGGCGATGAAGGCGGCGCGTTGCCCGTCGACGGTCAGTTCCATATCGGCCAGCGGGTCCTCGCGATGAGTGTCGACACCGCATTGGCTCACCACGATCTGCGGACGGAAGGCCGCGAGCGCACCGGGCACGATCGCGTGAAAGCCGCGCAGCCACTGGGGATCTCGGGTGCCCGGCAGGACCGCCAGATTGATCGCGGTGCCCTCGGCAGCACCGTGGCCGGTCTCCTCCGGCCAACCGGTATTGGGCCACAGGGTGGCCGGATGCTGATGAATCGAGATCGTCAGTACCCGGGGGTCGCCGTAAAAGGCGCGCTGCACACCGTCGCCGTGATGCACGTCGACATCAAGGTAGGCGATCCGGTCGAATCCGTTGTCCAGCAGCCAGGAGATGGCCACGGCCGCATCGTTGTAGATACAGAATCCCGCCGCCGAATCCGGCATCGCGTGGTGCATGCCGCCGCCGATGCTCACCGCGCGCCGGGTCCGCCCGTGGGCGATCTCGCGCGCGGCGGTCAATGTGCCGCCGACGATCACCGAGGCCGCCTGATGCATCCGCGGGAATACCGGATTGTCCGGTGAGCCGAGGCCATACGGAGGTGCGAGCGGCGCACCCGCGGGCGGTGTGGCGTGTTCGACGGCTTCGATGTAGTCCGCGGTGTGGATGCGCAGCAAATCGGACACTTCGGCCCGCTCGGGCACCAATCGCTCGACACCGTCGAGTAATCCGAGACTTTCCGCCAAGGCCATGGTGAACTGCAGGCGCGCCGGTTTCATGGGATGCTCCGGCGTCCACGCGTAGTCGAGGAAACGGTCGGTCCAGACGACGGTCCCGGATCGCGCCTCGAGATCACCTTCGTCGAGCGGCGCGGACTGTTCGCCGTGCGGTGCAGTGGCCATGCTCGCAACGCTACGCGGGAAGGTAACGGCCCCGTTGGACGTTCGTATGCAGTAGAAATACAAGCAAGAGCGAACACGGTGACAGGCCGTGCGCCGACAGAATTCCCACAGCGCAGTCACGGGTGTAGCGCGAAACCACGCGGCACGCGGGGGTGCCGACGTGCGTGGGTAGAATTCGTGCCGACGAAGGGGTAACAGGTGAAGGATCTGGTCGACACCACGGAGATGTACCTCCGTACCATCTACGACCTCGAGGAAGAGGGCGTGGTGCCCCTGCGTGCGCGCATCGCCGAGCGCCTCGAGCAGAGTGGCCCGACGGTCAGCCAGACCGTCGCGCGGATGGAACGCGATGGTCTGCTGCTGGTCGCCGGTGATCGCCATCTCGAACTGACCGACAAGGGCCGCAGCATGGCGGTCGCGGTCATGCGCAAGCATCGCCTCGCCGAGCGGCTGCTCGTGGACATCATCGGGCTCGACTGGCAGAACGTGCACGCCGAGGCGTGCCGCTGGGAACACGTCATGAGCGAGGATGTCGAGCGGCGACTGGTCGAGGTGCTCAACCACCCGACGACCTCCCCCTATGGCAACCCGATTCCGGGGCTGGACGAGCTGGGCATCATCCCGTCGAGCGGCGCCGACGAAACCCTGGTGCGGCTGTCGGATCTGCCGCACGGACAGGTGCATGCCGTCGTGGTGCGTCGCCTGGCCGAGCACATCCAGACCGATCCTGAGGTCATCGGCCAGTTGCGGGAGGCGGGTGTGGTGCCCGACGCCCGTGTGACGGTCGAGACCAAGCCCGGTTCGGTAGTCATCACCGTGCCCGGCCACGAGGGTTTCGAGCTCTCGGACGAAATGGCCCACGCCGTCCAGGTGAAGTTGGTCTGAGGCGTGAAACTTCTGGTCACGGGTGGCGCGGGCTATGTCGGTGGCGTCTGCGCGCAGGTTCTGCTCGAATCGGGGCACGAGGTCGTGGTGGTCGACGATCTGTCGACCGGCAATGCCGAGGGTGTGCCCACCGAGGCGCGGTTCGTCGAGGGTGATGTCGCGGTCGCCGCGCCCGCACTGCTCGAGGCCGAATCCTTCGACGGTGTCCTGCATTTCGCGGCGCAGTCGCTGGTCGGTGAGTCGGTGCTGCAGCCGGAGAAGTACTGGCACGGCAATGTGGTGAAGACGCTCGAACTGCTGGAGGCGATGCGGCGTACCGAAACGCCGAGGCTGGTCTTCTCCTCGACCGCAGCCGTATACGGCGAACCCGAACAAGTGCCGATCACCGAGGATGCGCCGACCCGGCCGACCAACCCCTACGGTGCCTCCAAGCTGGCCATCGACCACGCCATCACTTCCTACTCGATCGCACACGGCTTGGCCGCGACCAGCCTGCGCTATTTCAACGTCGCGGGCGCCTACGGCGGCCTCGGCGAAAACCGGGTGGTGGAAACCCATCTCATCCCCCTGGTGCTGCAGGTCGCCCTCGGTCATCGCAAGGCGATCTCGGTCTTCGGCACCGACTGGCCCACCCCCGACGGCACCGCGGTCCGTGATTACATCCACATCCGCGACCTCGCCGACGCCCACCTGCTGGCCCTCGGCTCCGCGGAATCCGGCACCCATCGCATCTTCAATCTCGGCAGCGGCACCGGTTTTTCGGTCCGTGAGGTGATTTCGGCCTGCGAGCGCGTCACCGGCCTGCCCATCGCCGCCGAGGACGCACCGCGCCGTGCCGGCGACCCGGCCACGCTGATCGCGTCCAGCGATCGCGCCATCACCGATCTCGGTTGGCAGCCCAAGCACAACGACCTCGACGAAATCGTCTCCGATGCCTGGGAATTCCTGCGCGACCTCGGTCCGCTGGCACACAGCGCGAAGTAAGCCAGCTCACTATCGAGCGCGGTCACATGGTGGTGCTGTACTTGCCGCAACCACCATGTGACTCGCCGGCTCACCTCTGACCGCCCGAGTACGGGCTCACCGGACAACCGGCCCCAGGTCGATGCCGAGGTCCGCGGCAATACCGAGCCCGCAGTAGGCAAGGCGGCGCAGCGTATCCGGGCGCATCCCGGTGCGTAGGGAGATCTCGAGCAGACTCGCCATGGAATGGGCGGGATCGGCTTCGAGAGCCGCTTGCAGCGCGATGCCTGCGAGCGGCCCGTCACCGCGGATATAGGCGCTGTAGCCGAGAAGTGTTGCGGCGTCGGCACGGTCGCTGCCCGACAGCGCATGTGTCAGTACCACCCACAGGGTTTCGGCTGGGGCCGCGTGGGCTCCGACCGCCAACCCGAACAGTGAGTCGCGCACTGTCCGATCGCGCAGAGCCGCGGCCAGTTCCGCGTACTCCTGGGCGGCGAGGGCCACACCGGAGTCGATGTTGGCGATCTGCCACAGCATATGTTCGAGCGCCCGCCGGTGATATCCGTCGGGATCACCGCGCCGGACGGCGGCCGCGTACCGCTCGTGCGCGAGTGCCCGGGCGCTGTCGAGATGGACCGCGACCTGTTGCGCCAGCTCCTCGTCGGGTGCGACCAGATCGGTCAGCTCCGAGCGGGTGCCCCGGATCGGTCGCCCTTCGAGCACATGCGCCACCGTCACCATCGATGTCGCCGGATCCGGCAGCGTCCCACGGTGATTCACATCGAGCAGACTCCACCACCGCTGCTCCGCCTCGATGGCGCGCACCGCCCAGGCACCCTCGAGGTATACCTCGGCCCGCGCCAGTCGCCGCGCGAACGCCGCGATGAGCGTGCCCCACGGCCCGGTACTCCCCACACCGTTTCGGCGCGTGCGTCGCGGTTCGCGCGCCCGGTCATCGACGACTACCGCGAGTACTTCCGTCGCCCCCTCCGCGGCACAGATATGCGAAACACACTCGGCATACGCCGCTGCGAGGCCGCGCCGACTTCCACCCTCCTGATCCAAATCGAACCGCACCACCGCATCGATGATCGGACTCTGCTCCGCATCGGTGGCGCCGCGCAGCACCGCCACCACCAGCGACCGCTCCGGCACGAATCCGACCATGGCGGGCACCGCCACAATCAATTCACCGGGATCGTCGACATGCAGCGAATCCCCCGGAATCCGATCCCCGAATTCCGGCGGCGGTTCCGCACAGATACCCGGGCGCAACTCTTTCCCGAAACCACGTGTGCACTCCGGCGATTCGTCGTCGACATCCGGGTCGAAGAAGGACATCGAATCGAATCGGGCCGAGACCTCATCCACGGGCCATGTGCGATATGCATGCGCCCCAACGCTATCGCCCGCTGGTTCAGCGAAACGCGACGCACAGGCAATGTCACTCGAATCCGTGATGTCATTCGGCTCGTCGACTTGTGGACTTTCCGATGGCTGGCCGATTCGCGCACCGCGGCCTGTATCCGCATCGTCACGCGGATGCGCGACGTCGCGTAGACCCGAGTCGCCGAAACGCGGCGGGTGCGCGGATTTGCGGAGGTGAACGGCGGGGCTCGGGCAAAAACCGGTGCGCTGCGATGCACCATCACCTGGATCTCCGAGGGCGGGAGCGGCGTTCGTAGAAGTCGTCATGCATCGAGGGTGCGCTTACCCACCGCGAAGCCCGGGACGCTGACCTGGGGATATCGCGGGACCGAATTACTCTGTGGAAAACACTTGGATTGTGGACGAATCGGGAATCGGGGACCAGAACGGCGGGGACCATGTCGGTGCCATCTGCTACCGTCCGGCTGCGAGCTCCAGCTGCCATTCGGTAGAACCCACGGCATTCACCCCCGCTTGACCTTCCGCACCGCCGTCGTGAACAGCTCGTCCAACGCCGCGGTATCGGGCTTCGCATCGCCGAATGTCATGTACGTCACCGTGATTCGCACATCGGCGACCTGCCCGGTCAGCGTCCGCATCGACTGCGTCACCCGCGCCGCACTCACCTGTGGCGCCACTGTGCGACGCAACGCGAGCGTGTCGTCAGCATCGATCGGGGGCGGCTGCTGCAATTCGGTGGTCACTGTCGTTATCGCACCCGCCCGGCTCACGTGCACCTGCTGACACCGCTTCAACTGCTCACGCAACACCGACAACGGCTGTCCGGTTCTGGTCAATTCCACGGTCATCGTGGCGCGCGTCTGGTTGTCGGTACCCACCACGATGGCAGTCTGATTCGGACCGAATAGCTGAGCGGGCGGAACACACCCATCGGGTTGCACCGTCGAACCGCGCCCGACCCCGGTCAGATCCCCCGCCGCCTGCGCGGCCGCCTCCGCCGGAAGCACCACGGCATCGTAGTCGACCGGGAACTGCCCGGGATCAGGCAGCAGCGTCGAAAGCTGTGCCGCCACATGCTGGGTCACGGTATTCGGCTCGGACCCAACCGGATGTCCGGTCACCGTCGACGCGCAGCCGGCGAGCAGCACCATAGCCGCGGCCAGGGGCACCCAACCCGATACCCCGAATCCGCGTGGTCCCCTGCGCGTCGAATTCGGCACAGTCACCGCTTCACTGTGCCAAACTCCCCGCACCCGCCCGCGATGCCACGCCGATTCTCGGAGTGACCGGGAATGTGCGGGGTACCGCCGATGTTGCCCTGTCTTATGGGTCGGTGTCGCCCGTGGCAACGTGTGTCGGAGCCATGGGGGACAATGGACAGTGGTTGACCGCCGCGAATTGCCCAACAGGCCTGTGAACCTGGAAGCTCGCATCGGTGAACCGCGCAGGAAGGAGATGCGATGGAGCACGAGTCGCGAATGTACGAGTTGGAGTTCCCCGCTCCGCAGCTGTCGAACGACGATGGCTTGGGTCCGGTCCTGGTACACGGACTGGAGGGCTTCACCGATGCCGGACATGCGGTGCGGCTGGCCACGACGCACCTGCGCGAGAGCCTCGAGAGCGAGCTGGTCGCCTCGTTCGATGTGGACGAGCTGCTGGACTACCGCTCGCGTCGTCCGCTGATGACGTTCAAGACAGACCACTTCTCGGAGTACGCAGAACCCGAGCTGAATCTGTGGGCGCTGCGCGATACCGCGGGCACCCCGTTCCTGCTGCTGTCCGGCCTGGAACCGGATCTGCGCTGGGAGAAATTCACTACCGCGGTGCGGCTGCTCGCCGAACAGCTCGGTGTGCGGCGCAGCATCGGTCTGAGCGCCATCCCGATGGCGATCCCGCATACCCGCCCGCTCGGCATCACCGCGCACTCCTCCGACCGCGATCTCATCGCCGACCATCAGCGCTGGCCGGGCGAACTACAGGTGCCAGGCAGCGCTTCCTCTCTGCTGGAGTACCGCATGGCCCAGCACGGCCACGAATCCGTCGGTTTCTCGGTGCACGTGCCGCACTACCTCGCGCAGACCGCCTACCCGGAGGCCGCGCAGACTCTGCTCGAGCATGTCGCCGACAACGCGGGACTGGAATTCCCGCTGGCCGCGCTGGGTGAGGCCGCCGCGCGGGTGCGCGAACAGGTCAACGAGCACATCGCCGGCAACTCCGAGGTCGAGACCGTGGTGCACGCGCTCGAGCGCCAGTACGACAGCTTCGTCACCGCTCAGGAACGTCAGTCGAGCCTGCTGGTCGGCGACGGTGAACTGCCCAGCGGCGACGAATTGGGCGCCGAATTCGAGCGCTTCCTGGCCGAGCAGGGCGGCTACGAGGGTGACAAGGGCGACGAGGGCGAACAGTCCAACTGACCCGATCACCCTGACGGAGCCGTAGACGGCTGCCCGTAGGGTGGTCGGAGTGGATCTGACCGAACTGCTCGATATACCGGGAACCGACGCCGACGCACTCTACGAATCCTTCGGGGCGTGGGCGGCCGAGCAGGGCACCCCGCTTTATCCGGCACAGGACGAGGCGCTGCTGGAATTGGCGTCCGGATCCAATGTCATCTTGGCCACCCCCACCGGGTCCGGTAAATCTCTTGTCGCGGTCGGCGCGCATCTGTTCGCGCTGACGCGCGGCCTGCGCACGTACTACACCGCGCCCATCAAAGCCCTGGTCAGCGAGAAATTCTTCGCCCTGTGCGACGTTTTCGGCGCGGACCGGGTCGGCATGGTGACCGGTGACGCGGCAGTGAATCCGGAGGCGCCGATCATCTGCGCCACCGCCGAGATCCTGGCGAATATGGCGCTGCGCGAGGGCGCTGCCGCCGATGTCGGCCAGGTCGTGATGGACGAATTCCATTTCTACGCCGATCCGGACCGCGGCTGGGCCTGGCAGGTACCGCTGCTGGAACTTCCGGGCGCCCAATTCCTGCTGATGTCGGCCACTCTCGGCGAGGTCGATTTCTTCGCCGCCGATTTGGAACGTCGCACCGGCAATTCGACCGCCATTGTCGCGGGCACCGAACGTCCTGTCCCGTTGAGCTTTTCCTACGCGCGCACCCCGATCACCGAAACCCTGGAAGATCTCGTCACGACCAACCAGTCACCGGTGTACGTCGTGCATTTCACCCAGGCCGCCGCATTGGAACGCGCCCAGGCGCTGACCAGCGTCAACTTCGCCACCCGCGCCGAAAAGGACGCCATCGCAACGGCGCTGGGCGATTTCCGCTTCTCCTCCGGCTTCGGCAAGACCCTGTCCCGGCTGATCCGCCACGGTATCGGCGTACATCACGCGGGCATGCTGCCCAAGTACCGCCGACTGGTGGAACGCCTGGCCCAGGACGGTCTGCTGAAGGTGGTGTGCGGCACCGACACCCTCGGTGTCGGCATCAACGTGCCGATCCGCACGGTATTGCTCACCGGCCTCACCAAATTCGACGGTGTGCGCACCCGCAGGCTCAAGGCCCGCGAATTCCATCAGATCGCGGGCCGCGCGGGCCGGGCCGGCTACGACACCATGGGCACCGTCGTCGTGCAGGCGCCCGACCACGAGGTGGAGAACACCCGACTGCTGGCCAAGGCGGGCGACGATCCGAAGAAGCAGCGCAAGGTGGTGCGCCGCAAGCCGCCGGAGGGCTTCGTCTCCTGGAGCGAGGAGACCTTCGACCGACTCGTCGCCGCCAGCCCCGAACCGATGGTGTCGCGCTTCAACGTGACGAACTCCATGCTGCTCAATGTGATCGCCCGCCCGGGCAATTGCTTCGACGCCATGCGCCATCTGCTCGAGGACAATCACGAGCCGCGCCCCGCACAACGTCGCCATATCCTGCGCGCCATCCGGCTGTACCGCGCGCTGCGCGACGCGGGTGTGGTGCAACAGCTTCCCGAGCCCGACGCACAGGGCCGCCGCGCCAGACTCACCGTCGACCTGCAGCGCGATTTCGCCCTCGACCAACCCCTGTCTCCCTTCGCTCTCGCCGCACTCGAGCTGCTCGACAAGGACGCCTCCGGCTACACCCTCGACGTCATCTCCCTCATCGAATCGACACTCGAGGATCCGCGCCAGCTGCTCATGGCCCAGCAGCACAAGGCCCGCGGTCAGGCGATCAACGAGATGAAGGCCGACGGCATCGAATACGACGAACGCATGGAGCTGCTGGAAGAGGTCACCTGGCCCAAACCGCTGGCCGAGCTGATCGAGCCCGCTTTCGAGACCTACCGAGCCGGGCATCCCTGGATGTCGGAATTCGCCCCGTCCCCCAAATCGGTTGTCCGCGACATGATCGAACGCTCGATGACCTTCGCCGAGCTGATCTCGCATTACGAACTGGCCCGCTCCGAGGGGGTGGTGCTGCGCTATCTCGCCGACGCCTACCGCGCGCTGCGGCGTACCGTCCCGGAATCGGCGCGCACCGAGGATCTCGACGATATGACCGAATGGCTGGGCGAGCTTGTGCGCCAAGTGGATTCGAGTCTGCTCGACGAATGGGAGCAGCTCACCAATCCAGGCGCGGAGACCGATGCGGATCAGCTCGCCTTCGGCGCGGAATCGGTGCGGCCGATCTCGGCCAATGAACGTGCGTTCAAGGTGATGATCCGCAATGCCATGTTCCGTCGCGTCGAACTCGCCGCGCTGCGCCGCTGGGAGGCCCTCGCCGAGTTGGGCACAGGCCCGGACTGGGCGGCCGAATTGACGCCCTACTTCGACGAGTACGAGCGCATCGGCACAGGCCCGGACGCTCGCGGTCCGCAACTGTTCCAGGTGGAACAACGCACCGGTTTCTGGCAGGTGCGCCAGGTGCTCGACGATCCCGCCGGGGACCACGGCTGGGCACTCGCGGCGGTGGTCGATCTGGCCGAGTCCGATGCCGCGGGCGAGGTCGTATTCGACGAGGTCACGGTAGTCGCGGGGTGATCATGATCAAGGTGTCGTCAACGAGTTGGTTACCAGGGGCATCGCGCTGATACTCTCTCGCGCGGTGCCCGAACGACGGCCAACCCCCAAACGACGGAGAGTTCCCTTAGATTGACCGGTTCAAACCTGCCCGAATCGCCCTATCTGGCCATCCACCCAGAGCGGGTGCGCGAGAACTACCGCGCGCTCCAGGCCGCGGTACCCGGAGCCCGAATTCGCTTCGCGGTCAAGGCGAGTCCGGTCCCGGAACTCATCGGTCTGCTCGACCGTCACGGCGCGGAGTTCGACGTCGCCAGCGTCGGTGAGATCGAACTGTGCCTGCGCGAGAGCGTCGACCCGGCCCGTATGTGCTACGGGAACCCGATCAAGAAAGCCGCCCATATCGCCGCCGCCTACGCCGCGGGCGTGCGCCGCTACGCCTTCGACACCGAGGATGATCTGCTGCGCATCGTCGAGCACGCGCCGGGCTCGGAGGTCGAGTGCCGGTTCCTGTCCTCGGCGCCGCAGTCGACGACGCCCTTCGGTACCAAATTCGGCTGCTCTCCCACCGAGGCGCTGCGCCTACTGGTGCGCGCACGCGATCTCGGATTGATCGTCGGCGGTCCCTACTTCCATGTCGGCTCCCAGCAGACCGACCCGAGGGCCTGGCGCGTCGGTATCGAACAGGCGGGCCGCATCGTGGCAGCGTTGGCGGACAAGGATATTCCGGTGCGGTCGGTGAATATCGGTGGCGGCCTGCCCATTTCGTACGTCGAGGCGGCGCCCGCACTCGACGATATCGGCGCCGTCATCGCGGCCGCCACCGCCGAATTCCTACCCGAGACCGCCGGACTCGTCATCGAGCCCGGCCGCGCGCTCGTCGGTTCGGCTGGCACCATTCACGCCGAGGTCATCAGCGTGCGCATAGCGCCGGACGGACGGCGCTGGGTGTATCTCGACATCGGCCGCTACAACGGCATGGCCGAGACCGAGAACGAGTACATCGCATACCGCTTCGTCACCGAACGTGACGGAGATCCCGTGGACGAGGCGGTGGTGGCCGGACCGACCTGCGATGGCGACGATGTACTGTATCAACGCACGAAGGTCCTTCTTCCGACCTCGTTGCGAGCCGGTGATCGCATCCAGATCCTCGATACCGGCGCCTATACCGCGAGTTATTCGTCGGTGTCCTTCAATGGTTTTCCGCCCTTGACCGTTCATGTCTCGGGCGCTGAGCGAGAGTGAGTTTGCCCATGACGGCGGAATTCACCGGCTGGCATGTGCTGGCCGAGTTCGGTGGTGTCGACGCGACCCTCTGCGACGACCTCGAACGACTCGAATCGGCGTTGCGCGAGTCTCTGATCGCCGCGGGCGTCACCATCTGCGATGTCGTACACAAGAAGTTCGATCCGCAGGGGGTGACTGTCCTCGCGCTGTTGTCGGAGTCTCACGCCTCGATTCACACTTATCCGGAGTCCGGCGACATCTTTGTCGACGTATTCACCTGCGGAAGTATCGGCGCCGGCGCGTCGAAGGCTGTCGAACTACTGCGAGATAAGTTGTCTCCCAAGAATGTTCGCATGCAGGTCATCCAGCGCGGGCACGGCTCGACGCGGATCGAGGAACCGGTGGGCAATGGCCTGACCCGCATCTGGGATCTGCACGAGGTCATCGTCGATACCCACACTCCGTTCCAGCACATGGTGATCGCACGCACCGAACAGGGCATCAGCCTGTTCTCCGACGACGATCGCCAGTCCACGGAGTTCTCCCAGCTGACCTACCACGAGGCGATGATGGTCCCAGCCTTCGCGCTGGCCGCGAAGCTGGACAAGGTGCTGATCATCGGTTCGGGTGAGGGTGTGGCCAGCCAGATGTCGGTCGCCGCGGGTGCGACGCTGGTGGATCACGTCGATATCGACCAGCGCGAGGTCGAATTGTGCGCCGAGCACCTGCCCTACGGCTACACCAGCGATGAACTGGCCGCCGCGGTGAAGGGTGCGGGCCCGGTCAAGGTGCACTACGCCGACGGCTGGGACTTCCTGGCCAACGCGACCAAGGCGGGTACCTGCTACGACGTGATCGTCATCGATCTGCCCGATGAGCGGGTCGAGGACGCGCAGCACAACCGGCTCTACGAGTCGGAGTTCCTGTCGCGATGTCAGGCACTGCTCGCGCCCGGCGGCGTACTCAGCGCACAGGCCGGATGCGCGACGATGTGGCGCAACGAGACGCTGAAGCGGTCCTGGAAGCGCTTCCACGAGCAGTTCGATACCGTGGTGCAGTACGGCAGCGATGAGCACGAGTGGACATTCCTGTTCGGGTTGAATGACCGGATCGATGACCCGGTGCAGGCGATGACCGATCGGCTGGGCACGCTGCCCTACCGCGCCGAAACGATCGATGCGCGGGCGCTGGTGCGTGGCGCGATCGAACCGCACGCGCTGCGGGTTTAGCGGTAACCTCGAATCGCACCGGCTCCCAAAGGATTTCCCGTGAGCCGGTGCGATTCGACCGAATACTCCCCCCGCTCTCCGGCACACTGCCGGGGCCTGATCGCCGCGGCCGCAAGCTGAGCGATTGTCAGCGTGCCGGGTGGTCAATAAGTGCAGAGCTGATACCAGTTGCCCGAACGGGTGGGCGTGCCGACAGCAGCATTATTGCGGAAGTACAGCCCGGCGCCCTTCACATACGGAATAGCGAGATCAATCTTCGCGCGCCGGTAGATCACATGACGGTCATCGGCCGAGACGATCTGCGCATCCTCCATACCGGCGAGGAAACCGCTGAAGGAGTGCGTGTGATTCTCGCTCGAGATCCTGCCGTCTTGCACGCGCGACCTGATTCGTGATCGCGGTGAACGACCCCCACCCGTTCACCGTGCCCGCACAGGAACCGGCGTGCGCACCGGCCCCCGCTGTGGCGGGACCAGCGCCGGCAATCAATCCGAATCCGAGAATCCCCAGCGCAACAAGAGCTTTCATGAGCACAGCCTGCGCAATATGGCTTGCGGAATCCTTAACGGTTGCGACCGTGAGGCATTACGCGGACCTTCCCGAGATGAACCCGCCGTCGACGGGGAGGATGTGGCCGGTGGTGAAGGCTGCGTCCGCGAGATACAGCACCGCTGCGGTTGTTTCGCTCACCTCACCGATTCGATTGAGCAAAGCCAGTCGGCCCGAGGCACTTTCGTCGCCGTCACCGAACAGCGGAGTGCGGATGATGCCGGGTGCGACGGCATTGACTCGGATGCCGTCGGCGGCGAGTTCCGCAGCCAAGCTCGTCGTCAGTGCGTGAACGCCACCCTTGCTGACCAGCGCCGCCGATGCGGGCAGCCCCGCGAGCGCGTGGTTGATCAGCACTGTCCCGATATTCACAATGCTGCCAGCACTTTTCTGCGCTCGCAGCTGACGCACGACGGCCTGTGTGGTGAAGTAGGTCCCCTTGAGGTTCCCGTTCAGGTAGCCGTCCAGATCCGCCTCGGTGACGTCGACGAACGGCTTCGCGCCGAAGATCCCGGCGTTGTTCACCAACACATCCACTCGACCGAACCGCTCCACCGCAAGGCGAACCAGCTCGGAACCCGTTGTAGGCCTAGCGATATCACCAGCGAATGCCGCCAACTGTGAGGGCGCGCCCAACGAATCCGCCACCGTCGCGAGCTTGTCCGCATCCCGTCCGTTGAGCACGACATTGTCGCCACGCTCCACGAAGGCCCGAGCTATATCGCGCCCGATCCCACTGGAGGATCCGGTGATGATGACCGTCTTGACCATATTCTTCTCTCTTCCTCGTGATACTCACCGATACGACCGGTCGTCTTGGAATAGATACACGGCCACGCAGGACGGCAATACCTACGGGTCAGACCCGAAAGTAGTCATCCAGCAGTCGACGCAAACACTTGTGCAACGGTTCGAGCGAGCGCTCGATCTTCATCCTGAGCACCGCACCCTCCCAGGACTCCAGTAGCAGATCGGCCAGTCCTGTGGCGTCGATATCGTCGCGAATCATCCCGAGCTCCTGCGCCCGCCGTAGCGCCGCCGCCACCCCGTCCCGCCAGGAATGCCAGGCCACCGCCAAGGATTCGCGCAGGACCGCGCTGCCCTCGAGTTCCCCGCCGAGGTTCGCGATCAGGCATCCACCGGTGAACTCCGCCCGCACGAAGTCATCCATGAGCCGTCCGAAGAACGCTCGCAATCCGGCGACCGGATCCGGCGAACTCCCGAGCGCCTCGGCCAGATTCCGCTGCACACACAGCGAATGGTGGTCGATTATGGCCTGCCCGAAACTCTCTTTGCTATCGAAGTAGTTGTAGAACGACCCCTTCGGCACTCCGACCGCATCCAGGATCTGCTTGATACCTGTCCCGTGATAGCCGTTCGTCAGGAAGCCGGCAGCACCGTGCTCCACCAGAAGCTGCCGAGTGTCATCGCTGCGTCGGGGTCGCGCCATTGCATTAATATATGACCGGTCGTCTTGGAATGGCAAATCTTGCCTTGCTTCAGAGCAGTCTGCGCCACTCGGCGCACCGAGCCACGAACGCGCCCAAATGCTCGGCGGCAAAGCGCTCGGCATACCAATTATCCTGCGCGACAACGGAAGTCCACACATACGTCCACGCCGACGTGGCCGGACCCGGCTGAACCCGTCGCAACTCGTACTCGTCATCCTCGAACGCATCCAGCACCGCCCACTCCCCCGCGTCGAGCCCCGACAGCACGACACCTCGCGCAACCCCACCCGCGGCGGGCACCAACCCGGGATACACCCGCCCCGGCAGTGCCGCCACCCGCCACCCGGTCAGCTCCGCCGCCACCAATTCCGGACACCGCCCGATCAACTCGCCCAATACTTCCGGAAACTGCAATGTCCCGTAGACGAACAGCTGATCACCGTTCGCGATAGCGCGACCCAGCCGCTCGGTGCCACCCGAGTTATCCACCACGAACCCTTTCGAACTGCCCACCAGCGGAGATTACGCCCGACGAGCTCGCGCAATCGGCCCGACACCGACGCCTGCTACCGGGAATTCGGCGTGCGAACGCGTACCGTGCCACTGGAGCCGATACGCCCGCGGGGCCGCGACCGCCCGCACGCCGCTACAGGAAGGCACCCATGATCCGGCGCACGCTCGCGGCGGGTATTACCGTCGCCATCGTTTCGGTTGCCCTTGCCGGGTGCACGACCGCACCCGACGGTCGGCCGCAGGCAGATCGGCTGCGGGATGAGCTCGGCGCCATGCCGGGCGTGGAAAACATTTCCGTCGACTACTCCAACGACTTCACCCGGGGCACCTACCTGGACTTGGACCTATCGATGCGTGCGGCTTCCGAAGCCCAGGTCGCGGAGGTTGTCGACCGGATCAATACCATCAAGCAGCGCGACTTCGACTCCTACCAGCAGTCGACCGAGATCATCGTCGGCGATCGACTCGAGTTGAAGCTGGACGCCGAGTTGGACCCGCATCGAATCGCTGCCCGCACCCACGAGCTCCGCCAACTCGACACAAGCCTCCCCGGTGCCGCCATCACCTGGACCACCTCCGGTTTCGAGATCGAAAAGTCTCCGCCCACAACGGATTCCCTGGCAGCCGTGCGCACCGTCCTCGGCAACGATCCGACGCAGGTCACCATCCGGCCCGCCGACCGGCAGCCGGTCTGGACCGTCGACTTACCATTCGGCACCCAGCAGGAACAGGACATCCAGGCCCTGCTGACCGGGCTCCCCATACCCGTCACTTTCGTCCGCATCATCAACGGGCATATCGCGAATCTCTCTGTCGGAGTCCACAGCCCGGATACCGCTTATCAGGACCTGACCGCGGTCATCGCCGAAACCCGGCCGACACCAGACCATCCGATGGACCTACGTTGGAACTGGGGTAGCTACTCGCCCGACAAACAATTCACCGGAAGCGTCCAGGTCGCCGGATGCTCCGATCAGACCACCGCCGCCGACGCCCACCCCGAGCACTACCTCACCCCCGAGGCCATAGCCCTGCAGCGTCGACTCCGCACCGAATTCGAAACCTGCAATTAGCGTCTTCATGTGGCACCTTTTGCGCAGTAGTTGAACCAGGCTTGGGTGGGCGCCTTGTCGTCGATGGTGGGCGGGGTCACCTGGCACGGTGTGCCTACAAGAACGCGTCGACATTGCGCGCACACCAATCGGCGAACGTACGCGGACTCCTGCCGAGCAGCTCAGGCACTGTGTCGGTGCGAAACCCCACCGTATCGGCGCGCATCAACTCGAACCCCTCGATGATCGCCGCCGCCAGCGCTGGTGGCGCGCCGCCCGGGTAGCGGGATTCCAACGCCTCCTGCGGTGTGGCCGCCTCGTGCACCTCGATGGCGCGGCCGATCGTGCGGGCGATGGTCGCGACTTGTTCTGCGACAGTGTAGGTTTGCGAACCCGTGAGGGTATAGGTCATGCCGTGGTGACCGTCACCGGTGAGGACCTCGGCTGCCACCGCGGCGATATCGGCAGGGTCGATCGGGGCGTAGCGGCCGGGTCCGGTCGGGTCGAGGACCGCGCCGCCGGAGCCGATCGCCGGCGCCCACGCCAGCGCATTCGTCATGAACCCACCGGGCCGCAGCACGGTCACCGGTATGCCGGATTCGGCGGCGACCTGCTCGCGCTCGCGATGCCAACGCCCCATGGCCGGTACCGGATCGCCCATCGCGTTGAACGACGACAACTGCACGATATGCCGCACTCCGGCCGCTCGCGCCGCGTTCACCGCATCGACGGTGTGCTCCAGGCCGATGCCGGGCACCAGCAGGAACAGCGCGTCGGCACCGTCGAATGCGGGCGCGAGTGTCGTCGGATCGTCTAAATCGCCGACGATCAACTCACCCCGGTCCGGATCCGAGACGCGAGCCGGATCGCGCACGAGGACACGGAATTCCGCATCTCTGGCAGCGAGTTCGCCGACGAGTTCACGACCGATATTTCCGGTGCCACCGGTGACCACTATCATCAGATCTCCACATCGTTAGCCGTCTAATGAAGTCGAACGTTAGACGGCTAACGATCCATTCGTCAACAGCCGAGGAGATCCGACAAGTGCCCGAGTTCCTCGACCTACACGGCCGCAGCTCGAAGATGCTGCGCGCACTAGCGGACCGCGAAATGCGCACGCATGGACTACATCTGGGCCAGAATCACGTACTGGCACTGCTGTGGGAGCAGGATGGTCGCACCCCGGGCGAGGTCGCTGCCGCGCTGAACGTCACCACACCGACCGTCGTCAAGATGGCCACCCGTATGACCGCTACGGACCTGCTGGAGCGCCGTCGCGACGACCACGACAACCGCCTCGTCCGCCTCTGGCTCACCGATAAGGGCCGCGCGCTCCAACAGCCGATCGAGGCACAGCGACAAGCGTTGGAGGACAAGGTGACCGCCGACCTCACCCCCACTGAACGCCGTCACCTCATGAGCGCCCTGCGCAAAATCCACGACACCGCGACCGAACTCCTCGGCGAGGCCGCACCCTGATCGCGCGGACTCAGTTCACTCCTGGCCGCTGGGACCGAATGATCTGCGCCAACCGTTCGTAATCGTCCGCGCGCGCCGTCGACGCGCGAAACGCCAGACCGAGCGTGCGCCCCGGCGCGGGTGCGGCGAAATGCGCGATTTCCAGTGTGCCGCGCGCGGTTTCGGCGGCCACCGCCATCTCCGGAATCAATGTCACCCCCAGGCCACCCGCCACGCACTGGACCACGGTCGCCAGCGACGCGGCACGGGTATCGCCGACCGCCCCCGGATGAGCATCGGCGGAGCGGCAGAACTCCAGGGTCTGATCACGCAGGCAATGGCCCTCATCGAGCAGCAGCAGCGGCAGCGCGTCCAGGGTGTCGGGTGCGATATCGGTGCGACCAGCCAGTTCGTGACCGCGCGGGGTCACCAGCACGAATTCTTCGGTGTACAACGGGATCTCGACCAGCCCCGGCGCCTCGGTGGGCAGTGCGAGCAGCGCGACATCAAGGACGCCGGTGCGCAATCCCTCCAGCAGCCGGGCGGTCTGATCCTCGATCACCTGAGGATTCAAGGCGGGCAATACCTTGCGCAATTCGGGCAGCAGATCCGGCAGCACATACGGGGCAACCGTCGGAATGATGCCGATCCGCAGGGTGCCGCCCAGGCTGTCACCGGTCGCCGAGGCGACGAATCGATCGGCCGCCTCGAGTGTCGCCGTAGCCTGCGGAAGCAGCCGCATACCCGCGGCGGTGACGAGCACCCGTCGGGTGCTGCGCTCGATCAGCTGCAGGCCGAGCCCGTGTTCCAATGCGGCAAGAGCCTGCGATAACGTGGGCTGGCTCACACTGAGCCGCGCGGCTGCGGTGCCGAAGTGGCGGTACTCCGCGACGGCCACGAACGCACGCAGCTGCGACAGGGTCGGCTGATAAGTCTGATCAGTCACGCCTATCAGTGTAGTGCGACTGATCACGTTTACCTTTCACCGGCCTTTGGGCAAGATCGTTGTGAGCTTTTCGATCCACTCGCTCTAGCAAACCGACTGACGAGGAGACAAGCATGGCTTTGCTGACCATCGGCGACCAGTTCCCGGCATACAACCTCACCGCGGTGATCGGCGGTGACCTGTCGAAGGTCGACGCTCAGCAGCCTGACGACTACTTCACCCGCATCACCTCCGACGATCACGCCGGCAAGTGGCGCATCGTCTTCTTCTGGCCCAAGGACTTCACCTTCGTGTGCCCGACCGAGATCGCCGCCTTCGGCAAGCTCAACGAGGAGTTCGCCGATCGCGACGCGCAGGTGCTCGGCGCCTCGGTCGACAACGAGTTCGTGCATTTCCAGTGGCGCGCCCAGCACGAGGATCTCAAGACCCTCCCGTTCCCGATGCTGAGCGACCTCAAGCGTGAATTGGCCACCGCCGCCGGCGTTCTCAATGTCGACGGCGTCGCCGACCGCGCCACCTTCATCATCGACCCGAACAACGAGATCCAGTTCGTCTCGGTGACCGCCGGTTCGGTCGGCCGCAATGTCGACGAAGTGCTGCGCGTGCTGGACGCGCTGCAATCCGACGAGCTGTGCGCCTGCAACTGGAAGAAGGGCGACCCGACCATCAACGCGGGCGAACTGCTCGCCGCGAGCGTCTGAGCACTATCCGCACCACCTGAAAACCCCCGAACGAGAAGAGGATTCGCCGAATGAGCATTGAGACCCTGAAGAACTCCCTTCCCGAGTACGCAAAGGACCTCAAGCTCAATCTGTCGTCCATCACACGCACCACCGTGCTGAACGAACAGCAACTGTGGGGCACGCTGCTCGCGTCGGCGGCCGCGACCCGGTCTGCGACGACGCTGCGCGAAATCGCCGAGGAAGCCGCGGACAATCTGTCCGCGGAGGCCTACAACGCCGCACTCGGCGCCGCCTCGATCATGGGCATGAACAATGTGTTCTACCGGGGCAAAGCGTTTCTGGAAGGACGCTACGACGATCTGCGTGCCGGTCTGCGGATGAATATCATCGGCAACCCGGGTGTCGACAAGGCCGATTTCGAGCTGTGGTCGTTCGCTGTCTCCTCGATCAACGGCTGCGCGCACTGCCTGGAGGCGCATGAGAAGACACTGCGCGAGGCGGGCGTCTCGCGTGAGGTGATCTTCGAATCGCTGCGTGCGGCCGCGATCGTCGCCGGTGTCGGCCAGGCCGTGCAATCCACGGAGACGCTGGCCACCGCCGCGGTCTGATATTTCGCCGGAAACGCGCAACGGCCCCGTCCGAATAGGACGGGGCCGTTGTCGTTTCCGCGCCGACCGGCACGTGTCGGAGCGCCTCGCTAGCCTGTCCGCGATACGCACCTCGCGAACAAGGGAGCAGGCCGATGGCTATCCGCACGCCGCCGACCGATGAGGACATCTGGGTGGTACCCGCCGCCTGGTGGTCGAAAACCGATCCGTTCCGCGGCCGGTGGCCCGCGCGCAGGGTTTCGGTGAATGTGGCTGCGGCACAGACGGTCTCCGACAAGTTGGCGCAGTCCACGGATCGGATCCGCGCTATCCTGAGCCATTCCGGCTCGCACAAGGTGCTCGCCGAACGGGGTGCGCGGTATCTGACTGATCGGCAGGCCGACCCACTCGGCGCGGCCGTATGCGCCGCGATCGGCATGGACACGAAGCTGTGGGATGACAGGGCCCTCGGCCGCTACTACGACGACCACGCGGATCTGGCCGATTATCTGGTCGCCACCCATGGTCTCGGCTGTGCCGTGGCGACCGTGGCCGCACTCAGCGGCATCTGCGCGGAAGCTTCGGATACCTGGGGCGGGCAATCGAATCGCTTGGTGGTTTCACGTCCCTGCGATCCGCCCGCCACCCTGGTCCGCCGATTGCGCACTTTGCTGGCCGCCGCAAGGGAGATGGATTACGCCGACGCCTTGGACCAGGCACGGCAGCTGCGCCGCGAACCGCTCTCGATCCGGTTGCTCACCTCGTACCTGTTCCCCACCGAACAGGACTGGGTCACACACGATCTCGCCGATCCGAAACTCACCGACGGATTCGGATCGATCTTCCTGCTCGCTTCGGTGACCGATTCGGCACACGCGCACCGCATCCTCGATCTGCTCGGCTGGCACTGGCACCTGCTGCGCGACAACAAATCGCTGATCTACAGTGTCGCGGCACATCTCGGCGCCGACGCCGCCTCGGTCCTCACTCGACTATGGGAGGCGGGTCAGGGCAATAGCTCCGCACCGGGACCGGAAACCCTGTCGCGCATCCTCGCCCACCTCCCCGCTGACGAAGCGATGGACTTCCTGGCCGGGCACTCGTGGCGCAACGTGACCGCTGCGGCGCTGCTCGCCTCGACCGAACGGTTTCCGGCACGTGCCATGCGTGTGCTCGGCGCACGGACCGCCCGGCAGGAGAGCGTCGTCGACTTCTGCCAGCATGTCCGCCGCCATCCCGAACTCGCCGTCGCCATGCGATACGAACTACCCGAAGCCGCACAGCAGTTGATCACCGAGAATCGGCCCGCAGAGCAGACGGTCGAAGAGGCTCCCGCCCGACTGGTTCCCGCGATCCTGAGCACACCGCCATGGCAACGACCGCGCCGTAAGCCGGTTGCCGCTATGGCGCTCGAAGTTCCTGCGGGCGTTGCTGTTTCGTGGCGCGCTGGCGAACGGGAGAAATGGCTCGACACCGTCGGCACGCTGTCCGAGGACGAGATACACGAGCGGCTGGAGCGCATTCCGCCGGGCAATGACTTTCTCAATGACTGGACATTGCAGGCACTAACCCAGGTCGACTTCGCGATCGCGGAACCGTATCTGCGCACCAGCACCGTGGGCTGGGGTCTCTGGTCGGCCACTCCACTGCTCGCACTCACCGCCGCACACGGTGCCGCGACGCACGATCTGATCATCGACACTGTCGTACGGCGACCACGCGACCACGCTGCGGCGATCGCCCCCTTCGAAAGTCCGGCCGTCGCCGAACTGGTCGTGGACTGGCTGCGCCTGCGCTCACGCCGCCGCATCGCACTGGACTGGTTGCGCCGCCATCCCGCCTACGCCGCGACCGCGTTCATTCCGGGCGCGATCGGCAAGGCGCGCAAGGCAAGACGCACGCATGCCGCGGCGCTGCGTACCCTGGTCACACTCGGCCACACCGATGCCATCATTGCCGCCGCGGCCGCATACGACGCCACCGCGGCGGTGCGCGAGTTGCTCGATACCGATCCCGCCGAGATCGTGCCCGCGCGGATGCCCGTTCTGCCACAATGGTTGTCGATTTCCGAGCTGCCCGCGATCGGGTTGACCGGCGGCCATGTGCTTCCGCCCGATGCGGTCGCCAATCTCGTTACGTTCATGATGTTGTCCGAACCCGGTGCGCCGCATGCGGCGCTGGCACGAGTTCGCGAAGACTGCGACGCGGCGAGTTCAGCCGCCGCGGCCGGTGCGATCCACAGCCAGTGGAACAGGGCGGGCGCGCCGTCGAAGGACACCTGGGTCTGGGAAGTGTTGGCCGCCTTCGGAAATGATGAGACGGTCGAGGAGCTGCTGCCGAATATCCTCTGGAGCGGGGCCAAGGACAATGCGCTCGACACTCTCGCCGCAATCGGTACCGAGCACGCCTTGTCGGCATTGATCACGTTGAGCGAGAAGGGCCGAAACGCGGCGGTCCGGGATGCGGCGCAGACCCGGGTCACCGATGTCGCGGACGAATTGGGTTTGAGCGAGGATCAACTCGCCGACCGCCTGGTTCCGGATCTCGGACTGCGCCCCGACGGCACGGCACTGCTCGACTTCGGGCCGCGCCAGTTCATGCTTGGCTTCGATGAACAGTTGCGCCCCACCATTACCGGTACCGACGGCACCCGCTACAAGGCGCTGCCCAAGGCTGGAGTTCACGACGACGCATACTGCGCCGCCGATGCGACCGCGACGTATCGCTCGATCCTCAAGTCCGTCAAGAAGTTCGCCGCCGACCAGATCCGACGACTCGAGCGCGCCATGGTCACCGAACGCCGCTTCACCCTCGACGAACTACGCACCCTGTTCATCGCACATCCGGTGCGCATCAACGTGACTCGCCGACTGATCTGGGCGACCTATCGCGACGACCAGGTGCTCGCCTCGTTCCGCATCGCCGAGGACAACTCCTTCACCGACGCCGGCAACGCCACCCTCGAAGTCGCCGAGGACGCCGTTGTCGGTATTGCCCATCCCCTCCACCTCGGCACCGAACTGACCACTGCTTGGGCCGATGTGCTCGCCGACTACGAACTCCTGCAACCATTTTCACAGCTCGGCCGGGAGGTGCACCATCCGGATCCGGAGCTGCTCGCCGGTTCCTCCGTGCCGATTCCGGCAAACGCCACTGTGCCCGTCGGCCGTATCCACGGCCTGACCGACCGCGGCTGGAATCCACCCGAACGCGGCGATGACGGTCGCATCGATACCTTCGACAAACGGCTTCCGGACGACCGGGTTTTCAGCATCGGGATCGATCCGGGCATGGAGCCGTTCGAATCGGTCGCTCCCGTGCACGAGCTCAGATATGCCGCGCTTGCGGGCAACAATGGCTCCACCTTCGCCGACCTCAGCCCTGTCACCATTTCGGAGATCCTGCGTGATCTCGCGTGGCTCCGCGGCCCGCATTGACAGCAGTTCCGAGACAGACATAACGGGCAAATCGGCATGTCGGATGTGGGTTCGTGCCAGGCGGAAAATTCCGCGCCAGCGCATAAACCATCTTCGACGGCCGGTAGGCTCGCGAACATGGGCACACAGGGTGAACCAGAGGCCATCGGTACGCGGGTCGAGGTCGTGCGCGTTTTCACGGACCCGACCGGACGGGGCGGCAACGAACTCGGCATCGCTCGCGCCGCCGATGTCGCCGAGGTCGACCACCAGGCGCTGGCGGCCAAGGCGGGATACAGCGAGACCGTTTTTGTCGAGGACCCCGTGGACGAGATCGCCAAGGTGCGGATCTACACCCCCGCGGTGGAGCTACCCTTCGCCGGGCATCCGTCGGTGGGTACCGCGTGGTGGTTCGCCGAGCGGGGCCAGCCGGTGCGGATTCTGCAGGTGGCGGCGGGTCCGGTCGCGGTCGAACTCACCGACGGCCTCGTCTGGATCAAGGCACGCGGCGAATGGGCTCCGGAATTCGCCTTCCACCAGCTCGATGATCTCGACGCGCTGGCGAATCTGCGCCCCGACGATTTCACCACCGGCTCGCATTACCTCTGGACCTGGACCGACGAGCACCGCGGCGCCCTGCGCTCCCGCATGTTCGCCCCGGCCATGGGCGTCCCCGAGGACGAAGCCACCGGAGCCGCCGCCGTCGCCCTCACCGCCCTGCTGCGCCGCAGCCTGATCATCACCCAGGGCAAGGGCTCACAGATCTTCACCGAATGGGACTCCGACGGTTGGGTCCGACTCGGCGGCCGCGTCGTCGCCGACTCGGTCGTCCACCTCTAGACCGCGAGTATCCGACGATAGATTCGGGCTGCCGACCGGGCATCGACTGGGACACCGCGCGAGCTCTTCGGACTGCGGGTGGGGCGATCTATCCCGGCCTGATCGGACAAAGACGCCGGGGTTTATCCGGAGACCGCGGCGACGAGCATGTAGGCCGTTCCCAGGTCCATGACGATGTGGGGTACAAGTGCCGTTGTCAGTGCACGGCCGATGAAAGAAGCCGACTGCTGCGAGTCGGTTCGGATGCCGATCGGGTGGCCGAGCCAGCGCTGGCAACGACCGGTAGTCGCCGCGACGATCAGGGCGAGCGCATCGGCGGTGAACAGCGCGGCCAGTGTCAGCGCTGGTCCAGGGGATGGCCCGTTGACGTGCATGCCCCCATCGTGTCCCGCGATCGAGTACAGCATAGCGGCCGCGACGGCGATGTGATATCCGATGGCGATGATTCGATCATCGGGCAGCGCGCGAGTCATATTGCGCCACTGCACAATTCGATCTACCAACAAGGCCGCGAATACGATGATGAGCGCGATCAGCACACCGCGCAGCACGACCGGATCCGCTGTCATCGGAAAGACCAGCATCGCAAGCATGACCATGCACATGATCAGATGGGCTGCATCGGACTCGTGACATGCCGCCGCGCCGGGCAAATCTGCTTCGAGGCGAACAGGTTCGGCCCTACCGACGCCATCCCGTGCCGTCAGCCGCCCGAGCACCACCGTGGCCGCGAAAAGAAACGCCACCACCACCGACCACCGCAAGGCGGCATACTCCTGCGCGAACTCCACCACATCCACCTCCCGACCCAATTTCTCCCCTCCATGCTCGCACCCTGACGTCCCATCCGCCGCCCTTTCCCCACCAACACCCCACAGCCGCACCCTTTCTCAGGCGCACACTCCCACAACGGGACGAGCCCGACCAACAGTCGGTAATCCAAAAGGCACTCGATGGAGGCGGTGATCACCTGGAATCCATGGCGGCGAACACGAGAAGCCCTCACCACCAGCTCCACCTGATCTCGATCGCCCACGCTGAAATGGCTTAGCGGCCATCGAATCCGGGGTCAGCAGGCGACTGTGGGACGGAGGCGATCGGTGGCGGCGCGGGCGAAGCGGCGGATGCTCGGCAGCACGTGAATCGTCAGGCCGGGAGCTCTCGCAGGACCCGTTTGAGCACCTTTCCGGTGGGGTTGCGCGGGAGTTCGTCGACGAACAGCACATCGCGCGGGACCTTGAAGCGGGCGAGATGCGTCTTCACGTGCTCGCGCACCTCATCTGCAGTGAGCGAATGCCCTTCGCGGACAACCACTACCACACGCAGGCGCTGACCGTAACGATCGTCCTGCACCCCGAATGCGCTGACCTCCGCCACTGCCGGATGCGCGGCGAGCAATTCCTCCACCTCGCCCGGAAAGACATTCTCACCGCCGGAGACGATCATGTCGTCATCGCGTCCGTCGATGAAAAGTCTGCCGGCACTGTCGAAATGGCCGACATCGCCGGTGGACATCAACCGTCCGATGCGCGCCTTGTCACCACCGCCGGTGTAGCCCTCGAATTGGTAGTTGTTGCCGACGAAGATGCGTCCGGTAGTGCCGGGGGTTACCTCCCGGTCGTTGTCGTCGAAGATCTTCACCGTGGTGCTGGGCACCGGAGAGCCGACACAGCCCGGCTCGACCGCCAGATCAGCTGGCGTGGCAATGGTCGCGTAGGCCACCTCGGTGGACCCGTACACGTTGTACACCACCGGCCCGAATGCCTCGGTCACTCGGATGCACAGGTCCGCACCGAGCTGCGAGCCCGCGACGAAGATAATCCGCAACCGCGAAAGATCACGTCCGGCAAAGGCTTTCGGTCCGGCATCGACGAGACGTCGCAGCATTGCCGGCACCGCGATCATGGCCGTCGCCCCGTGCCGGTCCAGACTGTCCAGCACCGCCTGGGCATCGAAGCGCCGCCGGATCACCAGCGTGGATCCGAAGCCGATGGCGAGGACGGCGTGCGCGAAGCCGAGCGTATGGAACAGCGGCGCAGGGCATTCGGTGATTTCACGGGCGCGGAAGGGCACCTTGCCGAGAATGGCGCCCAGCGGTGCGAGTGAGGTCGGCTCGCTGCCGCGTGGCGCACCTTTCGGGGTGCCGGTGGTCCCGCTGGTAAGCAGGATGATGCGGGCGGGGGTACGCGGCTTGCGCGGTGGTGTGCGCGCCGCGCCCGCGATGAGATTGTCGATGGTGTCGACGCCCGGTTTATCGGCCCAGGCACGGTAGCGGCCACGGCGCGGTGTGAAGTCACCGAGCATACTTGCGTATTCGTCGTCGAAGATCAGCAGATCGGCGCCCTCGCGGGTCACCACCTCGCGCAGTTGCGGTGCCGCGAAATCGGTATTGAGCAGGATGATTCGCGCACCGCATTTCGCGGCGGCGAAGACCGCGTAATGGAAGCCGCGGTGGTTGCGCGCCAGGATCGCCACACCCTCGCCGTCGCGCAGTCCGCGCGCCCGCCAGGCATTCGCGAGCGCGGTGCTGCGCTCATCGAGTTCCCGGAAGCTGACGCGGCCGAGTTCATCGAGGATGGCGGTGCGGTCGCGATAGCGCAGGGCGGCAACGGTTGTCAGCCCGCCGAGCAGTCCGGAGCGCAGCACCGCGGCACCCATGAGGGCGAGTCGATCCGGGCGTTCAGGGGTCGCGAGTCCGGCACGCACGGTCAGGGCGGCGTAATAGGTCTCATCGGCGGCCCGACGCGCCGCAGCCGTGGCCAGCGCCCCGACCTTGTTCGCAAACTTCATGATTCGATCCTGACGCCAATCTCGCATAATCGCTCGTCGACCCGAATCCCTTCGGCCGCAGCCGATTCGGTCACTGCGGCGGTACAGCCCATTGGGCTGGACGCGCTGACGGTCAGGACGGCGCGCTCTGCTCGACCGGCGGTTGCGGCAGACGGCTCGATCAGCGCACTATCCGTGCGCGGTGCGAACTTCTCGAATAACGGCATCGTTGTCCACCTAGGTGAGGGCGAGTGCCCTCACAGTAAAGCGTCATCGGCGGGTTCGTCGAGTACCGACCCAGACAGCAGTGCCCAGCAGCCACGATCCATGATGGACGAATGTCCAGCGATATCGGCGAACATCTTCCGAGCCCGACCGCACCAGCCACCGCGCTGCGGATCGTCCTCGATGATCTGTCCGGTCCCGAGGTCGCTGCCCTGCTCACCCAGCATCTGGCCGAGATGTACGACAACTCGCCCGAAGACAGCGTGCACGCCCTGGATCTGGACGCGCTCCGTGGACCGAACGTCACCTTCTGGAGCGCCTGGGAGGACGACGAACTAGCTGGTTGCGGCGCACTCAAACAACTCGACGTTACCCATGGCGAGATCAAGTCGATGCGCACCGCCACCGATCGCACCGGCCGCGGCATCGCCTCGGCCCTGCTCAACCACCTGATCGCCGAGGCCCGCGCACGCGACTACCAGCGCCTCAGCCTGGAGACCGGAGCCTGCGACTACTTTGCCCCCGCGCAGCGGCTCTACGCCCGCCACGGCTTCGAGATCTGCGCCCCCTTTGCCGACTACGTCGAGGATCCGCACAGCGTCTTCATGACGCGCATCCTCTGACGCCGCACCCCCGGCGAGTGTTATCGGCCTTCGGCGCATGGTTGGTCAATTGATGACGCGCATCCTCTGATGCCGCGCATCAACGGACATCGATGGCCTTCAGCGCGCGGTCATGCGGATAGGTGACGCCTGGAGGATCGGTCACGCCGCGTCGATCGCGGTGATCAGCGTGCGATTGCCCGCCGTTCGCGTCGTGATGATCTGCGTGAAGGTCTGCGGCTGCTCACCCGGCCGCTGCTGGGTCAGCTGGACCTCCCAATGCGCCTCCCCCGCATCGCTGCCCGCGCGAGTGATCTGCACGCAGTAGAGGGTGCCGCTCGGTATCTGGTTGATCCCGCGCTGGATCTGGTCGGCGGCAGGCACATTCGCGTCGTTGGCGACTACGCCGCGCGCGGCGAATCCGGAACGCTGCACATAGTAGGCACGTTCGAATGCGAGGATCGCCGATGGCCCATCGCTGGTGCCGCCGGGATCGGTGCCGGAGATGACATCACCGGTGCGCCGTTGTTCGCAGCCCGGGGTGGCGATCGCCGACGGTTGGTCGCTCGGTGCCGTAGTTGCCTGGGCACGCCCAGCCGTGCCGCCCTGGGCGGCCACCTGGGTCGTCGCTGCGGCCGGTCGCTTGTGTTCGCCCGAACCGCCGAAGACGAACATCAGCACCGAGACGACCGCCAAAACCACACCGAGCACGATCAGCACCGCGACGACTCGGTTCCCGCCACCGGTCGGCTGGGTATCGCGACGGCGCGGCGGATGCCGCAGTGCCGGACCGGGATTGCCACCGGACCGATCGATGATCGTGGGCACAACGGAACTGGTCTCGGCCGGTAGCTCGGCCTCGGCTTCTACCGCACGCGTCCGAGGCCGACTGCGATCCGCCTCCGGTGGCGCCGCCGCTGGGTGTCGAGGTTCGAGCCACTCCTGCCAATCCCCGGCCGGGCGGGGGCGGCGCGGCCGCTCGGGCGGATCGAGCGCATCGGCCAGCGGTGTCCGGCGCTGGCCCGAACCGCGGCGTGCGTTCGGGCGGCGGCGCCGCTTCGGGGTCGCAGCGGCGGGCCGGACCATGGGCAGCCCGATGTCGAACGGATTGCCCTGGTTCTGGCTCGAAGAGCCGGAATCAGAGCTCGTCATCGTCGAATTCGCCGATCACCGCAGGCGGGACGGTCGCCAAGACGGTCGGCACGGTGACGCCGAGTTGACCGTCGCGCGGTCGGCGGTCCTCATCGGACTGCGACGACGGCGGCATCGCCAGACCACCGGTGGTGCCGGGCTGATTCGTCGGTTCCGGCCCGGACGGGCGCGACGGCGGGGTGTCCGCGGTCGCGGCCGGTGCCTGCGGCGCGGGAGCGGGCGCGGGCTTGGTCGCGGTCGGGCCGTCCAGGCTCGGCGGGATCACCGAGTTGGTTCCGATATTCGGCGCGGGCTTGGACGACTGCCCCGATCCACCACCGAAGTCGATGACATTGGTTGGCTTGCTCGCGCTGTCACCGCCAGTGGGCGAATTCGTGGTGCTGCCAGGATGGATTAGTTCGGGAATCGCCTTATCGATGGCCTTGTCAGCGGACGCGGCCACGGTATCCATGGCGTGCGTGCCGACCTCGGCGATCTTGTCGATGAGGTGGGTGCCGATATTGACCCCGGCGTCGATGGCGGCGGTGCCGACCGAAACGCCCGCATTGATCAGATACTGCTGCAACTGGAGTTGGGCCGCCTGCACCGGATCCAGTGGCGTCGTTGTCGTCACGCCCGCGGTGGTCGTGCCGTTCGTGGTACCCGGCACGACCGTCTGCTGGGTAGTGCCGACACCCTGCGGTGTGGTGACCGTGAGCGGTCCCATCGCATCCAGCCGCGCGGTGTGGCCGTCCATTTCCGACTGCGCCGTGCTCACCGCGGTGACCGCATCGCGCAACGCCTGGGTCGCCCGCGCGATCACCGCGTCGGTATCCGAGGACGCGCTCGCGGTACTCAAGATCTGCTTGGCGTCGCGGCGGAAGGCCGCGATGATCTGGTCGACCTTCTGTGCGGCCCGGGCGCTGGTGGCATGGGCGTCGCCGAGCACCGACAGATACTCGGGTCCGCGGTCGGTGATGTCACCGATCTGCGTTTGGGTAGTGCGCAATGCCGGAACGGCATCGTCGGCGGCGCGGGAGGTCCAGGTCGATTCGAGGGCGTGCAGGCCCGCACGGTGCGGGCCCTCGGTGTCGGCGGCCTGCGTGGACGCGGCGGACAGCGCGTTGACCACGGACGGGTCCGGAGTCGCGACGCCGCTGCCGAGCGAGGCGCGCAATTGCAGCATCGGCTCGACCAGCGCCGCCACGATCGGCGGATCCACATTCGGATCGACAGGTGTGCTTGCGGGGGTATCGGAGGCGTTGTTCACGGGCCGCCGTCGAAGCAGTCTTCTCATGGCAGCGCCTCTCCTTGCCGGGCGAGAGCGCCCGCGGAATCGACATCGATACCCTGCATGTCCGCGCTGTAATCATGCAGCACCTGCCCGTAGGCGGCGACCAATTGCCCTGCGGTCGAGAGCGCCTGCACGTGTTCGTTCACCTTCTCGGTGAACCGGGCGACGAATCCAGCGCCGACCTCACCGAGGTCGGCGACGAGCCGATCGGGATTCACCGCGCCACCCGCGACCGCCGACGCCGAGGCCAGCTGTTGCGACACCGTATTCGCGATCGTGGTGTAGGCGGCCATCGCCGCCGGGTCGAGCTTCAGCGCGTCCACTGTTCCCCCTTAATACGGAAACCAATCTGTCGCGTCACATTTCGACACTCCGAGCGTACTTGGGACCCAGGCAAAGCGCGCGCGGATCCTTTCGTTCCGCTGGAGTCTATGCCGCCGGATCCATCGCTTATGCGACGCCGCTCCGGTTCCACAGACACCGAGGTCGAAAACGAAAATGATCACTTTCACCTCGTGCCGGTTCTATGCTTGTCGCGACGAAGTTGGTCCCATCACCACCCTGGCGATCCACGCCCAGGGTGCCGGCACGGTTGGAGGGGTCAGAAGCGTGAAGAACAGCAGACGTTTTCGAAAGTTGTCGGTCAGATCCGCGGCGCTCATCGGTGCCGTTTCCGCAGGGCTGCTGCTAGCCGGAACGGCCCAGGCCGAACCGTTGTGGCCCGGTGGTCCGGATATCGGTACACCGGCGATCATCCCACCGATCCCGCCGGCTCCCGTTCACGCACCGTGTGGCGAGACCGCGCGTATGTGCATGCGGCTGTCGACGAACGAGGCCTGGCTGATGGACAACGGCAAGGTCACCTACGGTCCGACTCCGATCTCGCACGGTCGGCCCGGATATGAGACGCCGCCCGGCGTCTTCAAGGTCGCCTTCAAGCGGGAAGACTTCTGGAGCACCATGCACAACGCTCCGATGAAGTGGGCGGTCTTCTTCAACGGCGATATCGCCACCCATATCGGGCCCATCGAGGAACAGTCGCACGGCTGCATCCGCATGACCCCAGAGGGCGCCGAAGCGACCTACCGCTATCTCAACCCCGGTGACGTGGTCGAAGTCGTTCGCTGATACCGGATTTGCGTATGCGAAAGCGTCCGGGCGGATTCCGCCCGGACCCTTCGCATATCCCCGCCTGCCTCAGTGTTCGCCGACGAGCTACCGGTCCCCGTCTTCGGCCATGACCGCCTCGCCGCGAGCGACCATGCCAGCCTCATCCGCGAGTTTCATATGGGGAATGAACAGGGCGAGCACGAAGGCGATTACCGCGCCCGGGATCAGGTACCAGAAGCCGGGTACCAACGCGTCCACGTAGGCGCCGACGATGGCGTCGTGTAGCCCGTCCGGTAGATGCTTGACCACCGAGGGCACCAGGGCGCCCGGATCCAGCTTCGCGGCAGCGGCTTCGGGGCCGTGCGAGACGAAGACATCGGTGAGGCCCTCGGTCAAACGGTTGGTGAAGATGGAGCCGAAAATCGCCACGCCCAGTGCGCCGCCCATTTCACGGAAGTAGTTGTTGGCGCTGGTGGCGGTGCCGATTTGGTCGGGGGCCACGGCATTCTGGACGACTAGCACGATGATCTGCATGATCAGACCGAGGCCCGCACCCATGACGAACAGCATGGCGGAGACGACCCACATCGGAGTGTCCGCGTCCAGGCGGGTCAACCAGAGCATGTCCGCGAACATCAGGACCGCGCCGAGGGGCGGATAGAGTTTGTAGCGGCCGGTTTTGGTGATCATCGTCATCGATGCGATCAACGCGATCATCAGACCGACCATCATCGGAATCAGCAGCAGACCCGAGACCGAAGCCGAAGCGCCCGTTGCCATTTGGAGATAGGTCGGGATGAAGGCGAGGGCAGCGAACATCACCAGACCGACCACGAAGCCGATCGCGGAGGTCAGCACGAAGGTGCGGTTGCGGAACAACCACAGCGGCAGCATCGGCTCCTCAGCGCGCGCCTCCACCAGCACGAAGGCAGCGACCACCACGACGAACGCCGCGATCATGGTGACCATAACCGTTGAGCCCCAAGCATATTGCTTGCCGCCCCAATCGGTGATCAGGATAAGCAGCGTGGTAGCGGCCGACATCAACACCACACCGAGATAGTCGGGCCGGGTCTTGGGCCGGTGGCTGGGGATGCTCAAGTAGCGGAAGGCGATGAACAGTGCGGCAATTCCGATCGGCACATTGATCCAGAAGCACCAGCGCCAGCCGAGATGGTCGGCGAAGAAGCCGCCGAGCAGCGGCCCCGCGACCGAGGTGATGCCGAAGACCGCGCCCATCGGGGCCATATATTTGCCGCGATCCTTGGCGGGCACCACATCGGCGATGATGGCCTGCGCCAGAATCATCAGACCACCACCGCCGACGCCCTGCAGGCCGCGGAAGGTGATGAACTCCCAGAAACTCGTCGACGCGGCGGCGCCGATGGAGGCCACTGTGAAGATCGTGATGGCGAACAGGAACGGCCAGCGCCGCCCGAACAGATCGCCGAATTTGCCGTAGATCGGCATCATGATGGTGGTCGCGAGCAGATATGACGTTGCGGTCCAAGCCATATGGGAGATGCCGCCCAGATCGCCGACGATGGTCGGCATCGCGGTGCCGACGATGGTCTGGTCCAGGCTGGCCAGGAACATCCCCGCGATCAGCGCGCCGAAGATGAGCCAGATCCGCTTCTGTGTCAGGACAATCGGCGCCGGTGGCGATTCGGCAGTGATGGTCATCTCTTGCGTCTCTCTTTCTTGCCGTCATGCTGTTCGAACAGCTGCGCGGCCATCGCACAGTGTTCGCTTACTGCCGCCGCCAGCGACACGTTCGGATCTCCGACCGTCGTCATCGCAGCCCGCGTGGTGATGTTCGTCACGAATCCCGCTGCCAGACCGGCGAATTCGGGCGAGACCGCACTGCGGAGCCGAGCCGACAGCAGATCTACGAACACGCTCTGCAAGCGAGCGCCCGAGGCGACGAAGGCCGCGAGCACCCGCGGCTCGGTCTTGACGATCTCGGTAACCAGCGTGATGCCCTCGCGCATCTCGCTTTCGGATTCGAAGCCGTGCATGAACAACCAAGTGAGGTCGTCCATCAGCACACCGCTCGGGCCACCCGCGATGAACTGCTCGCGCAACTCCGGCGTACCGATCTCGCCGACCGGCCCGACTACCGCATCCATTTTCGTCTCGTAGTAGTTGAAGAACGTGCGGGGCGAGACCCCGACCGCTCTGGCGATGTCCTCGACGGTCGTCGCGTCCAGTCCGCGCTCGACCGCAAGCCGTCGCGCGGCAAGACAGAGATCGAGCTCGGTCTGGCGTTTCTTCTGCTCCCGCAACCCGATCCGGCGCTCGTCCTTGGACATGTCCGACAAAGTAGCACAAACTGCAATTTTTCAGAAACTGCAAGTTTGAGCGCATACGACTAGCAGCCGAGAGACCCCGGCCCGGACAGCTCCGAGCGCGAACAATCCGCTGTCCATTCGGAAGCGAATCGCCGGCTTCGCGCAACCCGAGCGAGCCTCGTCCCGCGAATTAGCCCGATGTGCGAATCTCCTTGGCAGGAAGGACAATTAGCGCACACTACGAGCCGAGTTAACTCCGATATAACTCAAGATTAATCGACTTGATACTGAATTTTGGATAGTGTTGATACTGCCTACAGCGAGGTGGGATTTCGAGAACTCACATCGGTCGGGGGGCAACGCTCGTAGGAGAACTCCAGGTGAAGTATTCAGTGTGCGCTCGCGTGTTAGGTCCATTGACGCTTGCTCTCAATAATCACAACGCAACGCCGACAGCACAGAAACAACGCCAACTGCTCGCCTTACTACTCGTCAGACACGACACCGTAGTTCCGGTAACAACGCTGGTCGAAGAGTTGTGGAACGACGATCCACCACGCAGCGCCGTCACCGTCGTGCAGACCTATGTACTGGGAATTCGAAAGAAGATGGCCGAGCAGCTCGGCATCGGGCAAGCCGAAGTGGCCGAACGATTTCTCCGGACACGCAGTAAGGGGTATTCGTTCGACGTCAAGGACTGCGTCTTCGATTTGCGCGACTATCAGAGCATGTCCGAGGCCGCGCGCTGCGCCGCCAAGGCAGGCGACGACTATCGCGCGGTAGATCTGTTCACCGCCGCGGAGGCGCTGTGGAGTGGTCCGGCGCTGGTCGATGTGGAGGGCGGTATCCCGCTCGCCGCGGAGATCTCGCATCTGGATCACCTCCGGCTGACCAATATCGAGCTGCGCGTCGAGGCCGAGCTGCGGCTCGGTCGATATCGCGAAGTCTGCCCTGACCTGGCCCGACTCACCATGCAGCACCCACTGCACGAGCGGCTGCAGGCGTATTACATGTTCGCACTGAGTCGTGCGGGCCAGCGCGTCCGCGCGCTGGAGTCCTACCAGCAGTTCAGCAGGTCGATGCAGCACGAACTCGGCCTCGACCCCTGCCAAAAGCTGCAGAAATTGCATCAGGATATCCTCGCCGCCTCCGATGTATCGGTCAGTGCCATGCTCAACAGCCGTCACGCGGGATACCTTATCGGCTGGTACTCCCCCGAATTCCGCGCGGCTCGAGCAGAACCCGCCTAATCCGCCCGCAATAACTCGTCCACCAGCGCGGTCGAATGCGTCGCCGACCGCATGGCCGGGTTGTCGAGTACTTCCCGCAGAAAATCCCGGGTCGTCTCGACGCGCGCACCCGAAATCCGGAATTCGGCCAGGGCTCGCCGCATGCGCGCGAGCGCCTGGTCCCGGTCCGGCGCCCATACGATCAGTTTGGCAAGTAGCGAATCATAGTGCGGTGGGATCGAATATCCGGCGTGCACATGCGTATCGACACGGACAAACGGACCACCAGGCGGTGTGAATTCGGCCACAACTCCGGGTGCCGGTGCGAATTCGGCAGCCGGGTCCTCGGCATTGATGCGGCATTCAATTGCAGCACCGCGCAGGAAAATATCGCGCTGCGCGATGCTGAGCGATTGCCCTGCCGCGATATGGATCTGCTCGGCGACCAAATCGATACCGGTAACCATTTCGGTCACCGGATGTTCGACCTGGATTCGGCAGTTCACCTCCATAAAATAATAATTCCCCTGCCGATCCACCAGAAATTCCACGGTTCCGGCGCCGACGTACCCGGCTTCCAGCACCCCGTCCACCGCGGATTTGCCCATCCGCGCCGCGAGCCCCTCCGGCAGCCGCGGCGCGGGCGACTCCTCGATGAGCTTCTGGTGCCTGCGCTGCACCGAGCAGTCGCGCTCACCGAGGTGCACACCGTTGCCGTAGCCATCGCACAACACCTGGATCTCGACGTGCCGGGCGCCCTCGAGGTACTTCTCCAGATAGACTCGACTGTCCCCGAACAACATTCGCGCGGTCGCCCGCGTCTCCTGATAGGCACGCGGGAACGCCGCACTGTCGCGTACCACCTGCATCCCGCGCCCGCCGCCACCCGCGGCGGCCTTGATGATCACCGGGTACCCGATCGAGTCGGCCAGCGCGTGCGCATCCTCGGGTTCGAGCGGATCCAGACTGCCTGGCAGCAGCGGTAGCCCCGCCTTGGCCATCAGGGTGCGTGCCGACTGCTTGTCGCCGAGTTGGGCCATCACATCGGCGGGCGGACCGATCAGGATGACACCCGCCGCGCGGCAGGCATCCGCGAAATCCGGTGACTCCGAAAGGAATCCGTAGCCGGGGTGGATCGCATCGGCGCCGGTTGTCTCGGCCGCGGCGAGTACGGCGGCCGCATTGAGATAGCTGCGTTTGGCCGCGGCCGGCCCGATCTGCACCGATTCGTCGGCAAACTGCACGACGGCCGACTCCGCGTCGGCGACCGAATGTACCGCTACGGTGCGCACTCCGAGCTCCCGGCAGGTGCGCGCGACTCGCAGCGCGATCTCGCCGCGATTGGCGATAAGAATCTTCTCGAACATGGTGTCCCGCACTCTCCTACGCCACCGACCGAACCGGAACCTGCCGCCGCGCACCGAATCGGCGGAACCGGGCGCGCCGGTCGGCGGCGAGGTCTTCGCCGCCGCGACCGGTCAACTCGCGCAGACTCGCCGCCAGCGCACGGTGCAGTTGGTTCGCCGCCGCCAGCGGCGCCGCACCCACATCGTCGCCGGGTTCGGGCAGCACCGCATCCACGATGCCGAGCCGCAGTAGGTCACCGGCCGTAAGTGACAGCGCGGCAGCGGCTTTCGGTGCCGCGGCCGGATCGTTCCATATGATGGCCGCGCATCCTTCCGGACTGATCACCGAATATGTACCGTTGGCGAACATCAGCACCCGATTGGCGACGCCAAGCGCCAATGCGCCACCGCTGCCGCCCTCCCCGATCACCACGCTGATCACCGGCACCCGCAGCGCGGACATCAGCCGGATATTCTCCGCGATCACCACCGCCTGCCCCTGCTCCTCGGCGGTCGCGCCGGGATAGGCGCCGGGAGTGTCGATCAACGTGATCACCGGCAGCCCGAGCTTTTCGGCGAAACGCATGAGCCGTGCGGACTTTCGGTATCCCGCCGGGGTCGGCATACCGAAGTTGCGCGCCATCAACTCCTTCGGCTCATGCCCCTTCTGATGTCCGATCACCACGACCGGCCGGTCACCGAGCCAGGCGGTACCGCCGACGATGGCCGGGCAGTCCCCCGAGATACGGTCCCCGCGCAACTCCTGGAAGCCGTCGAAGGCCAGGGCGAAGTAATCGAGCGCGGTCGGTCTACTCGGCGTACGCGCCCGCCGAACCTGCGCCCAGGGATCGCTGTCGGGAACGCGAGCCGGGTCGGTGACGGTTCCCGCGTCCAATTCGGTCACCGCATCGCCGGTCGGATCGACCGGACCGGCCACTCGCAGCAGGGACCCGAGTGCCTGGCGCAATCCGGCGCGCGGCACGATCATATCGATCAGCCCACGCTCCAACAGGAATTCGGCGGTCTGGAACTTCGGCGGCAGCTCCTGACGGATCGTCTGTTCGATCACCCGGCGACCAGCGAAGCCCAGCCGCGCCCCCGGTTCGGCGATCAGCACATCCGACAGCGTGGCGAACGACGCCGCGACCCCACCGTAGGTCGGATCGGTGATCAGTGTGATGGTGAGAATGCCCGCGCGGTCCAACTGCTCCAGCGCCGCACTGGTTTTCGCCATCTGCATCAGCGACAACGGTCCCTCCTGCATCCGCGCGCCACCCGAGGCGGTGACGACTAGCAGCGGAATCCGCTCGGCGAGCGCGGTTTCCGCGGCCGCGGTGATCATCTCGCCGACCGCGGTGCCCAGACTGCCACCGAGGAACCGGAAATCCATGGCGGCGATGATCACCGGATTGCCGTCGATTGTCGCAACCGCGCACAGCACGGCATCGTGCATGCCGGTACGTGCCCGTGCGGCGGCGAGCCGGTCCGGATAGGGCTTGGTATCGGTGAAGGTCAGCGGATCGTCGTCGGTGGGGATGACGGCGAGCGGTTCGAAGCGGCCCTCGTCGGCGAGCTGGGCGATGCGCTGCTCGGCCGTGATCGGGGTATGTCTGCCGCACTCGCCGCAGACACCGAGGTCGCGGGCGAATCGCTTGCCGTACAGCGGAATCAGACAGGCCGGGCAGAGCACCCAGTCCGCGGCACCGTCCAGGCCGTGTGCTGACTTCATCACGCGTGTCTCCTGTGCTCGGGGAAGGTGCGACCCAGCCTGCGCGCACCCGCTAGAGAACAGCTCGACTCCGGCGCTCGAGTCAGGTTCGAGGACCGCCTTCGATGCTGGACCCCACGATCGAAGGGAGATAACGCCATGAACCCCAACGCATCCGGTGGTGCGGTATGAGCCGCCGCGTTGTCGTCACCGGACTAGGTGTCCGCGCGCCCGGCGGTTCGGGTAAGGACGAGTTCTGGAAACTGCTGTCCGAGGGCCGTACCGCGACGCGCCGGATTTCATTCTTCGACCCCACGCCCTACCGGTCCCAGGTGGCGGGCGAGGCCGATTTCGACCCGATTCAGGAAGGGTTGTCGCCCAGGGAAATTCGCCGTATGGACCGCGCGGTGCAGTTCGCCGTGGTGTGCGGACGGGAGGCGGTGGTCGATAGCGGCATCGATATCGGATCGCTGGATCCGCACCGGCTCGGCGTCAGCCTCGGCAGCGCGGTCGCCGCGGCGACCAGCCTGGAGCAGGAATATCTCGTGCTGTCGGATTCCGGTAAGAACTGGCTGGTCGACCAGACCTACCTGTCCCCGCACATGTTCGACTACATGGTGCCGAGCGTAATGCCCGCCGAAGTGGCCTGGAGTGTAGGCGCGGAAGGGCCGGTCGCCATGGTCTCCAACGGCTGCACCTCCGGGTTGGATTCGGTCGGCCACGCCGTGCAGTTGATCCGCGAGGGTTCGGCCGATGTGATGCTGGCCGGCGCGGCGGATACCCCGATCACGCCGATCGTGGTGGCCTGCTTCGATGCGATCAAGGCCACCACCTCCCGCAATGACGATGCCGAACACGCCTCCCGACCGTTCGACAACTCGCGCAACGGCTTCGTGCTCGCGGAGGGGGCGGCGATGTTCGTACTGGAGGAATACGAGAGCGCGCGCAAGCGGGGCGCGCGTATCTATGCCGAGATCAGCGGCTACGCCACACGCTGCAACGCCTACCACATGACCGGCCTCAAGGCCGACGGCCGGGAGATGGCCGAGGCGATACGGGTCGCACTGGACGAGTCGCGCATCGACCCCACCGGCGTGGATTACATCAACGCGCACGGTTCGGGCACCCGGCAGAACGATCGGCACGAGACCGCCGCCGTAAAGCGCAGTCTCGGCCAGCACGCCTACGCGACGCCGATGAGCTCCATAAAATCGATGGTCGGCCACTCGCTGGGCGCCATCGGTTCGGTCGAGATCGCCGCCTCCCTGCTTGCGCTGGAATACCAGGTGGTGCCGCCGACTGCGAATCTGCACGAAGCCGACCCGGAGTGCGATCTGGACTACGTGCCGCTCACCGCGCGCCAGCACCGGATGGACACCGTGCTCACCGTCGGTAGCGGATTCGGTGGCTTCCAGAGCGCGATGGTGTTGCGTAAACCCGAGGCGGTGGCGGCATGATCCTGGTTACCGGTATGGGCGTGCTCGCGCCGAACGGCCTCGGCGTCGAGCGCTTCTGGGATGCGGTGTTGGATGGCCGCAGTGGTATCGCACCGCTGACCCGGTTCGACACCAGCCGCAACACCGCGCGATTGGCCGGACAGGTCGCCGATTTCGATGCGGCCGAACATCTGCCGAGCCGATTGCTGCCGCAGACCGATATTTCGACACGGATGGCATTGGTGGCCGCGCAGTGGGCCCTGGACGACGCCAAGGTCGATACGGCGGCACTGACCGACTACGACATGGGCGTGGTCACCGGAAATGCCTCCGGCGGTTTCGAATTCACCCATCGCGAGTTCAATAAGCTGTGGTCGCGCGGTTCCGAGCATGTGAGCGTCTACGAGTCGTTCGCCTGGTTCTACGCGGTGAATACCGGGCAGATCTCGATCCGGCACGGCATGCGCGGGCCGAGCAGTGCGCTGGTCGCCGAACAGGCGGGCGGTTTGGACGCGGTCGGGCACGCCCGGCGGACGGTCAACCGCGGCACCCCGCTGGTGGTCACCGGCGGGGTGGATTCCGCCCTCGATCCCTGGGGCTGGGCCTCACATCTGGCCAGCGGCGAGGTCAGCACGTCGGACGCGCCGGAGCGTGCCTATCTGCCCTTCGACACCGCCGCCGCCGGATATGTGCCGGGTGAAGGCGGTGCGATGCTGGTGGTCGAGGATGCCACGGCGGCCCGTGCCCGCGGCGTTCCGAAGGTGCATGGCGAAATCGCCGGGTACGCTTCGACATTCGATCCGGCACCGGATTCGGGAAGACCCTCGGGTCTGCGCCGCGCCGCGGAACTCGCACTCGCCGACGCCGGTATGGGACCGGGCGATATCGATATCGTCTTCGCCGATGCGGCGGGCGTGCCGGACCGCGATCGGGACGAGGCGGCGGCCATCGAGGCCATCTTCGGTGCCGGCGGCGTCCCGGTCACGGCGTCGAAACCGCTGACCGGACGGCTGTTCTCGGGCGCGGGCCCGCTCGACATCGTGACCGCACTGCTGTCCATTCGCGATTCGGTGATTCCGCCGACCGCCTACACCACCACCCTCGCCGAGGACTACCGGATCGATCTGGTACTCGGCGCACCGCGGCCCGCCACCGTCGGCGGCGCCCTCGTCCTGGCCCGTGGCCGTTGGGGTTTCAACTCCGCGGTCGTCGTGCGCGCTGTCGACCAAACCTAGGGAGCCGATCATGACCATGACCATGACCGAATTACGCCGGATCCTCGTGGAATGCGCGGGCGGCGACGATATCGCCGAAGATATCGCCGGACTCGACTTCGACCAGCTCGGCTACGACTCCTTGGCGCTCATCGAAACGGCCTCGCGGATCCAACGCGATTTCGGCGTGCTGATCCCGGAGGAACAGCTCATCGATGTCAAGACGCCGCAGGAGCTGGTCGATATCGTCAACAGCCAATTGCGCGGTGCGGCATGAATACACAGGTGATGAGCCACACCAAGGTGGTGCAGGCGCCGCCAGAGGTCGTCTACGCCCTGGTCGCGGATGTGACCAAATGGCCGGTGATCTTCGCACCGAGCGTGCTGGTGCGTCATCTGCACCGCGGACCCGATGAGGAGCGGTTCCGGCTGTGGGCCACCGTCAATGGTGAGGTGAAGAATTGGACCTCCCGGCGGGTGCTCGACGCGGCGCAACGGCGCATCGTCTTCGAACAGGAGCGCAGTCAGGCACCGATCGCGTCCATGGGCGGCGGCTGGTCGTTCCGCGAAATCGATCCCGGCACAACGAAGGTCACCCTCGACCACCGCTTCACCGTGGTGGACGGCGCCGATCCGGATCTGGTGGCGGGCGCGGTGGATCGCAATAGCGAGACAGAGTTGGCCGCGTTGGCTCGTATCGCAGAGCTGGGACATCCGGTCGACGAGGTGGTGCACACCTTCGAAGACGCCGTCCCGCTCGATATCGCGGCGGCCGAGGCGTACGACTTCATCTACCACAGCGAGCGCTGGCCCGAACACGTCCCGCACGTCGGCAGGATCGAACTCGACGAGGACGCCGACGGTGTGCAGCTGATGGAGATGGATACCGTCACCGTGGGCGGTATTCCGCACACCACCAAATCGGTGCGCGTCTGCGTCACCGACGAGCGCATCGATTACAAGCAACTGCTGCCGCCTGCCATGCTCTTCGGGCACAGCGGCGCATGGGAATTCGCGGACGGTCCGGACGGTGCGGTGGTCACGGCACGGCACACAGTTGCGATCAATCCGGTCGCCGCCCGCGAAATCCTCGGGGCCGATACCGATCTCGCCGATGCGCGCGCATATCTCACCGAAGCGCTGTCGACCAACAGCCGCAATACCCTGCTGTGCGCGGTGCGGTATGCCGAGTCCATGAAGTCACCGACATGACCGCCACCGAACTACCGAGTGTCGCCGGGGGGCCGGTCGTGCGCGAAATCGCCGACGGGGTCTACGCGTACACGCACAGTCGAGGCGGCTGGTGTGTCAGCAATGCGGGCGTGCTGGCGGGGCCGGACGGGGCGGTGGTGATCGATACGCTGGCGACCGAGGGACGCACCCGCGCGCTGGTCGAATTCGTCGACGGCCTCGATATCGGTCCGGCCAGAACGATTGTCAACACCCACCATCACGGCGACCACAATTTCGGCAATCACATCTTCGGGCCCACCGCGGTCGTCATCGGCCACGATCGGATCCGGCCGGAGATGATCGAGACCGGACTCGCGCTGACCGAACTGTGGCCGCAGGTGCAGTGGGGCGATGTGCGAGTAACCCTGCCCAGCATCACCTTCAGCAGCCGCGTGACCCTGCATATCGGCGAACGGCGCGTCGAACTATTCCACCTCGGACCGGCCGCGCACACCACCAATGATGTGGTGGCGTGGCTGCCCGAGGAGAAGGTGCTCTTCGCCGGAGATCTGGTGATGTCGGGGGCCGCGCCGTTCTGCCTGATGGGATCGGTCAGCGGGACGATAAACGCGATCAGCAGGCTCGCCGAACTGGGCGCGGAAACTGTGGTGTCCGGGCACGGTCCGGTGACCGGACCCGAGATCTTCGAGCAGACATTGCGATATCTGCGGTGGGTGCAGGAGCTGGCCGCCGAGGGCCGCTCCCTCGGACTCACCCCGCTGGCCATCGCGCTCGAGGCCGATCACGGTGAATTCGCCGATCTGGTCGACGAAGAGCGCATAGTCGGCAATCTGTACCGCGCCGATGCGGAGTGGGCGGGCGGTCCGATCGGCGAGCCGCTGGATGTGCTGTCGATTTTCGGCGAGATGATCGTGTACAACCACGGGCAGGTGCCGACATGTCTGGCGTGACAACCGAATCGGTGCGGGTCTGCGTGGTCGGTGGCGGACCGGCCGGGCTGATGACCGGTCTACTGCTCGCCCGATCGGGCGTGGAAGTGCTTGTGTTGGAAAAGCATCCGGACTTCCTGCGCGACTTCCGCGGTGACACCGTGCACCCATCCACTCTCCGGGCGATCGACGAACTCGGGCTGGCCACCGAATTCCTCGCGCTACCGCACGTCGAACTGCCACAGCTGCCGATGGCCACCGCGAGTGGGCCGGTGATCTTCGCCGACTTCCGCTCGCTCCCAGGCGGTTTCCCGTTCGTGGCATTCATGCCGCAGTGGGATGTGCTGAACTTCCTGGCCGAGGCCGGTGGGCGGTATCCGGGCTTCCGCTTGATCCGGCGGGCCGAGGTCACCGAACTCATCCACGAGCACGACACCGTGGTCGGCGCTCGGGTACGCACACCCGAGGGACCTCTCGAGGTCCGGTCCCAGTTGGTGATCGCCGCGGATGGACGCAATTCGATTGTGCGCGGCGGCCTGCTGGAGGTCGCGGCCAGTGCGGCGCCGATGGACGTACTGTGGTTCCGGGTCAGCAAACCCGACGGCGAGCGGCTGCCGACCGTGCGCAGCGGCAATGGCTTCTTTATCGTCTGCATCGACCGCGGCGACTACCTGCAGGTCGCCTACATGATCCCGAAGGGCGGATTCGCGACCGTCAAGGCCGCCGGACTCGCCGACTTCCGTGCCGACCTCGCCGCGATCTATCCGAGCCTCACCGAGCATCTGGCGGCCGAGATCCGCACCTGGGATGACGTGAAACCCCTTGATGTGCGGGTGGATCGGCTACGGCGCTGGTACCGGCCGGGCCTGCTCGCGATCGGCGATGCGGCCCATGCCATGTCGCCCGCGGGCGGAGTCGGCATCAATCTCGCGGTACAGGACGCGATCGCGACCGCCCGGCTGCTCGCGCCCATCCTCGGCACGGGTGCTCGACCGAGCGTCGCACAATTGCGCGCCGTGCAGAGCAGGCGTGAATTCCCCATGCGCGTAGTCCAATTCGCGCAACTGCGGCTGCTATCGGATCTCTATCCGAATGCCGGACGACCAGGCACCGACAGGCCACTGCTGGTACGTCTGCTGCGGCGCTTTCCCTGTCTACCCCGTTTGGTGGCCCGGGTGATCGGGCTCGGCATCCAGCCCGAACACGTGCCACCGGTGGCCGATATCGCCGGAACCGTCACTGCCCTAACGAAATTCAGGGAGAACTGATCGTGTCGACATATCTGCTCGTCCATGGCGCATTTCACGGCGGCTGGGCCTGGCAGCGGGTGCTGCCGCTGCTCGAGGACGCCGGACATCGTGTGCTGGCCCCGTCGCTTGTCGGCCTCGGCGACCGCGCCGATCTCTTGACCCCGGATGTCGGCCTGGATACCCACGTCGAGGATCTGGTCGGCCTGCTCACCTCCGCGGATCTCACCGACGTCGTCCTGGTCGGGCACAGCTACGCGAGCATCGTGGTGACCGCGGTCGCCGACGCCGTCTCCGACCGCATCGCTGAACTCGTCTATATCGACACCTTCGTCCCGCGCGACGGTGAGGCGGTCGCCGACATCATGCCCGGTATGGTCGATGCCTTCGCCGCCGCGGCCACCGAATACGGCGATGGCTGGCGCGTACCGCCGCAGACCGAGCCGATGGGCGACGGCGGCCTGTACGGCATCACCGAGGAACCCGATGTGGGCTGGGCCGCCTCGATGATGACCGCCCAGTCGCTGGAGACTTTCCAACAGCGCATGGTCCTCACGAATCCCGTTGCGCTGGCGGATATTCCGGTGACACACGTGTATTGCAGCGAGGGCGGCGAAGCCTACAAGGCCATGCGCGCCGCCATGCCGCGCACCCTGCCGCCCGCCGACCTGCCGCCCGGCCGTCTGCACGTGCTGCCGACCGGGCACGACTGCATGATCACCATGCCGCGCGAATTGGCCGGGCACCTCCTGGCATTGGCACCGCGGACAACGCTTGCCTAATGCAGGACACCGTAGGTCGCCGCAATGGTGAACCCGTGCGCTCCGGTCTCGCAGGTCACCGTGCCCTGGTAGCCGATGCCGCAGGTGGTGCCACCGACGGCGACCTTCTGCCCCTCCGGCAGCACCTGCGCGCCACCCGGGTAGGTGAAGGTGGGTTGGTCGGCCGTCAGGAAGTGGGCCGCTTCCACAGTCGACGAACGCACCTGGTTCGTGCCCGGCGGTGCATCGATCGGCACCGCATCGCATCCGGCCGGGCCGTCCAGGAAGAATCCGCAGTTGCGGCCGTCGGGCGACCGGAAGAAGACGGCGCCCCTGTAGTGCGGGTCGTCGACCAGATATCCGGTCTCGTCCACCGGTGTCAGCTGATCGAGCCCATTGGGGTCGGCGGCTGCCGGGCCGGCGGCGGTCGCCACGGCGGCAATGGCGAGTGGCACGAGGGTCGACAGAGCGAACAGCTGCGAGCGATCGAACACGATGCGCCTCCTTGGTCGTCATCCGACGGAACCCCATGACGTTAGCGGTGAATCCGCGCGATAGCCATTGCATCTCGATGACGAATCAGTTTGCCGCCCAGCCGGATCGGGTCAGGATTCGGCCGCGTCGTACGCGGCGCGGGCGGCGAGTACTTCGCTGAGATGTGCGCTCGACCAGTCGACGATGCTCGCGAAGACCGGGGTCAGGGTGACCGCGAGCGGGGTTGCTTCGTACTCGACGCGGGGTGGCACCTCGGCGTGGTAGGTACGGGACACCAGTCCGTCGCGTTCCAGCTGGCGCAGGCGCTGGGTCAGCACCTTGGGGGTGAGGCCAGGGATGCGCTGCTCGAGTTCGGTGAAGCGCAGGCGGCCGTCATGGGTCAGCACCCAGAGCACCTGGGTGGACCAACGGCCGAAAACCAGGTCGATCACCGGGGTGATCGGACACGGATCGACGGTGGCCGGCCCACCCCCCGCCCGACCACCCCTCATCGAATCGCTACGCGTTGCCTGCCTCATTGGCCCTCACTTTCCACTTGGTAAGTACTATACTTTGGAAAGTACTGTGAAGCCAGGGGTCGTGAGCGAGTACCACCGCGAACGAAAACCGAAGGGAACACAGTCATGACAACGACATCCGTGGACGGACGCATCGATCTGCCGCGCCGCTCCGGCGACCGGCCGCGCACCCGGGCACACAATCCACATCAGCAGCTCAACCAGCTGGCGCCACCGGATCTGCAGGAAACCCTGTGGTCGCGGATGACCACACTGAACGGCGTGCTGCTCGGCCGCAGCGGCGTCTCGCTGCCCGACACCCGGGCGCTGCATCTGCGCCCGACGATCGCCAAGGGACCGGGCGAGGCGTATCTGGTCGGCACCGAATTCGCCCATCTGCACGGATACGACGACGGCAGCCTGCACATGTGCCTGCCGAAAGATATTGCGGCCGAGGCGATCACGCAGGGGTGGGCGGAATTGCATCCCATGGCGCGGCAGCATTTTCTGCCGCAGACGCTGGTAATGGTCTACGGGCCACGCGATCTCGACGAACTCGAGGTGGTCTGGCGGCTGGTGCGGATCAGCCACGGTTTCGCGCGTGGGGCGGCTACAGCGTGATTAGAGCGGCAGCCGCCATCGTGGGAGTCATGAACGCCACCGATCTCGTCGGAACCTGGGAATTGCTGTCCTACTTCGATATCGACGAACACGATGCGACCAGCACCGGGCCACTGGGTGAGGCACCGCGCGGCCTGCTGATCTACGGCGCGCACGGCTATATGTCGGTGAGCATGATGCGCACCGACGCAGCGACGGACACACCGCCCTTCATGGGTTATGCGGGAACCTGGCGCAGGCGCGACACGGAGATAGTGCACGCGATCACCGTGTGCTCAAACCCCGCCTGGGCCGACACCGAACAGGTGCGCCAGATGTCGCTGAACGGCGACATCCTCACGCTCATCGGAGCCGCACGGGTCGACGGGCGGATGCAGCGCCGGGTGCTGACCTGGCGCCGCTCCTGCCCGCCGTCCTGAAATCGCCTGTTATTCAGTCGAATACGAGAATAAGGGCTCATCGAATTGGACCGGTTCGTTGTCTTCCTTGAGTATCTCGGTGATCACACCGCCGGCCTGAGCGGTGACCGGGATCATCAACTTCATCGCCTCCACGATGGCGATCTGCTGTCCGGCCGTCACCCGGTCGCCCACCTCCACGAAGGGGTCCGCGCCCGGTTCCTGGCTGCGATAGAACACCCCGACACTCGGTGCGCGGAAGACCGCACCGAGTGCCGGCTTATCGGGTGCGGCCGGAGTTTCCACCGCTCCCCCTGCCACTTCGGGGGCCACGACGAGCTGCGCCGCCGAGACCTGCCATTCGGCCTCGATCGTCACCTCACCCACCTGGACACGCAGCGCGCTCGGCTGCTGCGGGAAACCCGCGAGCAGTTGCAGCGCACCCGTCTGGATCGCCTCGAGGATCCGCAGATACTCGTCGTGCCCGGTTGCGCCGTCGAGCGCACCCGATGTGTTCTCCTCCACTGCGGTCATTGCTCAGGCCTCTCAGTAATTGCCAAGTCCACCACAGACATTCAGCGCCTGCGCGGTGACCGCGCCCGCGCCGGGGCCGATCAGATAGTCGACCATCGCCGCCACCTCGAACGGCTGCACGTAGCGTCCGATCGGCACACGTGCGCTCACCCGGGCGTGCACCTCGTCGGTATCCACACCCCACAGACCGGAGTAGACCTCCCGAACCCGTTCGGCCATCGGGGTCTCCACGAAACCCGGGCAGACCGCATTCACCGTGATCCCGGTCTTGGCCAGTTCCAGTCCGAGCGCCTTGGTGAAGCCGACCACGCCGTGTTTGGAGGCCGAATACGGCGCACCGTGTACGACACCCTGTTTGCCGCCGGTGGAGGCGATATTCACGATGCGGCCGCTGCCGCGCTCGAGCATGCCGCCCGCGGTCAGCGCTGCCTTGGTCATCAGGAAGACGCTGTTGAGGTTGGTATTGATCACGTCGAACCACAGCTCGTCGGTGACTTCCGCGGTGACGCCGCCGCCGCTACGGCCCGCATTGTTGACCAGGATGTCGATCGGGCCGTAGCGCCGCACCCCCGCGTCGACGTATTCACGGATCTGCACGGCATCGACGACATCGCAGACCGTGCCGTCGACCTCGTGACCGTCGTCCTGCAGGCTCTTGACCGCATCGGTCAACTTCTGCTGATCGCGAGCGCAGATGAACACCGCGATTCCCTGGGCCGCCAGGCTTTTGGTGATCTCCAGGCCCATACCGCTGGTCGCTCCGGTGACCAGCGCGACGCGCTGACTTTCCGCCATGACTCCTCCATCGGTCTTTCCGTACTCGCCGGGCTTTTCGACCTCCAGACTCGTCGCGGGTCCTATAGCCCCGGTCAACCCGCGCGCGGCTCGAGCCAGTCTCTAGCGGCATCGGCGACCGTTGCGTGCAGCCGCGCCCCGCCGCAACCAAGGAGCCACCATGACCACCGTCGCCAGCCGCACCGAGTTGTACGCCGAGGTCCAGCAGTTCTATGCCGACCAGATGCAGCGGCTGGACAACCGCGACATCCCGGGTTACGCCGAAACCTTCACCGAGGACGCGGAATTCGAACACACACCGGGTCGGCCACCGGCCCGGACCAGGGCGGGCATCGTCTCGGACCTGGTCGAATTCCACAAGCGTTTCGAGGCCGATCCGATGCAGCGCAGGCACTGGTTCAACATGATCAACCTGCAGCCACAGGACGACGGAACCATCGTCTCCACCGCCTACTGCCTCGTGGTCAAGATCCGGCCGAACAGCAAACCCGAAATCGCGCCGAGCTGCGTCGTACACGACGTGCTCGTCCGGGTGGAGGGCAATCTGCTGACCCGGTCCCGGCGCGTCGCCCATGACTGATTCCGCTGTCCCCGACCATATTTCGAGGAGTACCACGTGAACACCGTGCAGCCAGAAACCCTATTGCCCCTTGCCGCCGAAGCCCAGGACCTGTTGTTCCGGGAGGCGCGCACCGCGAACACCTTCACCGACGCACCGGTCACCGACGACCAGATCCGCGATATCTACGAACTGATCAAATACGCCCCGACATCGATGAATCAGCAGCCGCTGCGCATCGTCCTGGTTCGCAGCCCGGAGGCACGGGCCCGCCTGGTCACCCACATGATCGACAACAACAAGCCCAAGACCGCGGCCGCACCCCTGACCGCAATCCTGGCCGCCGACTTGAACTTCCACGAAAACCTGCCGAAGGTCTTCCCGCACGCCCCCGAAGCCAAGGACTACTTCGCCGACCCCGGCTACCGCGCCGAATCGGCCCGCTTCAACGCCCTCATCCAAACCGGTTACTTCATCCTCGGCATCCGCGCGGCCGGTCTCGCCGCAGGTCCCATGAACGGTTTCGATGCCGAGGGTCTCGACAACGACTTCTTCCCCGACGGCACCCACAGCGCGCTGGTCGTCGTCAACGTCGGCATCCCGGGCACCGACGCCTGGTTCCCCCGCTCCCCCCGCCTCACCTACGACGAGGTCGTGACCACCGTCTAGACGATCCCCGCCGACGAGTGGCCGGTGTGCCACTCGTCGGCGACACCAGGTCGGGAACGTACCCCACCAGTGCGATCGCCTAGCTGGTCAGGCGATCGCCATGCGTTGTTCGCGGCATAGGCCGAGAGACTGATAACACCAGTATGGTGACGACCTGTCCGAATTGGTACAGGTATGCGCTCGGCAGATCGGCAGCCCGGGCGCGTACCGGCTCATCCCAGGGCACGGGTGAAGCCCTCGACGAGTTCGTCGACTTGGGCGTCGGTCATGACGAAGGACGGGGAGATCTGCATCGCGCCCTGACCTGCTGCACGTCCCGAAATACCGTGGGCTCGTAGCGTTTTGACCAGCGGGAGACCTTCGGCGGGATCGGCCAGTTGGATCGCGGCCACAGCGCCGAGGCCGCTGCGGACCTCGGCGACGCGGGGGTGATCCGCGAGGGGCGCGAGCTTTTCGTGGAGGGTGGATTCCAGGCGCTTCGCTTCGGTGAGGAGGTTTTCACGTTCGATGATGGCGAGGTTGGCGAGCGCTGCGGCGGCGGCGCCGGCGTGGCCGCCGTAGGTGTAGCCGTGGCGCCACCAGACGCCGCCGCGGAAGAAGGGGTCGGCGATATGCGGGGCGATGAAGACCGCACCCATGGGGATATAGCCGGAGGTGAGTCCCTTGGCGGTGGTCATGAGGTCGGGTTCGAGCTCGAAACGGCTTGCGGCGAACCAGGATCCGCCGATGCGCCCGAAACCGGTGACGACCTCGTCGACGACGAAGAGGATGTCGTGGTCGCGGCAGATGCGGCGCACCTCGGTGAGGTAACCGTCCGGCGGCAAGTAGATTCCGCCCGCGCCGATTATGGGTTCGCAGAAGAAGGCGGCGACACGCTCCGCGCCGATCTCCTCGATGAGCGCGAGCAGCGCCTTCGCATCGTCCCATCCGACGGTGCGGGCATCGGCCATCAGCTCGCCATAGCCCTCGCGGTTGACCGGAATCCCCGCCAAAGCCGTTCCCGCGACATGCATTCCGTGATACGCGCGCTGCCTTCCGACCACGATGGTCTTATCCGGCTGCCCGAGCTCGTGCCAGTAGCGGCGGGCGAGCTTGGCCGCGGTATCCACCGAATCCGAGCCGCCGGAGGTGAAGAAGATCTTGCTGCCCGGCACCGGTGCGATGCTCGCCAACTTCTCCGCCAACTCCTGGGTGGCGGGCTCGGCGAAATCACCGAAGTTCGAATAGTGCGCGACTGTGCGCAGCTGTGCCGCGACCGCATCGGCGATCTCGGCGCGTCCGTGCCCGACATTGGTGAACCACAGCCCGGCCGTCGCGTCCAGATACCTGGTACCCGCCTGGTCGTAGATGTAGGCACCCTCACCGCGCGCCACGACGAACGCGCCGTCGCGTTCCACGGCACCCATATCGGCGAACCCGTGCCATAGCGCACCCATATCAACCACCTCTACTCGACAACCACGTCACTTCGCTCCCCGGCTGGTCCGCACCGCGCCGACGGCCGCAAGGCGCACCGAGCGCGGCCACCGCGACGGCGAGCAGCGCGAATCCGATGACCAGGACCACCAGGTCCATCGTCATCGACACATAGCCCTGATGCCGTGGATCGAGAAACGGGTACGGATACCAGTCGACGATCGGCCCACGGATGAGGGTGTACGCGCCGTAGCCGAGCGGGTAGACCAGCCAGCCCGCGATCAGCCGCCCGGAAATCCCCAGCGCGACCGGCGCCAGCACCCAGTCCACAATCATCACGATAGGCATGATGCGCTGCAGCACGTCATCCGCCCACCCCGGTTCATCTCGCACGGAGATGTGCGCCAGCAGCACCGCGTACACGATGCCGGTGACGAGCAGATACAGCGTCACCGCACCGCGTACCAACTGCCAGCGTCTATCACGCGGATCGAACAGCGCCCCGACCAGCAGCACGAGTACACCGAGGACATTCGCCTGGTGGGTGAACAAGATCAGATCACCGGCCTCGATCGAGGCTGATCGCAACTGTCCGACGATCAGTGCCACCAGACCGAGCACCGCGAACGCGAGCCGAAGCCACCGTATCCACCAAGGAGAAACCGCGACGGCGCGCACGCTGCGATTGTCGCACACGCTTACGTTGCGGGACCGGTCTCTGCCGCAGACCATCCGCACCATCGCTGTGGCAGTAATGTCGATGCGGTGGAACAGTTTCCGAGCCGCGCGTTGGTACTGGGGGCGGGAGGCGTGGTCGGCACCGCATGGATGGCCGGTCTGGCCGCCGGATTGCGTGAGTACGGTATCGATCTCGCTGCCGCCGACCTGATCATCGGAACATCCGCGGGCGCGATTGTCGGCGCGGTGCTCGCCTCCGGCCGGAATCCGGCCGGACTCGCCGAACCCACCCGCCCCACCGCTACCGACATCCAACTGCCGCAACCCGACCCACGCCTGATCGGCGAAGTCTTCGCCGTACTCGGCGATGAAAACCTCGAGCCGAGCGAGCGCCGTCGACGCGTCGGGCAGATTGCCCTCGCAATGCGCGCCGAGCACGAATCGGTGCACGTCGATCGGATGCGGAGGCTGATCGGCACATCGGACTGGCCCGACCGGCTGCTGGTGGTCACTGTCGATGCGGCCTCCGGCGAGCGCACGATCTTCGACAAGCACGGCCGCGCGCCGCTGCCCGATGCCGTCGTCGCGAGCCGCGCCATGCCCGGCGTCTACTCGCCGATGACCATCGGCGACCGGCGCTTCATGGACGGTGGCATGTACTCCGCGGTGAACGCGGATCTAGCGCGCGGAGCGGAGGTTGTCCTCACCATTCATCCACTGGCACACCTGTTTCCGACAGCCGACCTCGACGCTGAACTGCGACCGGCGACGTCGTTGCTGATCAGCCCTGACAAGCGAACGATCAACGCCTTCGGGGCCGACCTACACGACCGCGAACACTGGATACCGTCCTTCCGAGCCGGATTCGCGCAAGCGGACGTGGAAGCCGCACGACTGCAGGGGATCTGGTCTACTCCAGCCGGTCGCGCAGTCCACTGATCTGATTGCAGCCGACTTCGGAGGTCAACGGCCGATCTACTCGACTCCACAACTCCGCTGGCGTTCAGGCGGCGGGGTTGGCTCGCATCGCCGGTCGACCAGTGCGCCGAGAGCGGCGCGGGCCGCGGTTAACAGGGCGAAGACGCCGGATGAGCCATCCGACGATCAATGTGCGGGTGATGCCGAGGGGCACCGGAATCAGGCTCCGATCCAGGACCATGACAATCGGCAGGATGCGGAGCGCGACGGCGTTGATCAAGCGGTCTGTGAGCACGACGTCGGCCTCGGCGAGCAGGACGGCGTAGACGACGCCGGTGATCAGCAGGTAGCGCGCGGCGGCGCCGCGGATCACCCGCCAGCACCGGTCACGCGGGTCGCGGACCGTCCCGATCAGTAGCACTATGACGCTGAGCACATCGCTTCGATGGCCGCACGTCAGCACACTGTCGGCGGCCGCACCACCGGTGTGCTCACCGGATGTCCACGCCCGAGTCGGATTCGACGCGCCGGTTTCGCTACCCTGGTGAACGCAATGACCAGGACAGCCGACGTGAATCTCCGCGAGCTTCGGACCCGCCTGGCCGCCGTAACCCTCCGCGATGAACACCGGTTGCGCCGCAACCTGGACCGGGCTCGCGGCGGCGATCTCACCGGCATCACGGCCGAGATCGCGGCGGCCGAGCAGCGCGTCGAGGCCCGCCGCGCCGCGGTACCCGAAATCCGCTATCCGGAGCAGCTACCCGTCTCCGCCCGCCGCGACGATATCGCCAAGGCGATCCTGGACAACCAGGTCGTCATCGTCGCCGGTGAGACCGGTTCGGGTAAGACCACCCAGATTCCGAAGATCTGCCTGGAACTCGGCCGTGGCATCCGCGGCACCATCGGGCACACCCAGCCGCGCCGGCTGGCCGCGCGCACCGTCGCCGAGCGCATCGCCGAGGAGTTGGGCACCGAACTGGGCGATGTAGTCGGCTACACCGTGCGTTTCACCGATCAGGCCTCGGATCGCACCCTGGTCAAGTTGATGACCGACGGCATTCTGCTCGCCGAAATCCAGCGCGACCGGCTGCTGCGCCGCTACGACACCATCATCATCGACGAGGCGCACGAACGCAGCCTCAATATCGACTTCCTGCTCGGCTACCTGAAGCAATTGCTGCCGCGTCGACCGGATCTCAAGGTGATCATCACCTCCGCGACCATCGATCCGGAATTGTTCGCCAGCCACTTCGCCGACGAATCAGGCACTCCCGCACCGATTGTCGAAGTGTCCGGCCGTTCCTATCCGGTCGAAATCCGGTACCGGCCGCTATCGCTGGAGCTACCCGTCGCCACCGATGACGACGACGAGGACACCCGGATCGTGGACCGCGACCCGGTGGACGCCATCGGTGAGGCGGTGCGCGAGCTCTTCGCCGAGGGCGACGGTGACGTGCTGGTCTTCCTATCCGGCGAACGCGAGATCCGCGATGCCGCGGATGCGCTGCGCGACTTACAGATTCCGCGCACCGAGATCCTGCCGCTCTACGCGCGCCTGTCCACGGCCGAACAGCATCGCGTCTTCGCCCCGCATCCGGGGCGACGAGTCGTGCTGGCCACCAATGTCGCCGAGACCTCGCTGACCGTCCCCGGCATCCGTTACGTCATTGATCCCGGCACCGCCCGTATCTCCCGCTATTCGATGCGCACCAAGGTGCAGCGCCTGCCCATCGAAGAGGTCTCGCAGGCCTCGGCCCGTCAGCGCGCGGGACGCTGCGGCCGCGTCGCCGATGGCATCTGCATCCGCCTGTACTCCGAGCAAGACTTCGAATCCCGGCCCGCCTTCACCGAACCGGAGATCCTGCGGACCAATCTGGCCGCCGTCATCCTGCAGATGACCGCGCTCGGACTCGGCGAAATCGAGAAGTTCCCCTTCGTGGAGGCGCCCGACCGCAGGGCCATTCGCGACGGTATCGCGCTGCTGGAGGAATTGGGGGCGCTCGCACCGCGCGTGACCGCGAAACCCGCTCGGCGGGCGGCTGATTCGACTACATCCTCGGACCAGGCCACCGAAGGCACCGCGGCCGAACCGATCCAAGCGGAAACGGTGTCCGATGCGACGCTGACGCTCACCCCCACGGGGCGCGAAATGGCGCAGATACCGGTGGATCCGCGGATGGCGCGCATGCTGGTGCAGGCGCACCGCAACGGCGTGCTCGCGGATGTGCTGATCATCGTCGCGGCACTGTCCATCCAGGATGTGCGCGAGCGTCCCGCGGATCATCAGCAGGCCGCGGACACCAAACATGCCCGATTCGTGGTCGAGGGCTCGGATTTCCTGGCCTACCTGCGGTTGTGGGAGTATCTGACCGAACAGCGCAAGTCGCTGTCGTCCAATCAGTTCCGGCGCATGTGCCGTGACGAGTTCCTGCACTATCTGCGGATCCGGGAGTGGCAGGATCTGCACGGGCAGTTGCGGACAATCACGCGCGGGCTCGGCTGGTCAGCACACGGCGATGGCTCGGATCGGGACGAAACCAGCTCGCGCCGTGGACCTTCCGGCGGACGAGATAGTTCGGCCCCGGCTCGGTCGAACGGCGCAGATTCGAGCGGTGGACAGCGCGCGACACGCGACATGGACTCATCAGGCACTGAATCAGCTGGAGGGAGGCGTCGCGGTGGCGGCCGCGCGGGCGATAACGCGCGCGCGACGCGACGCGGACATGCTGCCGCATCACCGGCAACCACGCCCGAAACCGATGGCACCCCATGGGATTCGACCGCCATCCACCAGGCACTTCTTGCGGGGATGCTCTCCCACATCGGCGTCCGCGAAGCCGAGAGCCGCGAATTCCTCGGTGCGCGCAATGCCAAATTCATGATCTTCCCCGGATCATCGCTGGCGAAGAAGCCGCCCCGCTGGGTGATGGCGGCCGAACTGGTCGAAACCTCCCGACTCTGGGGCCGGATGGCTGCCCGGGTGGAGCCGGAATGGGCCGAGCGCCTGGCCGGAGATCTGGTGAAACGCACCTACTCCGAACCGCATTGGTCCTCCAAGCGCGGCGCGGCGCGCGCGTACGAGCGGGTCACGCTGTACGGCGTACCGCTGGTGGTCAGCCGCGCGGTCGATTACGGCCGAATCGATCCGGAACTGTCGCGTGAGCTGTTCATCCGGCATGCCCTCGTACAGGGTGAGTGGCAGACCCGCCACGAGTTCTTCCACCGCAATCGCGAACTGCTCGACGATGTCGCCGATTTGGAGCATCGCGCCCGTCGCCGCGACATTCTCGTCGACGATGAGGTGCTGTTCGAGTTCTACGACAAGCGCATCCCGGCCGATATCGTTTCGGTGCGCCACTTCGACAGTTGGTGGCGCACCGCGAAGCGCAAAGATCCCGCGCTGCTGGACTTCTCGACCGATACCGTGGTCAATGAAGCTGCGGCGACGCTCGACCCGACCGATTTCCCGGACGCCTGGCGTCAGGGCGAGTTGAGCTTCCCACTCACCTACCAATTCGAGCCGGGCAATGACGATGACGGCGTCACCGTGCGGATCCCGGTCGAGCAGTTGGCGCATGTGCGCGCCGTCGGTTTCGACTGGCTGGTGCCCGGTATGCGCGTAGAGTTGGTCACCACGCTGATCAAGACGCTGCCGAAGGCCCTGCGCCGCACCGTCGTTCCCGCACCGGACTTCGCCGCCGCCGCACTCACCGCGCTCACTGCGCGCGCCGAACCCCTGCGCATCGGCCTGGCCAGGGAACTGTCGCGGCTCGGGTCAGTCGCCATCGCACCGAGCGACCTCGACCCCGCCGCGCTACCGGACCATCTGCGCATGACCTTCGCCGCAATCGATGCCCGCGGCCAGGTGCTGGCGCGCGGGAAGAACCTCGCGCAGTTGAAAACGCGACTGTCCGAGCAGGTTTCGGCCTCGGTGGCCCGTGCGACCGCAGGTGCGGAACGTGCGCCCGCCACCGTGTGGACCTCGGAATCGCTGGGAACGGTCGAGCCGACTGTGCGCAGCGAGGTGGCCGGACAGACGGTCACCGGTTACCCGGCGCTGGTCCCCGAGGGCGAGGGTGTCGCGGTGCGCGTGCTGAGCTCCCCCGCCGAGCAGGCCGCCGCCATGCGGGCGGGCACGCGCGCACTGGTGCTGAGCGCAATTCCCACCTCGGTCCGCACCGTCACCGCGAGCCTGCCACCGCGGGATCGGCTTGCGCTGAGCCAGAATCCGTACGGTTCGCTCGACGCGCTCATCGAGGACTGCCGTGCCGCCGCCGCGGACGAACTGATCGCCGCCGCCGGTGGGCCGGTGCGCAGTCCGAAGCAGTTCGACGCCTTGGTCGCGAAGATCCGTCCCGAGTTCGTCTCCGCCGTGGCCCGCATCGTGCGCCTGGTGGTGCCGGTATTGGCTGGGGCGCACCAGGTTTCGTCCGCACTCGCCGATACTTCCGAACGCGATATCGCCGATGATGTCCGCCACCAACTCGACGACCTGATCTTCGCCGGTTTCATCTCGGAGTGGGGCAGCGCTCGCCTGCTCGAACTCCCCCGCTACCTGGAAGCCGCGTGCATCCGCCTGGAGTCGCTACCCGGCTCCGCGGTCCGCGACCGACAGGGCATGGTCGAAATCGACCGCGCCCTCGCCGCCTACGACCGCCTTGTCAATGCCCTGCCCGAAGCCCGCAAGCACGGCCACGATGTCACCGAAATCTGGTGGATGATCGAGGAATTCCGTGTCAGCCTCTTCGCCCAGAAACTGGGTACCCCCTACCCGGTCTCCACCAAGCGCATCGAAAAGGCCATCGCCGCCATCCGCCGCTGACACTGCCACCGCGGCGGCTGCCACCGTGCCCGATCCGAGCCCCCTCGCGCCCGAGTAAGGGGCGGGCAGTTGGAGGTGCTGGCCGAGCTCGCAACGGTAGTTCTGGGGGCGCGACCGGCCTCAGGTGCGGCGATACAGTCGCCAGACATGGTGGCACGCGAGCGTATTGCGGCCGCTGGCAGTCCCGTACCGCGCGTCGGTTCGGCAGTCCGACGCGAATTCTCGAAAGAGGTGTTCACCCATGCGGAAATTCCTCGCGCCGATCCTCACCGCTTGTGCCGTCGCACTCGCCCCGATGGCGACCGCTTCGGCAGACACACCGATACAGCCCGCGCCGGTGCGCGCCGATACCGATGTGTTGCGACAGCTGGTTCGGCTGCTCGATACCGGTTCGGTCAGCATCTGTCCCGGGCAGGCGATGGGCAGCTTCGGCTGCTCATGCCCGCCGGGGATTTGCCTCTGACCGCCGGATCAGTCGGCGGAGGCGGCGACGGTCGCTTCCTCGCGGTGCTTGCGCAGGTCGGCGATTTCGCGTTCGAAATCGTCGGCGGAGGTGAAAGAGCGGTAGACCGAGGCGAAACGTAGGTAGGCCACCTCGTCCAGATCGCGCAGCGGGCCGAGGATGGCCAGACCGACCTCATGGCTGGGCACCTCGGGGGAACCCTTGGCACGCACCGCGTCCTCCACCTGCTGAGCCAGCAGGTTCAGCGCGTCCTCGGCCACCTCGCGGCCCTGGCAGGCGCGGCGCACACCGCGGATCACCTTTTCCCGACTGAATGGTTCGGTGACGCCGCTGCGCTTGACCACGGATAGGATCGCGGTCTCTACGGTGGTGAATCGTCTCCCACACTGCGGGCAGGAACGCCGGCGGCGGATGGCCGCGCCTTCCTCGGCCTCACGCGAGTCGACGACCCGTGAGTCGGGGTGTCGGCAGTAGGGGCAATGCATCCGAGAGATCCTTCGTCGATGCGCGCGCCCGCGTCCGAATCGGCTCCGGTTCGCCAGTCCCGATCCGGCGAGCACGTGTACAGGGGTCTAGACCGATACGTCCATATCGGGTCCAGGATACCCGGGAGGGGTCACCAACCGTCTCATACGTCCCAACTACCCCGTCGACCGACGCTCAGTCGAGTTGCCATTGCGTCGCCAGATCGGCGATCAGATCCGGAATGCGCGCGATCATCCGGCCGTGCGCGAGCTTGTTCCAGAAGGATTCACCGAGCACCACCTCGGCGAACGGCCGATTGCTCTCCATATCGATATGCCGCGGCACCAGATCGCCGGTGATGTAGGTCCAGCGGGTATCGCGGTCGGCCCAGTTGAAGTCCGGCAGTGGGGTGCGCAGCGAGACGGTGCGGCCCGCAATATCCGCACTGACTGTGGCGGGTGCGAAAACACCGGGTGCGCGAACGCCGGGGACGGCGGGCTTACCGGCCACCGTACTCACGTAGGTCATTACCCGCCCCATCGAGCCGCGGCCCGCCGAGGTGAGGTCCCACTGGTCGGCGATGACGCGGTTCTGCTCACGATCGGTCATGCGGATGAGTGCGTCCACATATCCGTCGCGGGTATGCGAATCGATCGATCGCCAGGCGGTGCGGATATCGGCATCGATCACCCCGGCCGCGTACATTTCGTCGATTCCGGCCATCCCCTGCGCGGCGTAGGCCTCGTGCATCGGGACCAGATCGGTGAAGATGTGCTTCTGCATGATCATCAGCCGGGTCTGGTACCAGGCGACATCCTCGGCGCTCAGCCGCGAACCCTCGGTGGCGAGCAGCCGGATATCGGCGGGCACCTTGGCTACCAATTCCGGTGGGGTGTTCCGCAACAGGTCGGCGACCGCACTGCCGAGCTGATGGACACCGGGCACGTCGAGCACCAGGCCGACATCGCTGAGATCGAAGAAGCCCGAGGCGAAGGAGCCGCCCGCGATTCCGGCCAGACCCGCCCACCAGTACTCCTGATGCTGACTCGCCAGTCGGAAGTAGTTGACGTACACCTGGCTGAAGGTGCGCTGGTTGGCACGCACACCGAGCGCCGGATCCCAGGCCGCGAGGTCGATATCGGCATTGTGGGTAGAGACCACCAGCCAATACTGCTGCAGCAGTGTGGCATAGCGGCTCGGAGCGACCCCGTCGGTCCTGGCCTCGTCGAGCGCCGCACGCAAGGTCGATTCGTCCAGAGGCAGTGCGGGATTCAGTCCACCTCCACCGGCACCGTCCCCGTTGAGCGCGGGTAGGTCCAGGTACGCCTCGTATGCGGATGCCGCCTGTGCGGCCGGAATCATGGTGAGCCCGAAGATAAGACAGGCCAGCAGCCCGGCGATCCGGGCGAGTAGACGGACGGCGTGGGCAGCGGTGGAGCGATGCGTCATTGCGTGGTGTCCCGAAATCGTTCGTCGGCAAGAGTTGCCTAGGTCACGTTTTCAGGCACAGTAGCAACATGTTCTACTTTGTAATCGACAATTTCGGCCACGCTTCGCGGCGGCTCGGCCGGTCGCGATCCGCCACACCGGCTTTTGACGAGCTACCGCGGCAAACCCACTCCTACACCATCCGGAACCGACTGCTGCTCGACCACGGCGGGCACCGTTGTCGGGGTCTCGCCGCCGAAAGTTCCTGCGCGCCAATGCGCCATGCCGATCAAAGCCGTCACCACCAACGCGCTCAACAGCGCGGCCACAGCGAGCACCGCGAAGCCGACCTGCGCCTGTTCGACCAGCGCCATCGGATGCGGCGCCTGCGCCTGACGTAGCGCGGGCGTTCGAATGGGACCGCGGCCGTAGCGCACCACAGCACCGCCGGGCCGACTGTCGCGCGGCCGCCGATCCGTCGCGGCGCGCGCGGCCTCGAGGGCGCGAACGCCACCGCGATGCGGGCGCTGTACGCGCGGAACGGATTCGAAGCCGAGATCGACGTCGGCCTCGTCCTCGAGGTCGGTGCTCAGGGCGCTGATCGCTGTGCTCATCGGACAAACCTCCGTGAAGGGGTGTTAGTGGAGTGCTCAGGTATGTCGCGAGACGATGGGAGTAGCTGTTCGATCAAATGTTCGAAGAACTTGTGTTCGATTTCTACCACGCTGCGCCGACAAAGTCAGCAGAAAACGCCGACATGCCTCGAACAGATGTTTGATACATCGGCGCGACCGGACTAGATTCGTTAAACGAAATCAATGGACACAGAAGGGCGGTTGCGGTGAGCCACACAGACGACACGGGCGACGAGAGCGGGGTCGGCAACGACCCGTCCGGTATCGGGGCGGATCTCACCGTGCGTCAGCGCAGAGTCCTGGAGGTCATCCGCACCTCGGTGAGCGAGCGCGGCTACCCGCCGAGCATCCGCGAGATCGGCGATGCGGTCGGACTCACCTCCACCTCGTCGGTCGCCCATCAGCTGCGGACCCTCGAACGCAAGGGCTATCTGCGCCGCGACCCGAATCGCCCACGCGCCGTTGACGTTCGCGGTCTCGACGAGGCGGTGCGCGCGGTGACCAGCCTGTCGACCAACGAGGATGTCGAGACCGGGCGGCCCGTCCCGACCTTCGTGCCCGTGCTGGGTCGAATCGCCGCCGGTGGCCCGATCCTGGCCGAGCAGGCGGTGGAGGATGTCTTCCCGCTGCCGCGGGAACTGGTCGGTGACGGCTCGCTGTTCCTGCTCAAGGTCGTCGGTGAATCGATGGTCGACGCCGCGATCTGCGATGGCGACTGGGTGGTCGTGCGCCAGCAGAATGTCGCCGACAACGGCGATATCGTGGCCGCGATGATCGAGGGCGAGGCGACGGTGAAGACGTTCAAGCGCACCGGTAAGGATGTCTGGCTCATGCCCCACAATCCGCTGTTCGAACCGATTCCGGGTAATGACGCGCAGATCCTCGGCAAGGTCGTCACGGTCATCCGCAAGATCTGACCCGGTTCAGCACGATCCGACCCAGTTCAGTGCGGCAGCATGGGCGTCCAGAAATCGGCCCGATGGTCGGCGGCGTAGGAGTCGATGAGCCGATTTCCGCTGGGCCGGAAGGACATGACGAGCGGCGCAGCCGGGTCGTAGGCCGGCATCGGTTCGAGACCGGCCGGATCCGGGCGGGCATCAATGGCGAATCGGGTCCAGTACCTTCGCATTTCGGCGGCGAGGCGCTGCTGGTCCGGTGTCTGGACGGCGCCGTATAGCCAGCCGAGGTCGCGCAGGCTCCACAGCGATGCCAGTTCGCTGGCATGGTACGCGCCCAGCGGGAAGATATTCGGTGGGCCGAGCGGCGCCGGGTCGTCGAAGGAATAGGTATAGGTGGGGGTTCGCGGGCCGAGCCCTTCGTATTCGACAACCAGCATGGTGAGGATGCGATCAGTCCAGGCACGTGACAGTGCGAGTGCGGGCTCCGGGTAGTCGGCGGCCGGATAGGTCTGTTCGACGCGGTCGAGTTGCTCCTGCGTGAGGTCGGGCATGGCGGCGGCCAGTGCGTCGCGGTATCCGGCGGCGGTCAGCGGCCTGCCAAGGGGCACACCGTATTTCATGTAAACCCACAGCGACATCTCGTCGTTGTTCGCACCGACCAGCGTGGGCACATCGGCGAAGCCGCCGTTGCGCACGGCCACCTGTGGCGCGGACGGTAGGAACTGGCCCCCGTACACAGTTGGGGTGATGGAATCAGCCACCAACGTATCGACCGGCAGCGCGCGCAGGCACGCCGCGGTACCGGGCCCGGTGCATCCGAGACGTGCCGCGTATGCGTCACCATCTGCCAGTGCCGTCGCGGCCGGCACACCGGGGCTGCACGGCCCGCTCTCCATGATCGCTGCCCGGAACAGCCCACGCGAGCTCGGCGCGACCATCTGAGTGCATACCGATGTCGCGCCGGCCGACTCGCCGGCCAGCGTCACGCGTTCCGGATCACCACCGAATGCCGCGATATTGCGCCGCACCCAGCGCAATGCGGCCTGCTGATCCAGGTAGCCGTAATTGCCGGGCCCGGAACCGTCGTCCAGCGCCGAGGCGGCGAGGTAGCCGAGGGTGCCGAGCCGGTAGTTGATCGTGACCACGATCAGGTCACCGTCACCGTGCGCGATCAGCGGCTCGGCGCCGTAAACGTCGCCGGAGCCGGTAACGAAACTGCCGCCGTGGATCCAGACCAGCACCGGGAGCCCCCCACCGTCGGCGGGCAGGTTGCGCGGGGTCGAAACATTCAGATAAAGACAGTCTTCCGATTTCGTCGGGTTCGCACCGACTATCCCGTAAAAGTCGTTGTCCTGCGGGCAGCTCGGCCCGGTCACCGCGGCATCTCGAATACCGGGCCACGGTGCGGCTGGAGCCGGTGGCCGCCAGCGCAATTCGCCGACCGGCGGGGCGGCGTAGGGAACGCCCTCGAACAGTCGATGCTGCGCGGCCACGATGCCGCGCAACTGACCGGTCTCGACGGTGACGAGATCGGCGGCGGCCGGCTGGGCGGGAGCGGGTCCGGCGACGCCGATCAGCACGATGACCGACGCCAGGATGGCGAACCAGCCCCAACGATGCTTGCGCACGCGCTCACGCTAGCCACACGCACCGCGGAAGCGGGCGGCAATCCCGAAAGTGACCCTTGCCACACCCCGGTACGTGAGCGTACCGTGCAGATGGTACGTAGATGTACCGCGCTGGGAGGTGCCGCATGACCACGGTGAAATTGCCCGACGGGCCGACGACTCCGGCCTTCGTACAGGCCATCGAAGTGCTGGCGGGCCGCACCCGCGCGTGGCGCAGATTGCATCAGCGGTACGGCTCGGCGTTCACGGCCTACCTACCCCGCTTCGGGCGGATCGTGGTGCTATCCGAACCGGCCGAGGTGAAGGCGCTGTTCACCGCGAGCTCCGACGTGGTCGATAATGTCGATCTCAATCTCGGGCAGTTCCTCGGCCCCGGCTCACTTTTTTCGCTGCGCGGCGCCGAACACCGTAAGCAGCGCAAATTGCTCACTCCGCCGTTCCACGGTCGTCGCCTCGCGGTGTACGAGACGCTGATCGAGGAAGAGGCGGTGCGCGAGCTGGCCACCTGGCCGCAGGGCCGGGAGTTCGCGACGATGGATTCGATGATGCGGATCACCATGAACGTGATCCTGCGCGCCGTATTCGGCGCCGAAGGTAAGGAATTCGACGAACTGCGCGAGCTGCTGCCCAGACTGGTGCTGGTCGGTTCGGCGCTCGCGGCACTGCCGGTGCCGCGAAAGTTCTTGGGGCAGTATGGTCCGTGGGCCCGCTTCGCCGCATACCGCCGCGACTACGACGAGATCGTCGGCAGGCTTATCGACCGCGCCGCCGCCGACGAGCGGCTTGCCGACCGCGACGATGTGCTGGCAATGATGCTGCAAGCTCGCTATGACGACGGCACCGCGATGACCCGCGGCGAGATCGCCGACGAACTGCTAACTCTGCTCACCGCTGGCCACGAGACCACGGCGACCACACTGTCATGGACCATTGAGCGGTTGCGCAGGCATCCGGAAGTGTTGCGGCGCTTGGTCGACGAGGTCGACGAAGGCGGTTCGGCACTGCGCGAGGCCACCCTGCTGGAGGTGCAACGGGTACGTCCGGTCATCGACTCGACGTTCCGCAAGGTCCGCGCGGAGTCGATGCAATTGGGTCGGTGGACCCTGCCCGAGGGGCAGAACGTGCTGGTCAGCATTCGGCTCATGCACGACAACGAGGAGCTGTTCCCGAATGCCCGCGCCTTCGATCCGGATCGTTTCGTCGATGTCCGGCCCGGCACCTTCAGCTGGATTCCGTTCGGCGGCGGCGCCCGGCGCTGCATCGGTGCGGCCTTCGCCACCATGGAGATGAATGTCGTATTGCGCACGCTGCTAAGGGATTTCACGCTCGAGCCGACCGACGCGGCCGATGAGCGAACGCACTTCCGCGGTGTCGCGCTGGTGCCCGCCAAGAAGGGCCGCGCCGTGGTGTATCGCCGCGCGCCCCGGCCCAGCACGACCGTGGCCAAAGCCGAACAGGTGACGGCATGACCCAGCAATTCGCCGACGTGGGCCACGGCGTCACCCTCGCCTACGAACGCCTCGGTGATGGCGGGACTCCGGTGCTACTCGTCGCCGGACTGGGTCAGCAACTGCACGACTGGCCCGATGGTCTCTGTGAACTCCTCGTCGCCCGCGGCTACGATGTCATCCGCTTCGACAATCGCGATGTCGGCGCGTCGACACACTTCGGCTTCCCACCTCCGAGTCCGCTCAATTTCTTGCGAAAGCGTTGGCACACAGCGCAATACGATCTTTCGGATATGGCCGCCGACACCGTGGGGCTACTCGACGCGCTGGAACTGAGCTGCGCGCATGTGGTCGGAATGTCGCTCGGCGGGATGATCGCGCAGACCGTGGCCGCCCGCTATCCGGCCCGAGTCGCCTCGCTGACCTCGATCATGTCGACCACCGGTGCGGCACGGGTCGGGCGACCGGCCCTGTCGACATGGCGGTTGATGTTCGGCCGACCTGCTCGCACACGCACCGAACACATCGAACGCTCGGTGCGCATGTTCCGCCACATCGGCTCGCACGGCTATCCGTTCGACGAACAGGCGGTGCGCGCCGCCGCGGCGACGACCTGGGACCGCGATCCCCATCCGGCACCGGGCGTCGGCCGTCAGCTCGCCGGCATCCTCAAATCCGGTGACCGCACCACGGAACTCAGCACCGTCGTCGCCCCGACGCTGATCCTGCACGGTGACCGCGACCTCATGGTGCATCCCACCGGCGGCACCGTCACGGCAAGCGCCATCGCAGGTGCGCGCCTGCACACCCTGCCGGGCATGGGCCACGACCTGCCCGTCGGCGTCCGGCCGACGCTCACCGATCTCATCGACACCCACATCCGCACCGCCAGGAGCACCGATGCCCCGCACCGCTAGGCCGCTGTCCGGCCGTCCCGCCATGATCACCGGCGCCGCCTCCGGCATCGGCCGCAGTCTCGCCCAATTGCTTTCGCGCCGCGGGTCACCCGTGGCCATTGCCGATATCGACGAGGTCGGCTTGAAGCAGACGGCCGCCACGCTGACCGGTCCGATGCTCGTCCGCGTTCTCGATGTGCGCGATGCCGCCGACCAACTCGCCTTCGCCGCCGAGGTCGAGGATTGGCTGACCGAGCCATTGGCGGCGGTATTCAACAATGCCGGCGTGGCGGTGGGCTCGTCGGTGCTCGACGCGGTTCCCGAAGACGATGAATGGCTGCGGCAGATCAACTTCGACGGCGTGGTCAATGGCACTCGCGCGTTCCTGCCCATTCTGGTCGAACAGAACCAGGGTGTCATCGTGAATACCTCTAGCGTATTCGGGCTGCTCGGAATGCCCAATCAAAGTGCTTACTGCGCGGCGAAATTCGCCGTGCGCGGCTTCACCGATTCACTGCGCCAGGAACTTCGCGGCACGGGAGTGTCGGCGGTGAATGTGCATCCGGGTGGTATCACCACCAACATCGCGCGCAATGCCCGGGTGCGCAAGGATCCCGAGGGACGCGGCCGTTCGCGCGAGCAGATAGCGGCTGAGTTCGAGGCGATGACCTTGACCTCACCGGACAAGGCGGCCGAAATCATCTGTCGCGGAGTCGAACGCGGGAAGTCGCGGATTCTGGTCGGGCCGGATGCCTACGTTTTCGACGCACTCGCACGCGTTGCACCAACGCACTACTACGACATATTCGCGGTGCTGGAGCGGCGTCTGCGGGCACGCGCGAAGGCGGAGGTGACAGCATGAGAGCATCGCGCAGCGATTCGATGATGGGTGGTGGCCGGGAGACAGGTGGACCCGAGCATTTCGATGTGCTGATCGTCGGCGCCGGCCTGTCCGGCATCGGCGCGGCGCACCACCTCCAGACGGCCTTCCCGAAGCGTACCTACGCAATTCTGGAGGCGCGCACGACAATCGGCGGCACCTGGGATCTGTTCCGCTATCCGGGGGTGCGTTCGGATTCCGATATGCACACCCTCGGCTACCGTTTCCGCCCGTGGACACAGGCCGCGGCCATCGCCGACGGGACGTCCATCCTCGACTACATCCGTGACACCGCGGCCGAAGCCGGTATCGATCGTCGAATCCGGTTCGGGCACGAGGTTATCGGCGCATCCTGGTCGACCGAAGCAGCACAGTGGACGGTGACCGCCGAACACGAGGGCACCACCTCGACATTCACCTGCGGCTTCCTTTATGTGTGCAGCGGCTACTACCGCTACGACCACGGCTATACCCCCGAATTCGCCGGAATCGAGGATTTCCGTGGCCAACTCGTGCATCCGCAGCAGTGGCCCACCGACCTGGACTATGCGGGTAAGCGGGTCGTGGTGATCGGCAGCGGGGCCACCGCGGTGACCCTGGTTCCGGCCATGGCCGAGACGGCGGCGCAGGTGACCATGCTGCAGCGCTCCCCTACCTACATCATGTCCGTGCCCACTGAAGACGCGGTGGCGATCCGCCTGCGCGAACGGCTCGGACCCCGCCGGGCCTATACGATCACCCGCTGGAAGAACGTGCTGATCGGCACGCTCATCTACCAACTCAGCCAGCGCCGTCCCCGCATGATGCGCAACTTCATCCGCAAGCAGACGGCCGCGCAATTGCCGACCGGATACGAGGTGGACGTCCACTTCAAACCGACCTACAACCCGTGGGACCAACGGCTCTGCCTGGTGCCGGACGGAGATCTGTTCCAGGCGATCCGGGCCGGGCGAGCCGCCGTGGTCACCGACCGCGTCGAGAAGTTCACCGCCGACGGCCTGCGTCTGGCCTCGGGCGCCGACCTCCCCGCCGATATCGTGGTGACGGCCACCGGTCTGCAATTGCTCGCCTTCGGCGGGATCGAATTCAGCGTCGACGGCCGGGCCATCCCACTGCCGGACACCATGGCCTATAAGGGAATGATGCTGAGCGGCGTCCCCAACTTCGCCTTCACCGTCGGCTACACCAATGCGTCCTGGACGTTGAAGGCCGATCTGGTGGGCGAATTCGTGTGCCGATTGCTGCGGCATATGGACGACAACGGCTATGACCAGTGCACGCCGTGGCCGGATCCGAGTATCGCCACGGAGCCCCTGCTGAATTTCCAATCCGGCTACGTCCAGCGTTCCATCGACCACTTTCCGCGAGCCGGATCGCGACGGCCCTGGCGATTGGGGATGAACTACGCGCATGATGTGCTCGCACTGCGCCACGGGCGGATCGAGGACGGCACCATTCGGTTCGCGAGCCGGGCCACCGCACCCGGCCATATTCCGATACATGTGAGGTCATGATCGCCGTGGCGGCGGGGCGCACTAACCTGATTCTCGTGACCCGTGCCGAGCCCGCCGCCAGCATCGCCGCGGAGAGCACGCCGGAATCCGCATTCCGGCGTCGCCTCCTCGACGCGATGGCCGAGGCCGTGCGCGATCGAGGTTATCGCGAAACAACCGTGGCCGATGTGGTCCGCCATGCGCGCACCTCCCGCCGTACCTTCTACGAACATTTCGACAGCAAGCAGGACTGCTTCATCGCGCTGCTGGCCGAGCGCAACAATGAGACCATCCAGCAAATCTACGATGCCGTCGATCCGGCCACACCCTGGCGCACCCAGGTCCGGCAGGCCATCGAGGCCTGGATCGACGTATCCAATCAGGATCCGACGATCACTCTGGCCTGGATTCGGGACATCCCCGCGCTCGGCGAGGCGGCTCAGCAGCTCCACCACGACGTCGGCGAGGCCTTTATCAATCTGATTCAAAGCCTCACCGCCACACCGGGGTTCGAAGCTCCCGGACTACATCCACCGACCCGTCAGATGGCGACCATCCTCTACGGCGGTTTCCGCGAGCTCATCGCCTCCACGGTCGAAGAGGGCAAGGATATCCGTGACATCGTCGACGTCGCGGTTGATACGGCCATCGCCCTGGTCGGCCCGCGCTACGAGCCGCGAGGCTAGTCCTTCACGGCCGTGAACTGTGCGAGCGCGCCATTGCACACCAGCTCGACCTCGCGCAGACCCGCCGCGGCGATCCAGCCCGACAGCTCGGCCGCGGTACCGGACGGACCGAATACGCCCATTGCCCGCATCACGCGCATGTGCAAGTCGAAACGCGGCCGGACCCCGCGCACCACACAACTGCCGACCAGCCGTCCACCCGGCGCGAGCACCCGGGCGAGCGAGGCGACCGCGGCGGCTGGATCCGGCATACAGTGCAGGCCCGCGAAACTCACTACCAGATCGAATTCGCCGGTGCCGAAGGACAGGTCGACCACATCCGCGCGCACATAGTCGATATCGGACAGCCCGGCGCGCTCGGCCGCGCGGCGCGCCGCCGCCAATTGATCATCGGAAATGTCCGCGGCCACATAGCGGAGCTTGCGACCGGACTCGAGTCGACGCAGCGTCACGCCGCCGCCGACCGGCAGATCCAGCACCGCCGAACCCTCCGCCAGCTGATTCACGACATCCATCGCCGCATACATTCGGCGGGTATCACAGCCCCACATCACCTGTCCCGCAGGCCGGGCCACCTGCGGATGGTCGAGCACGAAGTCGTATACCGGAGCCCCGAGATTCCCCCAGACTCGGCTCTGCCACACTTCCCGGACGTCGGGCACGGTCGTCTCCTCTTCGCGCGGTGGGAGTACAGGCTAGGCCGATACTCATCGACGCGCCAAGAGCTTCCAGGACTCGATCACCGTCGACGGACATGCTCCGCGGTGCTGGTCGAACTGCCGAGCCACCTCGCCATAGAGATCCGGACGCGAACCGGGCGGTGGCACATGAGCTACTACCGCCGCGCCGGTGAGACATCAGGGCGGCGATTCCACGGACCGGATCACCAATTTCGGACGAAATGGCCATCGCAACGCCGCTGCCTTATGTTAACAACCCCGGCAGAATATATATCGTTTTGTGCATCTCGAATCACGTTTCGCCCGTTTATATATACGCCATACACCATCGCTGGCTAGGGCATTCGGTCATCGGATCGAGCACCGAAGGCCCTGCGTCACACAGCGATACATTCGGTCGGCCGACCTCCAGGTTAACGCTCTCGATGAAAATCTAGATCATCCCCTGTCACCCTTATGAATACGGTGAGCATTTCGCGATGCGGATTTCGAAAACCGGGTTTGCATAGCAAACTAATCAGCTTAGACTGGGCCGTGGTCGGGAATAGAGGAAAGTTCAATGACTGTTCTGCGACCACCGCTACATCCCGACGAGGGATCGAGCGGCGTTACCGAGCCGGACGTGTCAGCAATAGCGCATGTGCCGCTGTCCGCTGGGCAGCGCGGGTTATGGCTGGCGCAGAAGTTGAGTCCGGATGTGCCGATATCCGAGGCACAGTACATCGACTTGCGTGGAGACCTCGATGTCGATCTCCTGCGCGAGGTGTCGATTCGAGCAGGCCACGAGTTCCAGTCCGGATACCTGCGGCTGGTAGAGGTCGACGGCGAGCCGTATCAGTTCTTCGACCCGTCGCTCGAGTACGCGGGGCCTGTGATCGATGTACGCGGTGCACCAGATCCCGTTGCTGCGGGCTTGGAGTGGATGCGTCGCGAGTACACCACACCCCTCGACATGACGCGGGACCGGTTGGTGGGAACCGCGATTGTGCAGGTAGGGGACCGGCATTACCTGCTGTACACCAGAATCCACCACGTCGCGTTGGACGGCTATGCCGGAATGATGATCGTGAACCGCATCGCGGCGCTGTACACGGCGGCGGGGCGGGGACGGACGGCGGAACCGAACCGGGCGGCGGACGTACGCACCCTGTACCAGGCCGACCGCGACTATCGGGAGTCCAAGCGGTTCGCCGACGATCAGGAATACTGGCTGAACAGACTCGCCGACGCCGGGGACGAGTCCAGTCTGGTCGACGGGCACGCACCTGCCCGCGCGGACAGCACGGTTACAACCGCCGAACTTTCGCCGGAGACGGTGGAGCGGATCGATCATTCCGCGAAAGCCTTGAACGCGAGCCCGGCCGCGGTGGTAATCGCCGCGTTCGGCTGCTACCTGGCCCGGATGACCGGCCGCGACGAGGTCATGGTCAATATTCCCGTTTCGGGTCGCACCAACGCCGTACTGCGGCGCTCCGGCGGGATGTTCGTCAATGTCGCACCCCTTCCGCTCCTGCTGGATTCGGGCGACACCGTGGCGACAGTTACGCGGCGGGTGCAGTCCGATCTGGTGGGGGCGTTGCGGCACCAGCGGTTCGGCCTAACCGATATCCGTGCCGCCGCCGGATACCACGGCGGGCAGCGGCGTTTCGCGGGCCCGGTAGTGAATGTCATGTTCTTCTATCAGGAGATCCGGTTCGGATCAATGACCGGGGAAGTCCATATCCTCAGCTCGGGGCCGGTCGACGACTTGCTGATCGACCTGTATCAAACCGGGGATCCGCCACGGACGATCCTGCACTTCCTTGCTAATCCCAACCTCTATACCGACGCCGAACTCTCGGCGCACTGCACCAGATTCGGGGAGTTCCTCGACGCATTCGCCGCCGCGCCGAACACTGCTCTCGAGCAGGTTCACCCCGACAGCGCCCGTGCGGGTGCCCGGATCAAGCGTCGCCGTGAGAATCTGGCGTTCTGGCGAGCCGCGCTCGCGGACCTTCCCGAAGAGCTTCGCCTGCCGTTCGACCGGCCACGGCGGGCGGCGCTGTCGAAGCGAGGCACCACCGCGCGGTACCCGTTGCGTGCCGATCTGGTTTCGGCGTTGCAACGGTACGCGCGGCAGCATAATTCGTCACTGTTCACGACGATCCACGCCACATTGGCGGTGCTGCTCGCCCGGTTGAGCGGCACCACCGACATTCCGATCGGCACACCGATCGCCACGCGCGACGATGCCGCCGACGGATTCGTCGATACTCTGGTGCTACGGACCGAGATTGATCTCGATGAATCGTTCACCGACCTGCTCGGTCGTGTCGAACAAACCGATCTGGACGCCTTCGAACACGCCGATGTTCCGTTCGAGCAGGTGCTGGACGAACTCGTTCCGCAGCGGTCTCGGTCCCGGCAGTCGCTGCTTCAGGTGATGCTGGCGTTGCGGAATCCGGAATCCGCTCTCGAGACGTCGGGGATCGATCTTCTCGAAGAGGCGTCTCGCTTCGAGCTGCAGTTCCTGGTGTCGGAAAACCATGACAGCGGCGATATGACCGTCACGGTCACCTACGCCACGGCTCTGTTCGACGCCGCGACCATCGATTCTCTTGCGCATCGGTGGATTCGGATTCTGGAATCGATAACGACCGATCCATCCATTCCCGTCGGAGTCATCGACGTACTCGAACCCGTCGAGCGAGCCGACCTGCTGACCCGCTCCGGCGCGCCTTCCACAACCCCTACCACGCTGCCCGATCTGCTGGCGGCAGCAGCCACACTCCATCCCGACGCCACCGCGATCGTCTACGACGGACAACAACTGAGCTATCGAGAGCTCGACGAACACTCCAACCAGTTGGCACGACAGCTCATCGAGCGCGGCATCGGACCCGAAGACATCGTCGCCATCGGCATTCCACGCTCGGTGGACTCGGTACTCGCGGTATGGGCCATCGCCAAATCGGGGGCCGCTTTCCTGCCGATCGACCCGACCTACCCGACCGAACGCATCACCCACATGATGACCGATTCAAAAGCGGCCATCGGCATTACAACCGCATCCGTACACGCGCAACTACCCGACAATATGGACTGGCTGATATCGGACAATCTCGATACTTCCGGCGACCGGCCCAACACCGATGACAACCGGCCCGTCACTGACAGCGATCGTGTTCGTCCCTTGCGGATCGACGATATCGCCTACGTCATCTACACCTCCGGCTCAACCGGACTCCCCAAAGGCGTAGCGGTCACCCACCGCGGACTCGGCAACTGCGCCGCGGCTCACCGGGCTGCCATGGGCATCGAACCCAGCTCCCGCGCGCTACATCTGGCATCACCCAGCTTCGACGTATCAGTACTCGAGTTGCTGATGCCGCTGGCTGCCGGCGCGGCCATGGTCGTCGCACCCACCGACGTCTACGGCGGGGATGAACTCGCCGCACTGCTCGAACGCGAACACATCAGCCACCTCCTCATTTCACCGTCGGTACTGTCCACCATCGACCACACCCGCTGGCCACTACCGGATCTGAAGTATCTGATGGTCGGCGGCGAGGATTACGGCAGTGAGGTGGTCGAACGCTGGGGCGGTGACCGTGTCGTGCTCAACGAATACGGACCAAGCGAAACCACCATTTCCACGACGCTGAGCGCCTCGCTGACAGTGGGCGAGCTGGTCACGATCGGTAGGCCGATCCGTGGTGTCTCGGCATGGGTGTTGGATCAACGGCTGCAACCGGTACCCGTTGGTGTAGCCGGCGAATTGTATGTCGCCGGCGATTTGCTGGCCCGTGGATACCACCATCGAACAAATGTGACGGCCGAACGATTCGTAGCCTGCCCCTGGATACCCAGCCGACGCATGTACCGCACCGGCGACATCGTCCGCTGGACCACCAACCGCACAATCCAACACCTCGGCCGATCCGACTTCCAAGTGAAAATCCGCGGCCTACGCATCGAACTCGGCGAAATCGACACCACACTCACCACCCACGAAACCGTCGCCTACGCCACCACCATCGGCCACCACAACAACACCGGAACCCAAACACTCATCTCATACGTCCTCGCCACACCCGACCACACCATCGACACCACAACCCTCACCCAATACCTCACCGACCACCTACCGTCCTACATGGTCCCAACCTCGATCACGGTCCTGGACCACATCCCATTGACACCAACCGGCAAACTCGACCGAAAAGCACTACCCAAACCAATCTTCACCGACCACAAACCCTTCCGAGCACCCCGAACACCAACCGAACACACCATCACCCAAGCATTCACCGACGTACTCGGCATCGACACAATCGGTCTCGACGACTCCTTCTTCGCCCTCGGCGGCGACAGCTTGGTCGCGACCCGCGTCGCGGCGCGACTCGGGGCCGCATTGGATGCCGAGATTCCGGTGCGACTGTTGTTCGAGGCTTCCACAGTCGCGGAACTCACCACTCGCATAGAGCAGCATGCCGGTACAGGGCGCAGACGCCCACCGCTGATCGCCGGGCCGCGCCCCGATCTCGTGCCGTTGGCGCCAGCCCAACAACGGATGTGGTTCTTCAATCAGTACGACACCGCGTCGGGTGCATACAACATGCCGATCGCCATTCGGCTGCGTGGCGACTTGAACGTCGACGCCCTGCACTCGGCGGTTATCGACGTGCTGGGTAGGCACGAGTCGTTGCGAACGCGGTACCCGGATCTCAACGGAACGCTGATCCAACTGATCGAGCCCGTCGAGAACGTGGACCGCGAACTGATCGTGGTGCCGGTCGCGCCGAGCCAGTTGGTCGAGACGGTAACCGAATTCGTCGCCGAAGGCTTCGATGTGACCACCCAGGCGCCCGCGCGTGCCCGGTTGTTCCGCATTGTCGGGGGCACGCAACCGGAATACGTACTGGCCGTCGTGGTGCACCACATCGCCGCGGATGGCTTCTCCATGACGCCGCTGGCGCGCGACGTGACGACCGCTTATGCCGCCCGGATCCGCGGGGCGGCCCCGGCGTGGGCACCACTACCGGTCCAGTACGCGGACTACGCACTGTGGCATCGAGCCATCCTCGGCGCGCCCGGCGATCCGGAATCGCTGGGCGCCGAACAGATCCGATACTGGACCGAGGCTCTGGACGGCGTTGCCGAGGAACTCCGTCTGCCGTTCGACCGGCCGCGGCCGGTGGTGCTGTCGAATCGAGGCGCCACGGTCGATTACTCGGTGCCCGCCGGTTTGGTGCGGGCATTGGAACGGTTTGCGCGGCAGCATAATTCGTCACTGTTCATGGCGATCCACGGCACATTGGCGGTGCTGCTCGCCCGGTTGAGCGGCACCACCGACATTCCGATCGGCACACCGATCGCCGGGCGCGGAATAGCCGCACTCGACGACATGATCGGCATGTTCGTCAACACCCTGGTACTGCGGACCGAGATCGATCTCGACGAATCCTTCACCGATCTGCTCGGCCGGATCAAACAAACCGATCTGGACGCCTTCGAACACGCCGATGTTCCGTTCGAGCAGCTGGTGGACAAACTCGTCGTACAGCGGTCCCAAGCACGACACCCGCTGTTCCAGGTGATGCTGGCGTTCCAGAACCTGGAACCGGTAGCGCTGCGGCTCCCCGATCTCGAGCTCTCGATGGTCGATCTGCCCAACGAGGTCTCCCGGTTCGACCTGCAATTCATCCTGTCGGAAAACCATGACAGCGGCGATATGACTGTCGCGGTCACTTATGCGACGGATTTGTTCGATCCCGCGACGATCGATTCTGTTGTGCGTCGGTGGATTCGGATTCTGGAATCGGTAACCGCCGATGCGACTGTTGCTGTCGGGGTGATCGATGTCCTCGAACCTGCCGAGCGGGCTGATCTGTTGACTCGCTCCGGCGCGTCTTCGGCATCGCCTGCCACGTTGCCTGATTTGTTGACGGCGGCGGTCGCACTGGATCCGGATGCTACTGCGATCGTTTGTGGTGGTCAGGGTTTGAGTTATCGGGAGCTCGACGAACGCTCCAATTGGTTGGCGCGGCGGCTTATCGGGTGTGGTATCGGGCCGGAAGATGTTGTTGCGATTGGTATTCCACGTTCGGCGGACTCGGTGCTCTCGGTTTGGGCGGTCGCGAAGTCGGGGGCTGCTTTTCTGCCGATCGACCCGACCTATCCGGCTGAGCGCATCACCCACATGATGACCGATTCCAATGCGGCCATCGGCATTACGACCGCGTCCGTACGGGCGCAGTTACCCGACGACACCGATTGGTTGATACTGGACGACCTCGACGAGACCGACCGCAGTCCGATCATTGACAGCGACCGGGTTCGTCCCGTGCGGATCGACGATATCGCCTACGTCATCTACACCTCCGGCTCAACCGGACTCCCCAAAGGCGTAGCGGTCACCCACCGCGGACTCCGCAACTGCGCCACCGCGAACAAAGACCTGATGGGGATCGAACGCAGCTCTCGCACACTGCATCTGGCATCACCCAGCTTCGACGTATCAGTACTGGAAATGCTGCTGCCCCTGCCCGTCGGCGCGGCCATGGTCGTCGCACCCACCGACGTCTACGGCGGGGATGAACTCGCCGCACTGCTCGAACGCGAACACATCAGCCACGCCCTCATTTCACCGTCGGTACTGTCCACCATCGACCACACCCGCTGGCCACTACCGGATCTGGGACACCTGATCGTCGGCGGTGAGAATTACGGCAGTGAGGTGGTCGAACGCTGGGGCAGCGACCGGAAGCTGTGCAACGACTACGGTCCAACCGAAACCACCGTCACTGCGACGCGGGCCGTCTTGGCGGCCGGAAAGCTGGTCACGATCGGCCACCCGATCCGTGGTGTCTCGGCATGGGTGTTGGATCAACGGCTGCAACCGGTACCCGTTGGTGTAGCCGGCGAATTGTATGTCGCCGGCGATTTGCTGGCCCGTGGATACCACCATCGAACAAATGTGACGGCCGAACGATTCGTAGCCTGCCCCTGGATACCCAGCCGACGCATGTACCGCACCGGCGACATCGTCCGCTGGACCACCAACCGCACAATCCAACACCTCGGCCGATCCGACTTCCAAGTGAAAATCCGCGGCCTACGCATCGAACTCGGCGAAATCGACACCACACTCACCACCCACGAAACCGTCGCCTACGCCACCACCATCGGCCACCACAACACCACCGGAACCCAAACACTCATCTCATACGTCCTCGCCACACCCGACCACACCATCGACACCACAACCCTCACCCAATACCTCACCGACCACCTACCGTCCTACATGGTCCCAACCTCGATCACGGTCCTGGACCACATCCCATTGACACCAACCGGCAAACTCGACCGAAAAGCACTACCCAAACCAATCTTCACCGACCACAAACCCTTCCGAGCACCCCGAACACCAACCGAACACACCATCACCCAAGCATTCACCGACGTACTCGGCATCGACACAATCGGTCTCGACGACTCCTTCTTCGCCCTCGGCGGCGACAGCATCATGTCGATCCAGTTGGTTGCCCGAGCCAGGGCAGCCGGTGTGGCGTTCTCCGCACGCGATGTGTTCGAGCGAAAGACGGTCGCCGAACTGGCCGAGGTCGCGGTCCGCGACGGCACCGCGACGTCCCTTGTGACGGAACTGCCCGGCGCAGGTGTGGGACCGGTACCGCTGACACCGAGCATGCGACGGCTACTCGAACGGACCGAGTCGAAGTTCGGCCGCTACTCGCAGGCGATGATGCTGAATCTGCCGAGGGGAATCGACCGGCAGCGGCTGGCGAACACCGTGCAGGCGGTACTCGATCGGCACGACATGCTGCGTGCACGGCTCTCGTACGACGACGGGCGCAGAGCGTGGGATGTGCTGCCGATAGGAACGATTCGCGCCGACGACGTCATCCACCGGGTGCCGATACAAGCCAGCACCGAGTTCCCGACATCGGCGGCGGCGGAATCGACTTCCGCTGCCGACCGGCTCGATCCGTACGCCGGGATCGTGCTGCAGGTGGTCTGGTTCGATCCGGTGCACACGGCGGAACCGGGCCGAGTCCTGGTGCTGGTGCATCATTCGGTGATCGATACGGCTTCCTGGCGAGTGCTGGTGGCCGACCTCGCGGTCGCGTGGGCGCGGATCGAATCCGGCGAGCCACCCGATCTGGCCCCGGTCGGGACGTCGATGCGCAGGTGGTCCTATGGGCTGGTCGAGGCGGCACAACAGCCGGAACGCACCGCTGAGCTCGAACTGTGGCGAGCAACCGCCGACGGGCCCGATCCGATGATCGGGTCGCGAACCCTCGACCCCGCGATCGACGTTGCGGCCACCGCTCGGACGGTCGAGATCGAGCTGTCCCCCGAGATGACCGAGACGCTGTTGACCGAGGTGCCCGCGACGTTCCACGGCGGGGTGGGCGATGGACTACTGGCCGCGCTGGCGGTGGCGGTGACGAAGTGGCGGCGCGAACGGGAACCGGAGACCGCGGCGCTGACGGATATGGTGATCGGTCTCCAAGGGCACGGTCGCCAGGAAGACGTCGTCGCGGGCTCGGACCTGACCCGGACGGTCGGCTGGTTCACCACGAGTTATCCGGTGCGTTTGGATCTGGCGGGGATCGATATCGACGACGCGTGCGCGGGCGGGCCGGCCATGGGCGCAGCGGTCAAGTCCGTCAAGGAACAACTGCTCGCCATCCCCGACCACGGGATCGGCTACGGCTTGCTCCGGTACCTCAACGACGACACCCGCTCGACACTCGCTGCGCAGCCGACGCCGCAGATCGGATTCAACTACCTCGGCGGCGTCTCCACCGGGATTCCCGAAGGGGTTCCGGCGGTCGGATGGCTGCCGGTGGACGGCGGCGAAATCGTCGGTGCGCGGAATCCGGATATGCCGGTGTCGGCGGTGCTCGACATCGAAGCCTGCACCCGCGACGACGGAGAAGGGCCGCGGTTGCGGGCCATCTGGTCCTATCCCGCCGAGGTTCTCACCGCGGACGAGGTGTCCGCGGTGGCGCAGTCGTGGTGCCGGGCATTGACCGCATTGGCGAACCATGCCCGCAATGCCGGGGGCGGGGGACGGACACCATCGGATCTCGATCTGGTCAGGCTCGGGCAGGCCGAAATCGAGCGACTCGAGAACAGGTATCCGGCGTTGAGCGACATCTGGCCACTGACGCCGTTGCAGGAGGGGTTGCTGTTCCACGCGTTGGTGTCGGTGGAGTCGGTGGACGCCTACTTGACCCAGCTGGTCCTCGAACTGCGCGGACAAGTCGATGCGGAGCGGCTGCGCCGAGCCGGACAAGTGCTGCTGGACCGGCATGCGAATCTGCGCACCGCCTTCGACGCCGATGTCGGGCCGGTGCAGGTGATCCAGCACGATGTCGAAGCCGCCTGGTCGGAGCTCGACCTGTCCGGGCTCGATGACAGTGCACGCGATCGCGAGTGGGAGCTGCTCTTGGCGGCGGACCGGGCAACCAGGTTCGATCCCGCTCGCGCCCCCCTGCTGCGCTGGATGCTCGTCACCACCGGGCCGCAGCGCTACCGACTGGTCCTGACCAATCATCACCTGCTGCTCGACGGCTGGTCGACGCCGCTGCTCCTGAAGGAGTTGCTGGTGCTCTACGCCACCAACGGCGATGCCGCGATGCTGCCCGACGTCCGCCCCTACCGGGACTTCCTGGCCTGGATCGCCGGGCAGGACCCGGCCGCGGCGCTCGATGCCTGGGCCCGCGCGTTCGAGGGTGCCGAGGAGCCGACCCTGGTGGCGCAAGCCGATCCCACCCGCCGCTACACCGAATCCCGCGATGTGCTCGGCGAGCTGACCGAGGAGCAGACCACGGCGCTGACGAGCCTCGCAAGGGCCCGTGGCGTCACCCTCAACACCGTGATCCAGCTGGCATGGGCAATCGTGTTGGGCACGTTGACCTCTCGGGACAACGTGACGTTCGGTGCCGTGGTCTCCGGACGGTCCCCGCGGATCACGGGCATCGAATCGATGATCGGACTGTTCATCAACACGGTGCCGGTGCACGTCCGTCTGAACCCCGACGAAACCCTCGGACAGCTGCTAGACCGAATCCAGACCGAACAGACGGCCCTGCTCGACCACCAGTTCGTCGGCCTCACCGAAATCGAGCGGGTGGCCGGGCCTGGGGCGGTGTTCGACACGATGACAGTGTTCGAGTCGTTCCCGATCGACCGTTTCGGGCTGACGGCGGACACCGATATCGCGGGCATGCGAGTAGTCGACGTCTCGGGCATGGACGGCGCGCACTATCCGCTGGGATTGGTCGCACAGGTCGATACCCGACTGCACCTGAAGATCAAGTACCTGCCCGAACTGTTCGACCACGAAACTATGAACGCAACCCTGCGGCGAGTCCAGCGCGTGCTCGGCGTCGTCGCAACCGACCCGGATCTACCGCTGGCCCGCCTGAACCTGCTCTCCGCCGCAGAATACCGGGAGTTGACACCGGTGTCGGGCTCCCCCGCGGTGCCGGGGCGAGTGTTGCCGGAGCTGTTGACGGCGACGGCCGAGCGAGATCCCGGGGCGGTCGCGGTGGTGTACGAGGATCGGCGGTGGACCTACGGCGAGCTCGATGCCCAGTCGAATCGGTTGGCACGGTTGCTGATCGCTCGGGGTGTGGGGCCGGAGGCCACTGTCGCGGTGGGCCTGCCGCGATCGGTCGAGTCGGTGCTCGCGGTATGGGCGGTGGCGAAGTCAGGGGCGGCATTCGTGCCGGTAGACCCGCAGTATCCGACCGGCCGGATCGAACACATGCTCATCGATTCGGGCGTGGCGGTGGGAATCACCTTGTCCCAGTGGCGGTATCAATTGCCGGGATCGGTGCCGTGGTTGCTCCTCGACGAGGCTGCGGCCGAAGGCGAGGCGTCCGCGGCACCGGTGACCGATGCGGAGCGAACAAGGCCGATCCGGCTCGACCATGCGGCGTACCTGATCTACACCTCCGGTTCGACGGGTGTGCCCAAAGGGGTGGTGGTTTCGCACCAAGGGTTGGCTGATCTGGTGGCCGAGCAATGTTCGCGGTTCGATATCGAGCCCGGCGCGCGGGTACTGCATGTCGCGTCGCCGAGTTTCGATGCGGCGGTCCTGGAAATGCTCTGGGCGTTCACCTCGGGTGGCCGGCTGGTGATCGCACCGCCGAGTGTCTACGGCGGGAACGAGCTCGCGCGGATCCTGTCGAGTGAGCGGGTGACCCACGCCGCGATGACGCCGACGGCCTTGGCGACGGTCGACCCCGTCGGTCTGGAGAACCTCGAGACCGTCGTGCTCGGTGGTGAAGCGCCACCACCGGACCTGGTGTCACGGTGGGCGCCGGGCCGGAGATTGTTCAACACCTACGGTCCGGCAGAGGCCACCATCCTGACCGACGCCAGTGCGCCGCTGGTGGCAGGCGAGCCGGTAACGGTCGGCGAACCTATCCGCGGGGTCGGGCAGGTCGTGCTGGACGCCTGGTTGCGGCCGGTGCCCGTCGGAGTCGTCGGCGAGCTGTATCTCACGGGTCCCGCGCTGGCTCGTGGTTACCGCAACCGAATGGGGCTGACGGCGGCGCGGTTCGTCGCCGATCCGTTCGCGGAGCCGGGACAGCGCATGTATCGGACCGGTGACCTGGCGCGGTGGCTGCGGCTACCGCAGGGGAATCTGGCGCTCGACTACGTGGGTAGGGCCGACTTCCAGGTCAAGCTCCGTGGTTTCCGCATCGAGCTCGGCGAGGTCGAATCGGGTTTGCTGGCCTCCGGTGTGGCGCGCGCGGCCGCGACCATCCACCGGAGCCCCGCCGGTGACCGGTTGGTGGGGTACGTGGTGCCCGAGCCCGGCGTCGACCTCGCCCCGGCCGCGGTCCTCGCTTTCGCCGGCCAGCGGCTGGCCTCGTACATGGTGCCCGCGGCCATCGTGGTGCTCGACACGCTGCCGGTGACCCAGAATGGCAAGCTCGACCGTGCCGCGCTACCCGAGCCGGACTTCACTACGGGTCGAGCCGAATTCCGAGCGCCGATCACCGACGTGGAGACAACCCTGGCCGGACTGTTCGCCGAGGTATTGGGCGTCGACACGGTCGGTCTCGATGACTCGTTCTTCGCCCTGGGCGGCGACAGCATCATGTCGATCCAGTTGGTAACCCGAGCCCGGGCAGCAGGTCTGGTGTGCTCCACGCGGGAGGTGTTCGAGCGGAAGACGGTCGCCGGACTGGCTCAGGTCGCGGGCCGGGACAGCACGAAGGCGGTCCCCCTCCCGACGGAACTCCCAGGAGCAGGCGTGGGACCGGTACCACTGACACCGATCATGTGTTGGATGTTCGAGCGTGGCGGGTTCGACCGTTTCTGCCAGTGGGTGATGCTCACGCTGCCGAGCGGCATAGACATGACCGGGATCGGGGCCACTGTTCAAGCGGTGATCGATCACCACGACATGCTGCGGGCCCGAGTGCGTCCGGAACCCACGCACCCGTCCGGGTGGATATTGCAGGTGCGGCCGGCCGCGATGACCGCCGCCGGGCTGATCCGGCGCGTGTCGGTGCAAGCGGCACCGGACAGCGCCGCCTTCGCCGCGATCGCCGCCGCCGAGGCGAACGCGGCCGCCGAACGCCTCGACCCCGGCAGCGGAATCGTGCTGCAGCTGGTCTGGTTCGACTGGGCCGAACGGCCGGGACGCCTGCTCGTCGTCGCACACCACCTGGTCGTCGATGGTGTGTCGTGGAGAATTCTGATTCCCGACCTCGCCTCGGCATGGGCCCAGGTCAGTGCCGGGCAACGGCCGCGGCTCGCGCCCGTCGGCACCTCGATGCGACGCTGGGCGTACGGCCTCAGCACCGCGGCCGAGCGCCTCGATGAACTCGACTGGTGGCGATCCGCCCTCGGTACCGCTGATCCGGCGATCGGTGCCCGCCCGCTCGACCCGGAGGTGGACGTGCAAGCGACGGTCGCCACTGTCGAGGTGACGCTGCCGACCTCGGTGACCCGCGCCGTGCTCACCACACTGCCCCGGATATTCCGCGGCAGTGTGGACGACGCCCTCATAGCCGGACTCGCTCTGGCACTGACGCGATGGCGGCGCCGGCACGGCGACAACGTGACCGAAACGCTGCTCACCCTCGAAAGCCACGGTCGGCACGACACGGTGCTGCCCGGCGCCGACCTCACCCGCACGGTCGGATGGTTCACCACCACCTACCCGGTGCGGCTCGACCTGTCCGGTATCGACGTCGACGACGCGTTCGCAGCGGGCGCTGCCGCGGCGGCGGTCGTCAAATCGGTCAAGGAACAACTCCGCGCGATCCCCGATCGCGGGATCGGCTACGGGCTGCTGCGCTACCTCAACGCGGATACCGCCCCCATCCTGCGTGCGCTGCCGACCCCGCAGGTGAGCTTCAACTATCTCGGTCGTTTCGACACCATTCCCGCGCAGTTGCGCGACAGCGGATGGATGCCCGCCGGTGCCGCAACCGACGGCGGCGGAAGCCAGAATCCCGACGCGTCCGCGGCAGCCGTGCTCGGCGTCAACGCGGCCACCGCGGATACATCGGACGGCCCCGCCCTGACCGCCGCCTGGGATTACCCGACCGGCGTGCTCACCTCCGCCGAAGTCACCGACCTCGCCGAACTGTGGCGCGACGCCGTGACGGCTCTCGCCGCGCACGCGTCCCGGCCCGGTGTCGGCGGGCTGACGCCCTCCGATATCGGCCTCGTCGACCTCGACCAGGCCGCGATCGACCGGCTGGAGACCCGACATCATGCATTGGACGACGTCTGGCCGCTCACGCCGCTGCAGGCGGGGCTGCTGTTCCACGCCCAGCTCGCCGACGGCGCACCCGACGCCTACATCGTGCAACTCTGTGTGGAACTCGGCGGACACGTCGACGCGGACCGGCTGCGCCGCGCGGCGCAAACTCTCCTCGGACGGCACCCGAACCTACGGACCGCATTCGTGCGCGACGGCGCCCACGAGCCGGTCCAGGTGGTGTACCGGCATGTCGAGGTGCCGTTCGCCGAAGTCGACTTGGCCGAGCGCGACGACATCGCTGCCGCACTCGAACAGGTCATGGAAAGCGACCGCCATTTCGACCTGGCCTCGGCGCCACTGCTACGCCTGACGCTGATCAGCATCGCCCCCCAGCAGTACCGCCTGGTGTTGAGCATCCATCACATCCTGATAGACGGCTGGTCCACCCCACTGCTGATTCGGGAACTGCTGATCCTCTACGCCGGCGACAGCGTCCCCTCGGCACTGCCCCCGATGCGTCCCTATCGCGATTACCTGGTGTGGCTGAACAACCAGGACCGGGCCGGGGCCGAAACCGCGTGGGCACAAGCACTCGACGGTGTGGCCGAGCCGACTCTGCTGGCCCCCGCGGACCGTGGCCGCCGGACCACCGCCGCCGGACACGAAGTGCGGGTGCAGCTCGACCAGAACCGCACCGCGGCCCTGGTCGCCGCGGCCAACCAACAAGAGGCCACCCTCAACACCGTCATCCAGGCGGCCTGGGCGCTCGTGCTCGCCAACGCGACCACCCGCGAAGACGTGGTCTTCGGCACGACCGTTTCCGGGCGTCCGCCGCAGCTTCCCGGCATCGAATCGATGATCGGCCTGTTCGTCAACACCGTGCCCGTGCGGGTCCGGCTCGACCACTGCGAAAGCCTCGCCCGACTGCTGCGGCGAATCCAAACCGAACAAGCGGCGCTACTCGACCATCACCATCTCGGACTCGCCCGGATCCAGCAGGTGGCCGGCCCCGGCGCGATGTTCGACACCGTGACCGTCTTCGAGTCCTACCCAGTCGACCGGACCGGGCTGTCCGAAGACATCGACATCGCCGGAATGCACGTCCTCGACATCCAAGGACGTGACGCCGCGCACTATCCGCTCGGCCTGATCGTTCACCACGACACTCGGCTGCACCTGAGCTTCGAATACCTGCCTGAACTGTTCACTCGACAGCAGATCGACGCCCTCGCCGACCGAGTGCTGCGGGTGCTCGACGCCATCGCCACGCATATCGACCTCCCGCTGACCGAACTGCAGCTGCTGTCGCCCGTCGAGCAGGCCACGCTGGTGCCCGTCTGCGGTCGGCCCGGCACGGTGATGTCGGTGTTGCCGCAGGTGTTGTCGGACGCGGTCACGACGACGCCGGGTACAGAAGCGCTGGTCGGCAACGGTGTAAGGCTGTCGTACCGCGAACTCGATGAAACCTCCAACCGGTGGGCGCGGGCATTGATCGATATGGGGATTGGACCGGAAGCGATAGTCGCGGTAGCGCTACCGCGCTCGATCGACGCCATCATCGCCGTGTGGGCGGTCGCCAAGACCGGCGGCGCGTTCGTCCAGATCGACCCCGCCCATCCTCGCGACCGGGTCACGCGCATCCTCACCGACTCCGGTGCCGCCGTGGGGCTGACCCTCGAGACCTACCGGGATCGGCTATCGGATGCGCTCGGATGGTTCGCCCTCGACGAGCCCACCTTCGACGCGACCACGGCGGCGGCGGACCCCACAGCGATTGATGACGCCGAGCGCGCGACCCCGTTACGGCCTGAGCATCCGGCCTACCTGATATACACCTCAGGCTCCACCGGGACCCCCAAAGGGGTCGTGGTCACCCATACCGGGATAGCGAACCTGGCCACCGAAATACGGGAGCGGTTCGGCCTGACCCCTGCCTCTCGGATGCTGGCCGCCGCCTCCCCGACCTTCGACGTCTCGATCCTCGAATGGCTCACCGCGACCACGGCCGGTGCCACCCTCGTGCTCGCCCCCGCGTCGGTAGCCGCCGGCGCCGAACTGACCGAGTTGATCAATGCCGAACACGTGACCCATGCCGCCGTCACTCCCACCGTGCTCGCATCACTGCACCCGGACGAACTCGACACCCTCGACACCTTGATCCTCGGCGGCGAGACCTGTCCGCCCGATCTGGCAGCACAGTGGACGCCGGGCCGCACCGTGCTCAACGCATACGGGGCTACCGAAACCACAATCGTCAGTTGCGGCCATGCTCCTTTGACCACAACCACGGGCGGCGGCCCGGCGACATTCGGCGGGCCCGTGCTCGGATTCACCGCCGTCGTACTCGACCGCAGATTGCGTCCGGTCCCGGCCGGAGTGGTCGGCGAACTGTACGTGTCCGGACCGGGCCTCGCCCGCGGCTACCACCGGCAGCCCGCAACCACGGCAGCCCGATTCGTCCCCGACCCATACGGTCCTGCCGGGACACGCATGTATCGGACCGGCGACCTGGTCAGCTGGACGACCGACCGAACTCTGCGATTCTCGGGTCGCAGTGACCTGCAGCTCGAGATCAACGGCCACCGCATCGAACCCGGTGATATCGAAGCCGCGCTCCGCGGTCACCCCGATGTCGACCAGGCCGCCGTCACGATCCACACCCGGCCCAACGGCAGCAATCAGCTCGTCGGCTATGTCGTGCCGACTCCCGGCACCACGACCGACACCGCCACACTGACCGCACACCTCGCAACGCGACTGGCCACACACATGATCCCCACCGCCATTCTCATCGTCGACCGAATCGCCCTGACCTCTACCGGCAAAGTCGATTACAAAGCCCTGCCCACACCCCGCTGGCGACCTGCTCGGTTCCGGCCGCCGTCCACCGCACTCGAGGCCACCGTGTGCGACGCCTTCACCCGAACCCTCGGCCTCGAGCGAGTCGGCCTCGACGACGGCTTCTTCACCCTCGGTGGCAACTCGCTTGCCGCGGCCGAGCTGGTGGCGCGGCTGGCGGAGTCGACCGGTGTCAACGTGCCGGTTCAGTGGATCTTCACCGACCCGACGCCCGAGTCGCTGGCCCGCCGCATCGACCTCGGCCGCTACGGCTTCGACGAGCAGGACCCCGGCGACGCGCTGTCCGTCGTTCTCCCCCTGCGCGCCACCGGGGACGCGCCGCCACTGTTCTGCGTCCACCCCGCCATCGGATTGGCTTGGGGTTTCAGCGGACTCGTGCAGCACCTCGACCTCGACCACCCCGTGTACGGTCTGCAATCCCCGGCATTCAGTGACGCCACCGCGCAGTTCGAGACGCTCGACCAGCTGGCCGCCCGCTACGTCCGAGAGATCCGGGCTGTCCAACCGCACGGCCCGTACCACCTGCTCGGCTACTCGCTCGGCGGCACCATCGCGCATGCGATCGCCGTCCGACTCCGTGGCATCGGTGAGACCGTCGCCACCCTGGCCATGATGGATACCCGCGTCGTCACCGCGAGCACCGTCCGCTTGCCCACTCCTACGATCGCGGAGCTGCTCGCCGAGTTCGCCGGCCTCGACGTGCCACCGGGCCCGGCTGATATCACCGCCGCGGCCGCAGCCGAACTGCTACACCGGCAAGGCGGGCTGTTCACCGCGGTGACCCCCGAGCATCTGGTGATCCTGCACGACGACTACGCCCGGCTCGTCGACCTCACGTGGAATCACCGGCCGACTCCCTTCGACGGTGACCTGATCTACTTCAGCGCTGCCGCCGACACAGCGGACGGCCCCTCCCCCGTCCTGGCTTGGAACAACCTCATCACCGGCCGGATCACCGAACATCGCATTCCGGTCCGACACGAACGGATGATCGAGCCCGACTCGCTGCGCGCGATCGGATTCGTGCTCACCGAGCACTTCCGCTCATCCCGAACCCCGCCAGAGCCCCCCACCTCTGCAAGGACAAGCCGCTCATGAGAACCGACCGAATCGTCGGGACACGTTCCGGCGTCGAGCCAGTCAACCTGTTCGCTCCCGATCCACCGACGTCGCGAATCGGCTCGCACCCCAGTGCTGCCGAATTGCGTAGGTGGACTCTCGAATATCTGTGTCGGCCGCACCCCGACCTCGGTCGATCCGGCCCGGTCTGTCCATACACCAGCCGCGCCATCTCGAACAATTTCCTGTGGGCCGCATTCATCGAAGGTCGTTCCATCGATGTCGAGCAGCTGACGGCAGTCATCGACGATCTGTTCAGCCTGTTCCCCACCTTGGAGCCCCGGGACGAACCCGAGTCCAGGCTCAAGGCTCTGCTCGCGGTCTTCCCGGACCTCACCGAATACACCGATATCGACGCGATTCAACATGAACAGAAGTCTCGGTTCGTTGAAAAGGGTCTGATGCTGGGTCAGTTCTATCCGGGGTGCACCGTCCCGGGGCTGCACAACCCGGCCTTCCCCGCACTCGACGCGCCACTGCCCATGCTCGCCGTTCGTCATATGGCCCCCACTGACTTCCCATTCCTGAGTTCCCGCCATGAATGGATAGACTCCTACCTCAAACTATTCGCCCCAGCGATCCCCAAGTTCATCACCAGCACCATGTCCGACCGACTCATACAGCCAACCGAAGACTCGGACGAGACTCACTGAGGTCGGGTTCGACGGACCAGTGCTTCGTCAGCTCGGCAGGTGCGGCAACGCGGCGGCCGCAACGGTCCGGGTGACCACCGGATTCGTGCTCTGCACCGTGACGACCGGCACGAGACGTACGCTGCGGCGATCCTGTACCTCCACGCCCCGCCCTGGTCGTCGCGGTGCCGCAAGCCGATACACATGCATTACGATCGGCTAGCTGTGCGTGCGGAAATCGAGATGGTCGCGCTGCCCGCAGGGCAGGTGACGCTGTCGGATCGGCGAACCCAGCGAAGTTGGGCGGTCGAAGTGGCGAGGTTTGGGCTGGCGGCGTTTTCGATTACCCAGTCGCAGTATGAACAGGTCACCGGTGGGGCGCCGAGTGCGTCTCGGGGTGATCGGCTGCCGGTCGAGGGTGTTTCGTGGCTCGATGCGATCCGGTTCTGCAATGGCCTGTCGCTGGGTACGGGTTTGCCGCCCGCGTATCGCGTGCACGACGACGAGGTCGAGTGGGATGCCGATAGCGACGGGTACCGGCTGCCGACCGAGGCCGAATGGGAGTATGCGTGCCGGGCGGGCACTTCGGGCCCACGATATGGCGAGCTCGACGAAATCGCCTGGTATCGAGGCAATTCCGCGGAGCACGTGCACGAGGTCGGCGGCAAGCTACCCAACGCCTGGGGCCTGTACGACATGCTCGGCAACGTATGGGATTGGTGCTGGGACATTTACGACGCCGAGGTGTACGACTCATATCGGGTGCTGCGCGGGGGTGGGTGGTCCGATGAGAAGTGGAGCTGCCGGGCCTCGGTGCGACGGCGCAGCCATCCGACCTACCGGATCGATGATGTCGGCTTCCGGATAGCGCGTTCGATTCTCGTCTGAGCCCGCGCCTTATCGCTTGCCGCTCCAGAACTTCGGCAGCTTGCGCTTGCCACGCCCATCCAGTGCGCGCATCAGTCCGGTCACCACTCGCAACCGCACCCGCGAGGCCGGGTACCACGCCAGCTCACGCCTCATCGCCGGCCCGCGTGGCACCGTAATCGCTTGCTGGCGACAGTATTTCCGGATTCCGGCGGGGCCGCCCCATCGCGCGCCCACCCCGGAATCTTTCCACCCACCCATCGGCAGCGCGAAGCTGAACAGATTCGCGAAGGCATCGTTGATATTGACCGCACCCGCTTCCAGCCGCCGCGCCACCCGCTCGCCGCGCTTGCGGTCACCGGTCCACACCGTGGCCGAGAGCCCATAGACCGAATCGTTGGCCAAGCGCACCGCCTCATCCTCGTCGGCGACCTTCAGCACCGGAATGGTCGGGCCGAATGTCTCCTCGCTGATGCAAGCCATCGAATGATCCACATCCACCAGCACGGTCGGTTCGAAGAAGGTCCCGACCCCGCTCGCCTTGCCGCCGGTGGTGATCCGCGCGCCCGCGGCTACGGCCTGTTCGACATGGCGGGCCACGATATCGCGCTGCGCCTCGGTTGCCATCGCGCCGATATCGAAGGCGAACCCGCGCCCATCGTGTCCCTGCCGCAGCTTGCGCACCTGTTCGGTCAGGGTGGTCACGAACTCGTCGTAGACCGGCGCCTCGACATACACCCGCTCGATCGACACACAGACCTGACCGGAATTGAACAGTCCGCCATAGGCGATGCCCGCCGCGGCCCGCTCGATGTCGGCGTCCGCGAGCACGATCGCTGGATCCTTGCCGCCGAGTTCCAGACTGTACGGGGTCAGCGTCGCTGCGCAGGCGGCCGCGATCGCCTTACCGGTCTTGGTGGACCCGGTGAACTGGACGTAGTCGACCGCCTCGACGACTGCGCGTCCGGTATCTCCACGCCCGGTCGACACCGCGAATACCGGTGGCGCACCGATCTCGGCCCACCCTCGCGCCAGCGCGACCGCACTCAACGGCGTTACTTCCGACGGCTTGACCAGCACCGCGGCACCAGCCATCAGCGCAGGCAGCGCATCGAAGCACACATTGAGCAGCGGAAAGTTCCACGGCGTAATGATCCCGACGACCGGATGCGGCCGATAGGTCTTGACCAGGCGCTTGGTCCGGCCGAGCGGACTGTGCGGAGCCGGATGCTCATCGAGCAGGAATTTCGCGGCATTGCGCGCCCAGTACTTGATCAGATTGACCGCGGCGGGTACCTCGATCTCCGCATCGTAGCGGGTCTTACCGGTTTCGGACTGGACCACATCGGTGAGCTCGTCGGAATTATCGATCAGCCAATCCTGCAGCCGAAACAGCCATTCGGCGCGCTTGTTCGAGCCGATCGCCTCCCATTCCGGCTGGAGAAGGCGCAATTGGCGGACCGCCGCGGCGACCGCAGCACTCGATTCCTCGGGCACCCGGCCGGTGACGCTGCCGTCGGCCGGATTGTGTACCTCGATCTCGACCTGCTGTTGCGCCGTACTCATCCGGCTCACCTCCTGCGCTGTGCCCCCGCCCTCCAGCGTGGCATTTCCGTCGGTCTGGCACCGGGTGTTCCGATTTTCCTGCGATGGAGAAGAAAGGATTGATACGTTCCGCCAATAGCAAGACGGGACCGGCTTCGACGAGGATGCAGTTAGTGTTCGATTGGGATCTACTGCGTAGCACCTCCAGCGTGCATGTGCTGATGGAATTGGCGCAGGAACGTGGCATGTCGCCGCAGGACTGTCTCGAGGGCACGAAACTGAGGCCCGAGGCGGTGAGCGATCCCGATGCCGAGGTCACGGCACGTCAAGAGGTACGCGTCGTGCGGAATCTGCTTGCGCGATTCGGCGGTGAACCAGGATTGGGTGTCGAGGCCGGGAACCGCTACCACTTATCGCTGTACGGGCCGTGGGGGCTGGCGCTGCTGAGCAGTCGCACGGTGCGCGAGGTGATCGAGGTTTCGTTGCGCTATGTCGATCTGGCCTTCGTGTTCGGCCGGCTGATCTTCGAGGAGGGACCGGCCGAGTCGCGGGTCATCTTCGACGATTCGCAGATTCCGGAGGATGTGCGCGCCTTCCTGACCGAGCGCGTCATCACCGGTATCCAGTCCATCGGCCGCGAGCGGTTCTCCGCCGGTGTGCCCGCCACCCGGATCAGCTTCCGTCATCGGGCTCCGGCGGATACGACGCGCTACCGCACCGTCTTCGGTATCGAGCCGGAATTCGACGCGCCGGTCAACGAATTAGCCTTCGACAGTGCGTATCTCGATGTCGCACTGCCCCAGGCCAACGAATGGGCGCGCGGGACATGCGAACAACTGTGCCGCGATCTGCTCACCGCGCGCCGGGCCCGCACCGGCGTTGCCGCTGCGGTGCGTGATCTGCTGGTCCGCAATCCGGGCGAGATTCCGGACCAAATCGCCGTCGCCGCAGCGCTTTTCATGAGCCCGCGCACACTATCTCGTCGCCTGCGCGAAGAGCGCACGTCCTTCCGCGACCTCTTGGACGAAGTCCGTCAAATGATGTCGGAGGAACTGCTCAGCCACACCGATATGACCACCGAACAGGTCGCCGCCCGCCTCGGCTATGCCGAGGCCGCATCCTTCATCCGCGCATTCCGCCGCTGGCAAGGCTGCCCACCCCAGGAATTCCGAGCCCGCGGCACTCTCGTCGGCACCAGCTGAACCCTCGACCATGCGCTGGTCGCCGCAAATGCCGAGAGGAATTGCGTCAGTGCGTTCTCGGCTGACCAGCATTGGTTTGGATGATGGCGGATAGCCAGGGGGTCAGGCCGGGGGCGAGGGTGTCGTAGAAGGCGGTGTAGCCCGGGTCGGTGAGGTAGGTATGGGCGATGCAGATCTGCATGGCGGGGGTGCAGTCGAAGTAGGTGTCGATGGAGGCGCGGTGGCGTTCGGCGAGGTCGTTGGCTTCGTCGCTGCCGGGCAGCACTCCGGCGCGGTAGGCCGCGACCAGGTCGGCGTTGAGTGCGTCGACGGATTCGGCGATCTGCTGCCAGTCCTCGGCGGTTCGGTTCGCGGCGCGTTCGGCGTACTGGGCCCACTGCACGGTGTCACCCCAGCGGTCGTGGGCCTGCGCGGTCCAGGTGGGTTGCCAGTGCTCGCCGAAGATCGCCACCTGTTCCTCGGCGGAGAGCAGGATTCCGGACTCTCTGGCCTCGATCATGCGGTCCATCCCATCCGCCATCTTTTGCAGGCGGACGGCGCGCTCGCGGAGTTCGTCGCGCTGCCGACGCAGCGACACCGTCGCATCGGTGGCAGGCGCATCCAGGACCGTTTTGATCTCATCGAGAGGTACGCCCAGCTCACGGTAGATGAGTACGCGATGGATGCGGGCGAGGTCCGCACTCGTGTAGAGCCGGTACCCGGCGTCGGTGCGCTCGGTCGGGCACACGAGCCCGATCGCATCCCAATGGTGGAGTGTGCGGATCGTGACGCCCATGCGCGCGGCGGCCGCACCGACGGTGAGACCGGCATCGCCCTGATCAGTCACACCGCCCAGTTTGACAGGAACGCTCATGCCGGCGGACCTCCGATCCCCATGGACCGCAAATTCTCGGCCTCGGCACTGTCCGGATCGTACGGTCGCGCCGCCGTCATGATCACCCGTGTGTTGTCCGGCGTGCGGATCTCGAGGTCGACGGTATTCCACGGCATCGGACGCGGCCCCGACATGCAATCGGGCAGCAACTGCTCGCATGCGGCCGCGATCTCGGCGAGCTGGCTCAGCACGCAGGAGAAGCTCACGCTCAGCTCGGTTGCCGCCGCGGGCTGGTCAGCGGATAAGAGCAGGACATCCTGGAATGCCCAGCGCCGCAGATGGGTGAGTCGGCCGGGGACAGAGAACAGGTCGAAGAAGCCGAGTCCGCGCGTCCAGAAGTCCACCGACACAGCCAGATCGGCCGTCGGCACCGTGACGAACATCGGCATCCCGTAGATGCCGCGGAAAAGTTCCGGCGCCACGGCATCGTGGGCGGGTACGGGAACCGGACTGATATCGAATGCTGGGTAGGTTTCGCTCACCGCCACATCGTCGAGCCTGACGTAACGTCAGGGTCAAATCACAGCCCGTCGTCTTCCCGCGCAACCCGATTCACCTCGCGCACCAGGCGAACGATCTCCAACTGCTGCCCGAGGGCCGATTCACCTTGGGGCTGGGCACCCAGATTCGTCCGCAGATCGAGAAGGCGCTGGACCGAGATGGTGAACTGATCGACGACGACATCCTCGGAACCATTGCGGCGCGCGGCAAACCGACGACGGTCGCCGCCGATATCCGCGACCGTGCCGGGACAATCTCCGATCGGGTGTGCTTCTATCAGCCCTATGCGCCCAGCAGTGAAACCATGGCCGAACTGGTCCATGAACTGAAAAACTCAGGCGCGGAAGCTATTCAGCCTGGCTGTTTCCACCTCGGGCAGAGCCGGTGCACGCCGACTTTCACCTCCTTGCCACCACTGGGTGATATCGGCAATCGCCTGTCGCCGGCAGTCGCGGTGTCAGCCTGTGCACCCTGATTCCGTCGCGCGCGGCACTGGCGACAACTCTGACGGAACCGAGCCCTTTCACAGGTGAAAGCCGCTATGCCGCACGGAAGAACAGATAGTCGAACAGGGCCAGAATCCGGTCGATGCCGAATTCATCGGGTTGGTCGAGCACCAGGCGCGCCGCGGTTTGGATGGTGCCCTGTACGACCTCGGCCAAGACATCCGGATCCACGCCATCGGCATCGGGCTGCTCCACCAGCCACAGCCCCAGCGCCTGCCGCAGCGGTGCACGCAATTCGTCACGAGCCGCGGCGACCCGTTCCCGCAGTACCGGCGGCACACCGTCGATCGGGAAGTACACCAGCCGCCAGGTGTCGGGCATCGCGCAGACCTCGGCGAGGAAGCGCCCGAGCATCGCGGGCAGCTGTTCCGGTGCGGCGGAAGCGAAGTCGGGTGCCGTGGTGGTCTCGGCGACCGAGCGGGCCACCGCCGCCGCCATGCGGGCGGTCTCGCGTTCTATGAGCGCCTCGAGCAGTTCGTCACGGCTGCCGAAGGAGTCGTAGACGACCGGCCTGGTCACCCCGCCGCGCTCGGCGACGGCAGCGATGTTCACACTGGTGAACCCCTCTTGCGCCACAAGGCGCAATGCCGCGTCGAGTAATTGCTCACGTCGGTCCGCAGGCTGAAGCCGCTTGGCGTACTTGCGTTTAGGCGGTCGAGGTGCCGATTGCTTCTGGGGCGCTGCTTGTTTCGCGGCGGCCATCGCTACTGCTCCCCGACTCCGGCGGCGACGACCGCCCGGCGTGCCAGCCAGCGCAACGTCTTGGATACCGCCTCGCGCCGTTGCGCGCCGTCCGCGGCGAGGACCAATCGGGCACCGGTCTCGCTCGCACTGATTACCGCGTGGCTCAACAACTCCTCGTCCATCTCTCGCTCGGTGAGCGCGGCGACCAGCGCGAGCACCGCTCGACTGCGCGCCCGCAAGGCCGCACGGCCACGGTCCACTCGTTCGTGCGCGGTATCGGGCAGCCCGTCGCCGGGCATCAGCACGAAACGCCAGCTCTGCGGTGCGGCCGAGACGAGGTCTAGAAAGATGTCGACGGCATCGGCCGAGACGTCCGCGGCGATCGCGGCCAGGTCCGCGCCCTCCTGGAAGACCGGAGTGGCCTCGGCCGCCATGGCCAGTACCCGTTCTTCCTCGCGATCGAGCAGTGCCTCGAATAGTTCGTCCCGATCACCGAATTCGGCGTACAAGCCGGGTCGGGTGATGCCCGCCGCGCGCGCGATCGCATGCATACTGGCGCCGGCGTAACCCTCGCGGACGATCAGATCCCGTGCCGCGTCGAGAATGTCGTCGCGTCGTGTTGACAATTACCCTCCAACGTCGTGTGACGGACACCCGTTTCAGATTTGCTTCCGGCTGGGCCAGTGTACGCATTTCACACACGCCCGCCACGGATTCGACTTCCCAGCTCACGCGAATCTCTTAGCGCCGCAACGGTGTGCGTTGAATTTGATTGCGTTGTATTCGATGCGCCGCAATGTTGGCGTCAAACAGGCATTCAGGATTCGGCAGCGGCGCGTCGGAAGCACCGATATCGCCTGCGGCACCGGCATTCTCGCCGCCCGCATCGAAGGCCAGCTGCGCCCGGATGTGGTCCACGGCTGCGATGTGTCGGTGGGGATGTCGACGCAGGCACGGTCGCGGTCGGATCGGGTGCGCCGGCGAAATCGGCAGGCCGAGGATTTTCGGCATTGCCAGACGGAGCGGTTGACGCCGTGGTATCCACACACGCCTTCCATTTCTCGAACATGCTGCGCCGGTCGCGGAGTTCCATCGGGTGCTGGTGCCGGGCGAGTTGCTCGCGATCGTGATCAATAACCCGCGTAGCCGATGGGCGAGGCACCTACAGCCGCCTGCCGTGGGGACTCGCCTACTTTCGGTCGCCGGAGCAGATGCGTTCACTGGTCGAGAATCACCGTCATTGAACAGCGGCGGTACATCGGCCACTGCCGAATGCGCTGGTACCGGACGTGCTGACGGTCGCAAGTGCTGATGCCGCCACCCGTGGCATGCTCGTCGTATAGGCGATTTCCGACCGGAAGGCGGGTGCGATGCCCGGATCAGTGCCATGACCGAGATCGTGTGGTACGCGTCATACGGCTCGAATATGCATCTGAGCCGCCTACGCTGCTATCTGGCAGGCGGCACACCCGACGGCGGCGCGATCACGCTGCCCGGCTGCCGTCGCGGGGCCGAACCGCTGCGTTCGGTTCCGCTCACGCTCCCCGGCCTGCAATATTTCGCCACCGAATCCCTGACCTGGACCGGCGGCCGAGCCTTCTACGATCCCGACGCCGCCGGTGAAACCGCCGCCCGCGGCCACCTGGTGACCATCGATCAGTTCTGCGATATCGCCGCCCAGGAGATGTACCGAACACCCGGCACCGACCACGACCTGTGCGAGGCAATCACCCACGGCCGCATGACGCTCGGTCCCGGTCGATACGAGACCCTGGTCTGTACTGGTACTTTCGAAGGACATCCGGTCCTCACCATCACCGCGCCTTGGCGCTATACCGACCTGCCCGGCAACCCGCCGTCGGCCGCCTACATACGCCACCTCGCCGCAGGCCTCACCGAATCCCACACCTGGACAGTCGAAGAGATCGCCACCTATATCGCCACCCGCCCCGGAGCGGACCTCGGCTGGACCGCCGACACCATCGCCATGCTGCTGGATCCTCAGGCCACGTGCATGGATGCGGACACGATCGCGCCGTCCCGAACGACGCGGTCGCCATGAGAACCGCCGGGTACCGTCGCGCGGCTCAGCCGCCGAGGATCGGGCGGCAGCGGCCTCCAGGGCCGTCACCACCCCGGCTGGCGAAACGCTGCCGACCACCGACCTGGCGACGGCATGCAAGAGTCGACCGCGCGCCTGGATCTGCGCGTTGACGATCTCATTGTCGATGCGGCGGGCGCGGTGAAACTCGGTGCGTGCCTGGCCGATGAGCAGCCGGGCCGGATCGCTGGCGTGTGTTACTGGATCCGGCCGGTCATCCGTTCTGCCTGAACGCGAATATTCCGTTGCTGCCCTAGGTACCCCGGCCCTAGCGAACATTGTCCGCGATGCGGAGAATTTCGTCGACGATCAGGTCGGGTTCGGTGAACATGATGAGGTGACCGGAGCGCTCGGCCTCGACCAGTCGGCCGTTGGGAAAGGCGGCGGCGGTACGGCGGTGGGCGGCGGTCAGTGCGGTTCGGGTGGTCTTGTCGAGTCGGGGAAGTTTGGTGCCGGTGATGACACTGACATCCAAGGCGCCCAGTTCCTGCGGCTGGTCGCGCAGGCTTCGCAGGCCTGCGCTGAATTGGTCCTGTTCGGCGATCATGGTGCGCGCGGCGCGCGGGGTGAAATCCTCGGCCCGGTGATCGGCGGCGATATCGGCGGGCTGCTTACCGCCGATCCGACTGCCGAGCAGACGGTAGAGGCCGCAGCGGGCGAGTTCGGGCAACAGGACGCGGGTCATCGCGTACCGCTTTTCCGCGGAGGGCAGGAAATACAATTCGCAGTTCTCGTCGCTCTGATCGACCAGCACGATGCCCTGGATGCGGGTCGGATCCGCAGTCGCGGCGACACGTACGATGGGCCCGCCCCAGCTGTGACCGACGAGAATGAAGGGACCATCCCCCAATTCCGCCAGCACGGCGGCGAGGTCGTCGGCCATCCGGGTGATGGTGCGTGGGTTCGGATCGTCATCGCTGCGGCCGGTCCCGGCGCGGTCGTAGACAACGGCGCGCATGCGCTCGGCGACCACTGGCTGCACCAAGCCCCAGATCGAGCGGGAGAAACCCATACCCGATTCGAAAACAACGGTCGGCCTACCAGTTCCGCGCACCATGTAGTGCAGTCGACGGCCATCGGATGTGGTCGCGAATGCGCTCGTACCGAAGGTGTGCTCCTGCCCGAGGGCCTGCTCCGTCACTGTGCCCAACCTACCGTCTCCCTCGCCCTTCGAGCCGCGGTGGCCCGATAACAGGACTAGACAACTTCGGGCGGCAGCGCAACAGGCTCGATTTCCCCGCCGCGGACCGGAGCCTGCGGCGGGCGGCGCGAAACCGGTTGGTATCAGCTCAGTTTCAGCGAACGACCGATGATCTCCTTCATGATCTCGGTGGTGCCGCCGTAGATGGTCTGGACGCGGGCGTCCATGTAGGCCTTGGCGATCGGATATTCCTTCATGTAGCCGTAGCCGCCGTGCAGCTGCAGGCAGCGGTCGATGAGATCGATCTGCTCCTCGGTGCTCCACCACTTGGCCATTGCGGCGTCCTCGACCGATAGCTTGCCCGCGTTGAGGTCCTCGATGAAGCGGTCGACCAGGACACGGACGGCAGTGGTCTTGGTGGCCAATTCGGCCAGCACGAACCGGGTGTTCTGCAGGGCTCCGATCGGCTTGCCGAAGGCCTTGCGATCGCGCACGTACTGGATGGTCATCTCCAGGCAGGCTTCCATGGCGGCAGCCGCCATGACGGCGATCGACATGCGTTCCTGCGGCAGGTTGTTCATCAGGTGGATGAAGCCCATGCCCTCGGTACCCAACAGATTCTTACCCGGAACACGGACATCGGTGAAGCTCAACTCCGCGGTGTCCTGCGCCTTGAGACCGAGCTTGTCGAGGTTGCGACCGCGTTCGAAGCCGGGCATGCCGCGCTCCACGACGAGCAGGCTGAAGCCCATCGCGCCCTTGGCGGGATCGGTCTGGGCGACCACGATGACGATATCGGAGTTGATGCCATTGGTGATAAAGGTCTTGGCGCCGTTGAGGATCCAGTCGTCGCCGTCGCGGACCGCGCGGGTCTTGATGCCCTGGAGGTCGGAGCCGGTGCCCGGTTCGGTCATCGCGATGGCGGTGATGATCTCGCCGGAACAGAAACCGGGCAGCCAGCGCTGCTTCTGCTCATCGTTGGCGAGTTCGAGCAGATAAGGCGCGATCACATCGTTGTGCAGGGCGAAGCCGAGGCCGGAGTACTGGCCGCGCACCGACTCCTCGGCGACTATCGCGTTATAGCGGAAGTCCTTGACCCCGCCGCCGCCGTATTCCTCCGGCATGGCCATGCCGAGGAATCCCTGTTTACCGGCCTCGAGCCAGACCTCGCGGTCGACAATGCCCTGCTCTTCCCACTTCGCGTGATTCGGCGCGACATGCTGATCGAGAAACTTGCGGAACGACTCCCGGAACAGCTCGTGTTCGGGCTCGAACAGTGTGCGCTCCACGCCAACCTCCTAGTAACCCCACGGCCGGTCCACACCGACCCGTCGTCCCCCACACGTTACCCGCAACAAGAACCCCCGTTCACTTCCAACCCCAGAATCCCGCCCTCACCTGCCACCCAGGAAGCGCGCAGCGGGCGAGAACGCGCTCATGGAGGTTCGCTCTCGGTCGACGTGTGCCCGCACCACCGCATGATGAGCCCGTCCGGTCAGGCGGGCAGGCCGAGTCCCTGGGCGAGGACGGGCCAGGAGGCCTTCAGGGCGTCTTCCCAGTAGCCCCACGAATGGGTGCCGGTGGGTTGGAAGTCGTAGGTGGCGGGGATGCCGAGTTGGTTCAGGCGGGTCTGCAGGTTGTGTGTGCAGTAGTTGGTCGCGGCTTCGAGTGCGCCGCCGACGGCGACCTGATCGGCGAGGCCACCGACGCCGGGCAGGGCGTGCGACCCGTTCAGGGTGTCCCATTGGCCGGGAATGCCGGTGCCGTCGGAGATGAACAGGTCCAGGGCGCGTAGTTGGTCGGCGTGCACGTACGGGTCATTACCGGCCCACATCGGATCACCTTGCGGCCCATACATATTCGTCGAATCACCACCGCCCGCAGCGACCACGGCGTTGACGAAGTCGTAGCCGATGGGGTCGGAAATCTGCGCGCAACTGCTGTAGGCGGCCACCGATTTGTACAGGCCCGGCGCGGCGATCGGCAGTTGCAGTACCGAGGTGCCCGACATCGATAGGCCCGCAATGGCATTGGTACCGTTCGTGCCGAGTCCGCTATTGATGAGCGCAGGCAATTCCTCGGTGAGGAAGGTCTTCCACATGTTCACGCCGAGCTCCGGATCGGGGGCACGCCAGTCGGTGTAGTAGCTCCATTTTCCGCCGACCGGTGTGACCACATTCACATCCTTGTCGTCGAAGAATTGCGCGGCATCGGTCTGCGCCTGCCAGGTCGCCGAATCCTCGCCACCGCCCGCGCCATTGAGTAGATACAGGGTCGGACGCGGGGCAGAGGTGTCGGCGGGGCGCTGCACATGAATCTCGATGTTCTTGCCCATGGCAGCCGAGTACACCTGCAAGGTCAGATTGCGGTTGTCCACGACCGCGACATCGGCGACATACGAGCCGTCGGACGAGCGCGACGAGGTGAGCAGTTCGCCGGACGCGATGACCGGATCGGCGACAGCGGCCGCCGACGCCAGAAAACCACCCGAAGCGGCTGGAAACGCCACCAGAGCTGCCGCTACACCCGCTACCGCCACCATTCGCACTCTCGTTCCAGCCATTCGGCCAAGGTATGGAGAGTTACTGGCAAATAACTGAGAGCAGACTCAGAACAGACTGCGCAGTCGACCGAACAGGGTGCGACCAGGATCACGATCGCGCTCGCTGAACAGGAACTTCAGTTCTTCCTCCAGCTCCTTACGCACTATGTCACGCAATTCCACCGCGGCGGCGTGCTTATCGGTCGCATCGCGCCACGGCGTTGGGTCGATGGGCGCACCGGCGGAGAAGTAGAAGCGCTCGGGACGCGGGATGCCGGTGGGGCCGACGCCGCGGATCAGCGGCGGGGTGAGGTCCCGGTTCAAGCCCAGCGCCTCGACGGCCCAGCGCAGCGGTCGCATGACGGGGTGGTCGCCGTCGAAAACGATGTCGTAGGCGTCGTCGACGCCGATCATCGCCACCGGCACGATCGGCGCACCCGCCTCGATCGCCATATGCGCGAAGCCGGAACGCCCCTCCCACTTGAGGACGTACTTCTCGTTCTTGCGGCGCACCGCTTCTCGACCACCGCCCGGAAATACGATGACGGCCTCGCCGCGGGCCAGCAGTGCCAAGCAGTTGCGACGGTTACCGCGCACCGTACCGAAGTGGTGCAGCAGCTGACGGATGCCGGGCACATTGATGAGCACATTTTCGGCCAGCCCGCGGATCAGCCGACCACGCCTGCGCAGCACCTCGGGCAGCAACAGCGGGGCGTCGATGCCGCCCATCAGATTATGGTTGCCGACCAGCAGCACCGGCCCATGCGCCGGAATGTTCTCCAGACCGTAGAACCGCGGACTCGTCCACGCACGCAACGGCGCGAGCAGGGTGTCGAGCACCCGAATATCGGTGTCGGTGAGCGAAACCGACAGTGGCGCACCGTCACTCAGCGCCGGGCCGGTGAGCGACGAATCACCGGAGTGCCGATCACCCGAATCGGCCGCACCGGAGTGGTCATGCGACATTTAACCCTCCTGATGTCGATTCGATGACGATAGCGCAACGAATTCGCCTGCGTCGCACCGGATGTGCCCAGCATGCGCTACCGACCGGCCGGTCCGCGATCGAATCGTGCTGACTCCGGTGCGCCAGGTAGTCCACAACCGCGATCGGCGACCGCTCGCCAATCCTCGCGGCCCACGATTCAACGGACCGTCGGCACACCATTGCTGTGCGCCCTGTGTCAACGGCATTGCGTCCGACCTGGCCCACTCGATGCAACGCCCGATAACGACGCGACGGTCGATCGAGACCACAGCTCAGTGCGCGACACCATCGGCCTCGGGCGAATCTGCCCCCTCCGGCTCGGACGACCCACCGGCATGCGCAAACGGCGACAGCGCCGCCGCCAGTGCGTGCGGGACGCGGGCGCGCACCCGAGTGCCGCCCTCCTCGTGCTCGGAGGTGGTGATGCGACCGTCCGCATGAATGCGGGCCAGCAGATCGCCACGGGTGTAGGGCAGCAGCACACTGATTTCGACATCGAGACCGCCGAGCACCTCGGCGAGGCGCTCGCGCAGTTCGGTGATGCCGGTGCCCTTCTGCGCCGAGACGTAGGAGGCGTCGGGCAACATCGCGCGCAGCCGAGTGAGCTCGACCGGGTCGACCGCATCGATCTTGTTGACCACCAACAGCTCCGGCGGCGCGGGTGACCCCGATTGCTTGATCACATCGGTGATCACCTCGCGGACCGCCTTGATCTGTTCGGCGGGCAGCGGGTCGGAACCGTCCACGACGTGCAGCAGCAGATCCGCGCCGGTGACCTCCTCCAGAGTGGACCGGAAGGCCTCGACCAACTGGGTCGGCAGATGCCGCACGAATCCGACGGTATCGGTGAAGACGACCTCGCGGCCGTCGTCCAGTTCGGCGCGACGGGTGGTCGGATCCAGGGTCGCGAACAATGCGTCCTGGACAAGCAGGCCCGCCCCGGTCAGTGCGTTCATCAGGCTGGATTTGCCCGCATTGGTGTAGCCGACAATGGCGACCGACGGGATACCGCTGGAGGTGCGACGGGACCGTTTGGTATCGCGTGCGGTCTTCATTTCGCGAATCTCGCGGCGCAGCTTGGCCATTCGCTCGCGAATGCGGCGACGATCGGTTTCGATCTTGGTCTCACCGGGACCACGCAGACCCACACCGCCGCCGTTGCCGCCCGCGCGACCGCCGGCCTGCCGGGACATGGACTCACCCCAACCACGCAATCGCGGCAGCATGTATTCCATCTGGGCCAGCGACACCTGCGCCTTGCCCTCGCTGGAAGTGGCGTGCTGGGCGAAGATGTCCAGAATCAGTGCGGTCCGGTCGATCACCTTGACCTTGACGACCTTCTCCAGCGCGGTCAGCTGCGCCGGAGTCAGTTCACCGTCGCAGATCACGGTATCGGCACCGGTTTCCAGTACCACGGCGCGCAGTTCGTCGGCCTTGCCCGAACCGATGTAGGTGGCCGGATCCGGCTTGTCGCGACGCTGGATCAGTCCTTCGAGCACCTCAGAACCCGCGGTCTCGGCGAGCGCGGCCAGTTCGGCCATGCTCGCCTCGGCCTGCGTGGCGGTGCCCGTGGTCCAGACCCCGACCAGCACGACCCGCTCCAGTCGCAGCTGCCGGTACTCGACCTCGGTGATATCGGTGAGCTCGGTGGACAGACCCGCGACACGCCGCAGCGAGGAGCGCTCGTCGAGCTGCATCTCGCCGACCGTGGGATCGGCGGTCCAACCGGACCGGCGCATCCGCGCGGCGTGCTCGGCGACTACATCGCCGGTGTCTTCCGTCGTGTCCTCGACGGCCTCGACATGGTCATTGTCGTCGTCGGCCGGAGTGAATTCAAAAGTCTTCGATTTCGTCATACATCATCCATGCTGCCACGAGTACTAACCGATGCGCATTCGGTTATCCCTGGATACGGCCGAGGACGGTCATCCTGGCTTTATACAGGCGCGCGGTATCGGCACTCAGCTCCGCGAAAGCGACGACCACCAGTTTTCGGCGATCCGCCCCGTCGCGACCAGCACCGACGGTCCACGCAACCAGGCCACGCCCTCGACGAGGCGGACGGTTACCTCGCCACCGAGCACTCGTACGCGCACCTCGCCGCTATCGGTGGCGATACGGAAACCATTTGCGGCCAAGGCCGCCGCCGCGGCGGCGACGGTTCCGGTTCCGCAGGAACGGGTTTCGCCGACTCCGCGTTCGTAGACGCGCATATCGACCGCACCGTGCTCCAGTCCGGTCAGGATCTCGACATTCACGCCCTGCGGGAACAGGTCCGGGTCGAAGCCGGGTGCGACGGTGAGATCGAGTTTCGCGAGCGCGTCCGCCGACATATTCGCATCGACGCAGGCCAGGTGCGGATTGCCGACGTCGATGCCGATGCCGGGCAGCGCCCAACCACCGATGGTCGCGGTGGAGGAACCGAGCTCACGAACAATGCCCATCCCCACGGTGACCTCGCCATTGGCAGGGCCGCCGGAATGCACCGTGACCGGACGCGCCCCTGCCCGACTGCCGACGACGTATTCTGCACTCGATTCGAGCCCCTTCGCCGCCAGGTAGTGCGCGAAAACCCGCACCCCGTTGCCGCACATCTCGGCGATCGAGCCGTCGGCATTGCGGTAGTCCATGAACCAGTCGGTATCGGTGATGCCCTCGGGAATCTCGGCGAGCACACCCGCGTCCCGCAGTGCCCCCGCGCGCGCCACCCGCAGCACACCGTCCGCACCGAGTCCGCGGCGACGATCGCACAGCGCGGCGACCCGGTCCGGCGTCAGGTCCAGCCGAACTTCCGGATCGGGCAGCACCACGAAGTCGTTCTCGGTGCCGTGGCCCTTGGTGAACTCGATATCCGACACGTCGCGCATTCTCCCTGCTTATCGTCCTCGAACCAACGTACGGCGCTGCCGCGAAATTTCGTACAGCGCGACCGCGGCGGCCGAGGGCGCACCGAGCGAGCTGGCGGTTCCGCCCATCGGGATATAGACCATATCGTCACAGGCCTCCTGCCAGGCCGCGCTCATGCCGCTGCTCTCATTGCCGACGACCAAAATCGTCGCCTCGGCGAAGTCGTAGTCGAAGACGGCATCCGCGCCGTTCTCATCGGTGCCGACAATGCGGGTCGGGATGCCGCGCTGGATCTGCCGGTCCCGGAATTCGAGTACCTGCGCGACTCCGGCCGCCCGGAAGACGGGCACGGCGAACAGCGAACCCGTCGATGCGCGGACCGCCTGCGGATCGTATTGGTCGGCACCGTGACCGGTCACGATGATTGCGCTGGCACCGAACGCGTCGGCGGAGCGGATGAGCGTGCCGAGATTGCCCGGTGAGTTGGGCCGGTCGAAAACCACCACAACAGGTGGCGCGCCGTCGCCGGGTTCGCCGGGTTCGAAGGTGTCGAGCTCGGGTTGCCTGGATATCGCGACGGCCACCAATTCCGGTATACCACTGGACTTTTCGCCGAGTTCGGCCATCAACTCCGGCACCAGGCCGACCTGCTGCACGCCGCTGGTCTCCAGTAATTCGCGTGCCCAACTCGACAGCTCCGGCGCGCCGATGCGGTAGAGCATCGTCTCCAGCGGCCAGTCGTTGGCGATCGCCTGGGTGATCGGGCGCACGCCCTGCACCAGGAAGCGGCCGTCGCGGTGGCGCTTGGTCCGGTTGTTCAGGTACGCCTGCCACACCTGGACCGAGGCATTGCGGGTACTCACACGACGTGTCACTGCGGGATCCGTTCCTTCTCGAGCAGGGACAACGCGGTCGCGACCAGTTCGGGATCGGCGCCGTCCACCCACCGCACCCTGGGATCGCGGCGGAACCACGAGCGCTGCCGCCGGACATAGCGCCGGGTGCCGATCAGGGTACGTTCCTGCGCGTGGTTCAGGTCGTATTCGTTGTCCAGGTACGACAGGACTTGTGCGTAGCCGATCGCCCGGCGCGCCGTAACACCCTCGCGCAGACCCATATCGATCAGTCCGCGCACTTCGTCGACCAGACCGGCCTCGAACATCAGCGCGGTGCGCCGTTCGATGCGCGCGTCGAGTTCGGCGGTATCGCGGTCCACACCGATGATCACGGTGTCCCAGCGCGGTTTTCCGATGACCGGCGCCGAGGCCGCGAACGGGCGGCCGGTGAGTTCGACGACCTCGAGCGCTCGCACCATGCGACGGCCATCGGTCGGCAGGATGGTCGCCGCGGCAGCCGGATCGGCCGCTTTCAATGCCTGGTGTACCGCACCGACGCCGCGCTCGGCGAGCAATGCCTCCCAGCGCGCGCGGACCGTCGGATCGGTGGCCGGAAATTCCCAATCGTCGAGCAGCGCTTGGACATACATCATCGAACCGCCGACGATGATCGGCGTGCGGCCACGCGCCATGGTCTCGCGCACATCCACACTGGCCGCGGCCTGGTAAGCGGCGACGGTAGCGGTTTCGGTCACCTCGAGGACATCGAGTTGGTGGTGCGGGATATCCCGGCGTTCGGTGGGCAGGAGTTTCGCGGTGCCGACATCCATACCGCGATAGAGCTGCATCGCGTCGATATTCACGATTTCGCCGCCGAGTCGTTCGGCGAGGTCGAGACCGAGATCGGATTTGCCGGTGGCGGTGGGGCCGACCACGGCGATCGGCTTTATCACCGATCGCCTCCCGATGCGCTCGGCCGCCAGACGCTCACCTGATATCCGACGCCGAAAGGGGCATCGCTGTACAGGGTTTCGACAGATGGTGCGACCGGATCGGCGACGAACAGTCCGGCGAGCACCTGATAGGCCGCGCGGCCGGACAGCACGAGTTCGGCGCACAAGTCCGGATCCAGGGCGAGCAATCCGGCGGTATCGCCTCCGGCCAGTGCACGGTCCAGTTCGCGCTGCACGTCGGCCGCGCGCTCGTCGAGGTATCCCGGTGCTTTGAGGGTCAGTGTGGCCGCGCCGTCCGCGACGACGAGCACGCCCGCCTGCTCAGGCGAATCGTCCAGGGCGGTACGCAACTGCGCGCCGACCCGGGCGCACCCGTCGGCGGGCGTGTCGGCAGCGACGAGGGTCGTCGCGGCAACCGCATCCGGTGCGACCTGGCCGCGCAACCACCCGGCGATCAGGGCGGGCAGCGGCTGCTGCGGGTCCGCTGCGCCGGGCGTGTGCCGCGATCGCGACAGAGCGTCCGCCGACATCCCGACCTGCACGTCCGCACCGAAACCGCGGAAGGTGCCGACCGTATCCGGTCCGAGGACCTGCGCTGACGCGCCCACACCGACGACGGTCCAGTGCCGAGTCGTCGCGGCCAACGCGCCGACCGCGGTGAGCGCGGCCGCGCGCAACTCCACAGTCGCGTCATCGGAATCCGACCCGGCCGCGTACGCGACAGCGCCGCAGAGCTCGGGCACCAGGATCGGCGGCGACGGGACCAGGGCCGCAATGGAGAACACGCCGTAACCGTAGTCGTTCGCCGAATGCGCGATCCACAGCACCGCCGCGGCGTCCGCAACGTCGGGGTTCGAGTGTCTCTGCCGCAAACTCGGCCGAGATTGATAGTGTTCGAGGTGCTACAACCCAGGTCATCACGGGTTGATTTCCCTGGGAATCATCAGTCGGAGGGCATTGATCGATGGTTTACAGGGCTCGGACCGGGTTCAATGGAGTGAGCTAGGGCGTAACCAGGCAGCCGTGACGCGCGGCAGGGACGAGGAGCAATGAGCGAGAGCAACGGAACGGCGAAAGCGACCCCCGGCAGCACGCCGCGCCCCTCGGACTCTCCGAAGGCCGCCGTGCCTAAACCTTCCGCCGCCCCGAAACCAGCCGCGACCCCCAAGCCGGGCGGGTCGACGGCCCATCCCAAGCCACATGCGGTCAAACCGGCTCCGGGGCAGGCCGCGCAGCAGCATCCGCATCCCCTCGTCGTCCCGACCGCCAGCGATCCTAGTGTGTGGGGTCGCGTCGATGACGACGGCACCGCGTGGGTGAAGACCGCCGAGGGCGAGCGCGTCGTCGGATCCTGGCAGGCCGGTGACGCCACCGAGGGCCTAGCGCATTTCGGCCGTCGGTTCGACGATCTGGCCACCGAGGTGGCGCTGCTCGAGGCGCGACTGGCCGCCGGGGCGGATGCCCGCAAGACCAAGGCAGCCGCGGTCGCCATCGCCGAATCGCTGCCCACCGCGGCGGTCATCGGCGATGTCGACGGGCTGGCGCGACGACTGCAGGCCATTACCGAACACTCCGAAGAGGCGGCCGCGCACGCCAAGGAGGAGAAGGAAAAGGCCAGGCACGAGCACACCGAGCGCAAGGAAGCGCTGTGCGCCGAGGCCGAGAAGATCGCCACCGAATCCACGCAGTGGAAGGCCGCGGGCGATCGACTGCGCGAAATCCTGGACGAATGGAAGTCCATCCGCGGCGTGGACCGCAAGGTCGACGACGCACTGTGGAAGCGCTACTCCAAGGCACGCGAGGCGTTCAACCGCCGCCGCGGTGCACACTTCGCCGAACTCGATCGCGAACGCGCGGCCGCGAAGTCGCGCAAGGAAGAGCTCTGCGTGCGCGCCGAGGAACTGTCCGGCTCCACCGACTGGGTCGGCACGGCCGGTGTGTTCCGCGATCTGCTCGCTGAATGGAAGGCGGCGGGCCGGGCACCACGCGAGGCCGACGAGGCCCTCTGGCGGCGTTTCAAGAGCGCCCAGGACGTCTTCTTCGCCGCACGCAATGCCGCGGTCTCCGAGCGCGACGCCGAATTCGAGCACAACGCCGCAGCCAAGGAAGAATTGCTGCACGCCTACGAACACATCGATCCGGCCACCGGTCTGGACACCGCCCGCGCCGCGCTGCGCGAACTTCAGGACAAATGGGACGCGATCGGCAAGGTCCCGCGCGAACGCATCCAGGAACTAGAAGGCAAACTCCGCACCATCGAAAAGCGCGTCCGCGATGCGGTCGACGCCCAATGGCGCCGCACCGATCCGGAGGCCATGGCCCGCGCCGCCCAATTCCGTGAGCGCGTCGCTCAATTCGAGGAGCAAGCCGCCAAGGCAACCGCCGCAGGCAATAAGCGCGATGCGGAGAAGGCGCTCGAGCAGGCCAAGCAGTGGCGCGAGTGGGCCGAGGCCGCAGAGGGCGCGGTCAGCAACCGCTGATCCGATAGCGCCGGGCGCTGGTGCGAAACGGATCGGTCGGGGTTTCACTTGTGCTGCGAGACCGCATTACCGCGCTGTAGTCGTCATGAAATCTGGTAGGGGACAGCCGTTTCGGCGAGAGACATGCCGTGTCCGGTCGGACGGATGGGCGGTGGCAGGACACCGTCGGCGACCACAGGGACGCCCTCGACCAGGATCGGTTCCAGGCGGGCGTGGTCGACGAACCATTCGAGGTGTCGCAGGTTGGGCACCGCTGCGGTGATCGGTGCGTGCAACGCCGGTGCGCAGTGTGCCGAGACATCCAAGCCGTGGGCGGCGGCGAGGGCGGCGCATTCGAGGAATCCGCTGTAGCCGCCGCATCGGGTGACGTCGAGCTGCAGGCAATCCACGGCGCCGACGAGTTGCGCGGCGTCGTAGCGGCTGTAGACGTATTCACCGGCGGCCACATCGCAGCGCACCGCGTCGCGCACTCGCCGCAGCCCGGCTGGGTCGTCGCTGGTGACCGGTTCCTCGAACCAGATCACACCGAGCCGGTCGAGTTCGGCGCCGACACGCCGCGCCTGTCCGACCCTGTACCCGCCGTTGGCGTCGACCATCAGGCGACCGGTCCCGCCGAGTAGGTCGGTGGCCTTCTCTACACGTGCGAGATCGCGGTCGGTCGCGCCGCCCCGGTCCTGACCGATCTTGATCTTCACGACAGAGCAGCCCGCCGCGAGCCAATCCGCTATCTGCTCGGCGAGTTCGCCGTCGGTGAGATTGGTGAAGCCGCCCGACCCGTACACCGGGGTCGCCGGCCGCGCTGAACCGAAGAGCTTCGACAGCGGTACTCGCAACAGCCTGGCCTTTAGATCCCACAGCGCGATGTCGACCGCGCTCAACGCATGAGCCACTACGGCTGTGGTGCCGATATTGCGGCAAGCGCGTTGCAGGGCCGCGCGGCAGCCGGGAATGTCGAGCGGTGAGCATCCCCGCAGAACGGGCGCCAGATCGTGCGTGATGACCGTGGCAGCCGCGGGGCTGCTATAGGTCCAGCCGAGCCCGTGTTCGCCCCCCGCTGTCAGGTCGACCGCGACTGCCGTGGTGGCGTCCCAGGTCAGAGTGCCGTCCGCCTCGGGCTCGGGTGTCGGGAACTTGTAGGCGGCGACCGTCACCGGGTCCTCGATCCGCACATCCGCGGCGATCATGTGAGGCCGCCGGTGGTGGCGCCTGAGAGCAGTTCGGCGGCGGGGCGTGGTCGGGCGGCGGGGACGAGGTGGCGAATCTGGATGCGGCGGCTCGCGTAATTCGCCATGGCCACGTGCAGCGGTGCCGTGGCAGGCCGCGCGGTAGTTCCGCGGAGTGGAGCGGGTACGCCGTCACGGGCCGACAGCCACAGCCTCACCAACCGTCCAGCGGCGACGAGGCCGGACTGGGTTGCGTAGCGGGCGGCGTTGAGCGCGCCGACGAGGTCGGGCAGGTTCCGATGCTCGGTCGGCGCGTGCAACATCCTCGCCCTGGTGGCACCCAGAATATCCGTATCCCACACGACGAATGCTGTCATTGCCTCGGGAGTACCCGGGCGGTCCTAGCTCTGAACCGCGCCCGTACCAGGCGCCCGGCCTGCCATTCGGCCGGTTCGGCTCATTCGGCTCATTCCGAGGAACATCGAGCCCAGGCCGAGCAGTACCGCGACCGCGCCGGCGACTACGTTGCTCCAGATCGTTGATGCGGTATCGACGTTCCCGCTCACCACCCAGGGAGCGACGATCGTCCATACACCGATCAGTGGAGCGGCCCAGACGATCCCGTGGGTTCGGCCGTACACCGAAGCGAATCCGACGGCCAGCATAGCCAGGGCGATCCCGACGATGAGGTTGTTCCCTGTCAAGGTCGTGAACCCGTTGAATCCGACAACCCAGGGCGAGATAGCGATATAGAGCCCGGTCAGGAACATCAGGCCGGCGACCGCTTGGGCGGCTGGCGCCTCCGAGGCGAGCTCATATTTCTCATGCTTGGCCCGCAACTCCAGGATGTCGGGATGCCGGCTCATGCTCATGGCCTCACTGGTCATGTCCTCCACCACCTTCAGACGCAGTGTGTGAATAGAGACTGTCGAGCGGAGACGGCCCACAGCCCTGACCGCCCGGCCCACGCAGCGTTATGTGATAATATCACGACATGATATATGAGTCCATGTCGGTGGCTGATCACCTCAGCGACGAGGAGTATTCGAGGCTGCTGACGTTCCGGGCCGGGCTCCGCCGCTTCCTGCATTGGAGCGAACGACGGGCAGCCGACGTGGGACTCACTGCCACCCAGCATCAACTGCTGCTGGCAATTCGAGGACATTCCGATCCAGCGGGCCCCAGCATCGGAGAAATCGCTGAGTATTTGTGCACCCGGCACCACAGTGTGGTGCAACTCATCGATCGCACGGAGCAACTCGGCCTCGTCGCGCGCAATCGGGAGGAGGGCAAGGACCGCCGCGTCGTCCGTCTCGCACTGACCGAAGCGGGTCGAGAAATCCTCGCACGACTCAGCGCGACCCATCTGGAAGAACTTCGGCGACTGACCCCGCTCGTCGACGCGCTGGTCGACCCCACCGCCATGCCAGCCTCGGAGGTAGCCTGTCCGGTTCGGTCGTAGTCTCGGCGCCCTGTTGAGGTCGAACGAACAGGGGCCTATCCGCCCATGATCGACCGTCACTGCCCGCCACCCAGCGGGTGTCTTCCCAATTCCAGCAGCATGGATCCGGCTCACGCTGTCGCGCAGCCGCGGTGCCGATCAGAGACCCGCGGAATATGGTCGATCGCCAAATGCCCCTTCGCACTTCGGTTTCGGCGACGTCGTCGCGAAAAGTGCGGGCTCAGGGGTAGGTCCGGAATCGGGTGCGCCGGGGGTCAGGAGTCGCCGGTGAGGCGGCGGCGGTCGCGTTCCTCGGCGGCGGCTGCGGCGGTGCGGCGCTGCTCCTCCGCGGCGAGTTGCAGCGCGGTGCGGCTCCAGACGACGCGGATCCAGTGGAAGGTCAGCACGATGATGGCGATGACGCCGAGGATGAGGCCGACACCGGGGCCTGCGCCGTGGTAGTTACCGAGGCCTGGTGTCTGGCGGTGCCAGATCGAGAAGACGCCGAACACGCTGCCGATCGCGGAACCGGCGACCGCGACCCAGGCGAGCACCCAGCGACGGGTCATCAGAGCGAGCAGCGAGAAGCCGATGCCGAAGACGACGGCGAACCAGACGAAGATCCGCGACGGCAGACCGATGTGCTCGGCACGTGCGGCATCGGTACCGAGCAACACATCGAACCCGCGCGCGCCGCCCGCATGCGACAGCACGAGTGAAAACAGCAGCAGGAAAACGGCACCGGCGACCACCATCGCGCGCACCCCCGGATCTATCTCCCCCGCAATGCGCCGCTCGACGGCATCGAGATCGTCCTTGAACTGCTCGAAGCCATTACTGCTCTCGACCGAGTTCACTGCGCCCTCGTCTCCTTCGGCTGATCCCTGCTCGGCTGCCATACCCGCATCCACTGTGCCATCACCGCCCTCTTCCCCCGCAACCACCCCACTACGTTCGGTAGTACTTGCCTCTCCTGCCCCCGAATCCGGTTCAGGCGCACTGCCGACAGACGCATCGGATGCACGACCGGACTCGAGATCCGCCCCCTCGGCAGCACGCACCGGACGATCCCCTTCGGCACCAGTCGAATACGACTCGGACGACGCTCCAGACGCACCGGGTGTGAGACCCGCTCCCCCAGCACGCGTCAGGTCATCGTCACCCGGCCGAGTGTTCATGCGCCGCAGCCGGTTGAGCAGCCAGAGGCGACCGGCTCGGTGCTGGGGGTGCCGATGCGTGGAAGGCCGAGGCCGACCCCGATGGGGTCGGTTTTGGGTGTGATGCCACGTTCGTGGGCGTCCCCGGCACGGGTGCGGCGGTGGGTTTTGATGGTCGCGTCAGCGATCAGATGGTGCGGGGCCGCATCGGTGATGTCGACGGTGATGATGTCGCCGGGGCGGATCTTTTCCGCAGCGCCTTCGGGACGGAAGTGCACGAGTCGGCCGTCGCGGGCGCGGCCGCTCATTCGGGCGGTCGCCGCGTTTTTCTTGCCAGCACCCTCGGCGACCAGCAATTCGACCTCGGTGCCGATGAGCGCCTTGTTCGCGTCGAGGGAGATCTCCTCCTGCAGCGCGATCAGCCGTTCGTAGCGCTCCTGCACTACCGCCTTCGGCAACTGATCGGGCATATCCGCGGCAGGTGTGCCGGGACGCTTGGAGTATTGGAAGGTGTAGGCGCTGGTGAACCGAGCCTGTCGGACCACATCCAAAGTCTCCTGGAAATCCTCCTCGGTCTCGCCGGGGAAGCCGACGATGATGTCGGTAGTGATCGCGGCATGCGGCATCGCGGCCCGCACCTTCTCGATGATGCCGAGGTAGCGCGCCTTGCGGTAGGACCGGCGCATCGCCTTCAGCACCCGATCCGAACCGGACTGCAGCGGCATATGCAGCTGCGGGCAGACATTCGACGTCTCGGCCATCGCCTCGATCACGTCATCGGTGAATTCGGCCGGATGCGGCGAGGTGAAGCGCACCCGCTCCAGCCCATCGATGCGCCCGGCAGCGCGCAGCAGTTTCGCGAAGGCACCGCGATCGCGCGCCTCATCGGGATCGGCGAAGGACGCACCGTAGGAGTTGACGTTCTGCCCGAGTAGCGTGACTTCCAGCACGCCCTGATCGACCAGCGCCTGCACCTCGGCGAGCACATCTCCCGGACGGCGGTCGACCTCCTTGCCGCGCAGCGACGGCACGATGCAGAACGTGCAGGTGTTATTGCAACCGACCGAGATCGAAACCCAACCGGCATAAGCGGATTCACGCTTGGCGGGCAGGCTCGACGGAAACGCCTCCAGCGATTCCAGAATCTCCACCTGCGCCTCGGCATTGTGCCGCGCACGTTCCAGCAACACCGGCAACGAGCCGATGTTGTGCGTGCCGAACACCACGTCCACCCAGGGCGCCTTGCGCACGACGGTGTCGCGGTCCTTCTGCGCCAGGCAGCCGCCGACGGCGATCTGCATGCCCGGCCGGTCGGCCTTGATCGGGGCCAGGTGGCCGAGGGTGCCGTAGAGCTTGTTGTCGGCGTTCTCGCGCACCGCGCAGGTATTGAAGACGACGAGATCGGCCGTCGCACCCGGCGCGGCCTTCACATAACCCGCACCCTCGAGCAGGCCCGACAAGCGTTCGGAATCGTGCACGTTCATCTGGCAGCCGAAGGTGCGGACCTCGTAACTGCGTGCGCCGTCCGCGGCCGCAGGGGCGGGAGACAGCACTGCCTGTCCGATCGAATCCACTCGTCCAGGGTACGGGGGTGCGCAACGCGGGTTTTCAGCGCATCGGCGCTGGCTCCAGGCCCAGGCCGAGGCGCATCAGTAGGGTTACGGCGCTGTGTCGTATCGGCGCGGCGTCACGGTGTGTCGCCGAAACCCGGGCAAATCGCCGTTTTCCGCTTAAGGTCTTGGACCATGACCGACGACGCCACCACGCCCGACACAATCGGGTTGGCCAAAACCGGGGCAGCTAGTTCTGATGAGGGCAGTACCGCCACAAGCGCGCCGATGATTTCGATGCGCGATGTGCAAAAGCACTTCGGTGACCTGCATGTACTGCGCGATATCAACCTCGAAGTCCCCAAGGGGCAGGTTGTTATCGTTCTGGGCCCCTCGGGGTCCGGGAAGTCGACGCTGTGCCGCACCATCAACCGACTCGAGCCGATCGACTCCGGCGATATCGCCATCGACGGGGTGCCACTGCCCGCCGAGGGCCGCGCGCTTGCCGCACTGCGCGCCGATGTCGGCATGGTGTTCCAATCATTCAACCTCTTCGCGCACAAGACGATCGTCGAGAACGTGATGCTCGCGCCGCTGAAGGTTCGCAAGGTGAAAAAGGAGAACGCCCGCAAGCGCGCGATGGAGTTGCTCGAGCGCGTCGGGATCGCCAATCAGGCCGATAAGTATCCGGCGCAACTGTCCGGCGGCCAGCAGCAGCGCGTCGCGATCGCCCGTGCGCTGGCGATGAGCCCGAAGGTGATGCTGTTCGACGAGCCGACTTCGGCGCTGGATCCGGAGATGGTCAACGAGGTGCTCGACGTCATGGTGTCGTTGGCCAAGGAGGGGATGACGATGCTGGTCGTCACCCACGAGATGGGCTTCGCGCGCAAGGCGGGTAATCGGGTGCTGTTCATGGCGGACGGGTCGATCGTCGAGGACGACACACCCGAGGTGTTCTTCACCGCGCCGAAGTCCGACCGTGCCAAGGATTTCCTCGGCAAGATTCTGAGCCACTGAACCGAGTAATCACCGCAACCGTAAGACCTCGGCCACCGAAATCACCAGAGGGAGAAGGAACACGATGAGGATCAACCGTTCGCTTCGACTCGGCATCGGGGCGATCGCCCTGACGCTGGCCGCAACAACCGCCGCCTGTGGCGGTGGTAGCGACAAATCCGCACTCGACAACGCCAAGGACGGAAAGCTCACCGTCGGAATCAAATTCGACCAGCCGGGCCTCGGCCTGCGCAATAAGGACGGCTCCTACAGCGGCTTCGACGTCGAGGTCGCCAAATACGTCGCGGGCAAGCTCGGTGTGAAACCGGAGAACATTACGTTCAAGGAGTCCCCGTCCGGTCAGCGCGAGACGCTGATCGAGAACGGTCAGGTCGACTACATCGTCGCCACCTACTCGATCAACGACGCACGTAAGCAGAAGGTCGACTTCGCCGGGCCGTATTACGTTGCGGGCCAGTCGCTTTTGGTGAAGGCCGACAACAACAGCATCAATGGTCCCGATGATCTGAAGGGTAAGAAGGTCTGCTCGGTGAAGGGCTCCACCCCGGCCCAGAACATCGAGAAGAACTACCCGGCCACGCAGCTGCAGACCAACGACACCTACTCGCTGTGCCTCGAGGGCCTGCAGGCCGGTTCGTACGACGCGGTGACCACCGACGACATCATCCTGGCCGGTTACGCCGCACAGAGCACGGGCACGTTCAAGGTCGTCGGCAAGCCGTTCACCACGGAGAACTACGGCATCGGCCTGAAGAAGGGCGATAAAGAGCTGCGCGACAAGGTCAATGACGCGATCGAGGCGATGATCGCCGACGGGTCGTGGAAGAAGGCGTTCGATTCCACGGTCGGCGCCTCCGGCTACCAGGCGCCCACGCCCCCGACGGTGAACCGGTACTGAGATTCGTGATCGGGTGGCCCGCGCGGGCCACCCGGTCACTTCGCTACGAGCAACCTGTACATCGCGCGCGGAAGGACGATCTCCGGCCGCCGCACAATCCGATCGGAGGGACGCGACCACTGTGTTCGACCTGATCTCGAGGTATGACGTCCTCGGCGCCTTCTGGGTGACCATCAAACTGACCGCGTCGTCGGCGGTTCTGGCCCTGATCCTGGGCACATTCGTCGCCGCGATGCGCGTGTCCCCCGTGCCGGTCGCCCGTTTTCTCGGCGCCGCCTACGTCACCATCTTCCGCAATACCCCGCTGACGCTGATCATCGTGTTCAGCTCACTCGGCCTCTACTCCACCATGGGCTGGAAGCTCGCGCCTGAGGGTCCGAACTCGCTGGCGCAGAACAACTTCCGTTACGCGGTACTCGGACTCAGCATCTACACAGCGGCATTCGTGTGCGAGTCGTTGCGCTCGGGTATCAACACCGTGCCGATGGGTCAGTCCGAGGCGGGCCGCTCTTTGGGCTTCACCTTTACGCAGAATCTGCGAATCGTGGTGCTGCCGCAGGCATTCCGCTCGGTTATCGCCCCGCTGGGCAGCGTGCTGATCGCGCTCACCAAGAACTCCACGATCGCCTCGGCGATCGGCGTCGCCGAGGCCGCGACCCTGATGGCCAAGATGAACGAGAACGAGGCCGCGCTGATCACCATCGGTTTCATCTTCGCACTCGGCTTCGTGATCCTGACCCTGCCGACCGGTCTGCTGTTCGGCTGGCTGGCCAAACGATTCGAGGTGGCCCGGTGAGTGGAGCTTCGGTTCTTTTCGATGCGCCGGGGCCCCGCGCGCGCATTCGAAACCAAATCTATTCCGTCATCGCGATTGTCGCGGTGCTGGCACTCGGGTGGGTGTTCTATCGCGGCTTCGCCGATAAGGGACAATTCACCGCCGAGAAGTGGAAGCCGTTCATCGAGGCGGACGTCTGGAAGACCTATCTGCTGCCCGGTCTGCGCGGCACCCTGGTCGCGGCGCTGCTTTCGATCGTGTTCGCGCTGGTGATCGGCATGGTCTTCGGCATCCTGCGCCTGTCGGAGCACCGGGTGGTGCGCTGGGTGGCCGGCACGATCGTCGAGGTGGCCCGGGCCATTCCGGTGCTGATCCTGATGATCTTCCTGTTCTACGTCTTCTCCGACTACAAGGTGTTCAAGGTCGATCAGCTCGCCCTGTGGGCCGTGGTGATCGCGTTGACTGTCTACAACGGTTCGGTCATCGCCGAAATCGTGCGGGCGGGCATCAAATCGCTGCCGAAGGGACAGACCGAGGCCGCGGTGGCGCTGGGTCTGCGCAAGGGACAGCTGATGCGGTTGATCCTGTTGCCGCAGGCGATTACCGCCATGCTGCCCGCCTTGATCTCGCAGATGGTTGTGGCGCTGAAGGATTCGGCGCTCGGTTACCAGATCACCTACCTCGAGATCGTGCGTCAGGGCTCGCAGCTCGGTGCTGCCGAACGCAATACGGTGCCCGCACTGATGGTCGTCGCAGTAGTGATGATTCTGCTCAACAGCACGTTGACGATCGTGGCCAACAAACTGGAGCAGCGTTTGCGCTCGCGCAAGCGGACCAAGGGCGCGGCCGTCGTGGCGGCCGACTCGATTCTCGCCGATGCGACTCCGGGGATGGATATCACGCAGAAGCCGTGAGTCCGTGGCCTGACGGGTCTGAGCGCGCACTTTCGCCCGAATCCAGCAGAGATCGCCAGATTTCGCGGGAACGTGCACGCTCAGACTCATTCGGGCTGACTCGGCTTTCGCAGACGCAGTATCGGGGGCGTGCGGCTGATACCAAGCGCCTGCAGATTCCAGTGTGCAGCGGTTGGGTTATCGTCGCGTCGATCGGGTGAGTGGCGCGCAATCGGTCGCGGTAATCAGAACGAGAGCACTGGTGGCGCGGAGGCTTTCACCCCCTTTGGGACCGCCGCACACCCGGTATGCGGGGCTGTGCGGCGTCACAGGGGGTTGCGGGAGCCCAGCGTATGCGCGGGGGGCCGTCGATCAGGTGGTCGGTGATCAGGATGAGGGCACGGTGCTGCGGAATTCTTCGGTTTCGGAGCGCGGGGCAGCGGTGAAAGTTTCGGCGGGCATTGCGGATTCGGGAGGGTAGGTGGCCGCGGCTACGGCGGTGGCTGCACGGACGAAGGCCGCTACCGCGGGTGAGTGGCAATTTTGCGGCCAGGCTATCGCGAGGGCCGTTGGTCGGAGGTCGGTGACAGGGCGGTAGGCGATCCCGGGGCGTGGGTGACGGCGAGCGACCGAGGAGGGCGGGAACCAGATGATGTTGCCGAGTTCGACCAGGTTGAACAGCTGCGCCAGATCCAGGACCGGGCGCGGGGGTTCTGGAGGCGGGGCGAGGCCGTCGCGGTCGGCGGGAGTTCCGTCGGGGAGCGTTCGACCGGCCAGGTCGGCAAGGCACAGAGTTGTCCGGGCGGCGAGCGGATCGGATGCGGCCAGCGCGACCAAGCGGGGTTCGGTGAGCAGCGGTTCGACGTCCAGACCCCGGTCGTGGAACGGGGTGGCCAGGAGGGCGACATCTGCGCGGCCCTGACGAAGGGCCGGGACCTGCTCGCCCCGACCGCCCAACATCAACTCCACCGGAACTGCCGCGTCCTCGAGGTGATATGTCTCGAAGATCCGCGGCAGGAGTCCGGCATCGTAGTCAGCTTTGAGCGCGAGCCGTAGCCCCGGCGCGGGCTTGCCGACGTGGCGGGCGCGCTGAGCAGCCGCCGCAACGGCATCGAGTGCGGTCCGCGCGTCGCGGAGCAGGGTCTCGCCGGGCGCGGTGAGCACGACGTGTCGGGTGGTGCGCTCGAAAAGTTGAACGCCCAGTTGACGTTCCAGTTCCCGGATCGCCCTGGACAGGGGTGGTTGCGCCATCCCCAGTCGCTCGGCCGCCCGTCCGAAGTGCAGTTCCTCCGCGACGGCCACGAAGTATCGGAGTTGCCGAACCTCCAGATCACTCATATCCCCACGGTATCAACGCTTATCGAATCGGTCCTTCAGGTTCGGTGCCGCGCCGACTTGACTGGCCAGTGCCAAATCACTCGAGCAGAGGTCGTCATGATCGTTGTTACTACCCCTACCGGCGCCATCGGCCGTCAGGTCCTCCCCCATCTCCTCGACCGCGGCGCACCGGTCCGCGTTATCGCGCGTGATCCAGCACGCCTGCCCGCGCACATCCGCGAGCACGTCGAAGTCGTAACGGGATCGCATAGCGATATCGATGTCGTCACCCCGGCGTTCGCCGACGCCGACGCCGTGTTCTGGTTGCTGCCCCCGGTCCATCGCGGCGCGAGCGTCGAAGCCGCGGTTCTGGACTTCACACGGCCCGCGTGCGAGGCATTCAAGAGTCAGGGTGTCGAGCGAGTGGTCGGAGTCTCATCCATCGGTCGCGGGTCAGCGGTGGTCGGGAACGCCGGACTGGTCACGGCGTCGCTGGCCATGGACGATCTGATTGCGCGTACCGGCGTGAGCTACCGAGCGCTGGCGATGCCCTCGTTCATGGATAATCTGCTTCGCCAAGTCGAAGTAATCAAGGCTGAGGGTATATTCTTCGCACCGCTTTCCCCCGATTTGAAACGCCCCACCTGCGCGACCCGCGATATCGCCGCCGTCGCCGCCGAACTGCTGCTCGACGACTCGTGGAGCGGATACGACAGCGTCCCTGTACTCGGCCCAGAAGACCTGTCCAACAGCGACATGGCGCGAATCATGTCCGAAGTGCTGGGCCGCCCGATCCGGTTCCAACAAGTCTCCGGCGAAGCCTACAAAGCCACAATGCTCGAATCCGGCATGTCCGAGGCCATGGCCCAGGGCATGTACGACATGCTGGAGGCAAAGGAAAACGGCCTCGACAACGCCGAACCCCGCACCCCTCAATCCACAACCCCCACCACCTTCCGCCAATGGTGCGAGGAAGTTCTCGCCCCCGCCCTTCAGCTCTAACCATTGGAGCCAGTCCGCAGCCCAACCCCTGTTCACCACGCACACGCCCGGTCGCACGTGTGCCTAGAGCAAGAGCCATGTGGGCGACCAAGGCCTCACGCAGGCGGGGCGGGCTGCCAGAGCTCAGTCGGGGTCCGGCGTGTCGAACTGGGCCTGTGCGAGTTCAGCTTTCACGACGGTGAAGGCGGTGGATTGGTTGTAGCCGCGACGGGCGAGCATGGAGACGAGGCGGCGGATTGTTTTGTCGCGGTCCAGGTTTGTGGGCATGGTGCGTAGTTTGCGTCGGACCAGTTCGGTGGCGCGTTGTTCCTCGTCGTCGGGGGTGATGGCGTCAAGGGCGGAGGCGGCGTCGGACTGGGATACGCCCTTGCGGCGAAGTTCTTGGGCGAGAGCTTGTTTGCCCTTGCCGGAGAAGGTGTGACGCGAGTGGACCCACTGTTCGGCGAAGGCTGCGTCGTCGATCAGGCCGACCTCGGTGAAGCGGTCCAGGGCGCGTTCGGTGATCTCGGACGTAAAGCCCTTGGCCGCGAGACGCTGCGCTAGTTCGGCACGGCTGCGGGCGCGGACGGCGAGCAGGCGAAGACACGCCTCCTTTGCCTGCTCGACCGTCCCGCCTTGGGGGCTGCGCTCCGAACGAGACCGCGGATCATCCTCGCTTACACGGGGAACAACGGCACCTGTTCGTCGCGCATCCTCCTCGGATCCGGCCGCCACCGGATCCGCCCATCGGCCTTCAGATTTCTGGAAGTCAGCCGAGTGGGAGTCGTTGCGCCGGAACTCGTTCCGGCGCCCGCGACCGCGCCGGGACCCAGTCGAGGGGGGGCGGCGGGGGGGGGGGGGGGGCGGCCGGGGGGGGCGGGTTGTCGGAGGGGCCCCCACCCCCGCCCCCCGCCCCCCGCCCCCCCCCCCCCCGCCCCCCC